>NZ_JBQQCO010000004.1:0-154317 GCF_052246295.1 Piscibacillus sp. B03 | reverse complement strand
GTGAGCAATGTAATGGAGAAATGTATCCTGTTGAATATATTGATGTTAGAGGTAAAACGCATACATTCAAAGGTAAGCACTAACCCAAAAGAGGACCGGACGTGGTTTTTACGTCCGGTTTTTCTTATGTTAGCATTTTTATCCTTGTCTTTTAAGTTTTATCTAGTGGGTCAAGGGACATCGCGCTCTTTCCTTAAGTGCAATTTTACTAGACATTTTTTTGTATACTAGACAATTCATTGCTTTTACTAGACAAAATCACAAATTTACTAGACAAAATTTGAATTTTACTAGAAGATTTTTTGAAATATTAGACAAAACTCATTTAATGATATTCAAAAAGGAAAAAATTGCACTTTTAAAACTGCTGTGAAGGGGAATGAATTAACTATGCCAAAGACAAGAAAGAAGGACTTCTAATGAATAAAGGCAAGATCTGGATTAATGTAAGAGATAGTTTCTGGTTCCTACCAGCCATATATAGCATGTTATCATTATTAGCTGTAGCAGTTATCAGTTTAATGGATCAATGGGTTTTATCGGCCATAAAAAACGATATTCCATCTATATTTTTAACTGAAAAAAGTGTTACTCAGACGATTTATGGATCTATGGTAACAGCCATTCTAACGATGACAACGATTAGCTTCTCTACCATCATGGTTGTTTTATCTACGTATAGCACGCAATTTTCTCCACGAACTTTACAAGATTTTATGAAAAGCCGGGTGACCCAACACGTTTTAGGTGTTTTCTCATTTGGGTTTATCTTCTCGCTCGTGAACTTATTTTTAGTAGGCAAGGATCCGAGCTCTGAGTTGTTCAGCCCATTTTTTGCAATAGTTGTATCCATTATTTGTTTGGCATTCTTTTTACTATTTATTCATCACTCATCACGATTTTTGAAGGTGAATAATTTAATTGGTTCAATCCGTTCAGATACTTCTAACTGATTCAAAAGGCTTTTCAAGAGTTCAAAAGTTAGCTACGGCCTGTGGTGAAGAAATTCAGCTTAGGTAAATAAAATAAGAAGTGGGGCAACAGATGACGCCACCATAAATAAGACGAATACTAGGTGATATACTATCACCCAATATTCGTCTTCATTTTTTGATGTAATCCCCACACATTTTATCCCTTCTGGTCAGGTGCTTCTTCATCGTCACGATACTCTAATATATCCCCGGGCTGGCAATCTAGCGCTTTACAGATTGCCTCTAAAGTTGAAAAACGCACTGCTTTTGCTTTACCGTTTTTCAAAATCGATAGGTTCGCCATCGTAATCCCTACTCGTTCAGATAGTTCTGTTACACTCATTTTCCTTTTCGCTAGCATGACATCGATATTGATTATAATCGCCATGTTTTTCACCTCAAACCGTTAGCTCGTTCTCAGATTTAATATAAAAAGCTTCATGTAATAATTTTTGTAATAGAGCCGCGAACACGGCAACCACCATTGAAGCAAAAATAATAATCATTCCTATTAGGATAATGCCGGGCGCATCGTCTCTTTCCGCTATTAGATAAAAAAGCGGCATGCCAATCGCATACAATCCACTAATCGAAATGGCACAGTACTTAATCAACTTCAAGGCTTTCACAGATAACTCGGAGAAAGCTTTATTCTTATCAATATAGTTTAACAGTTTGAAAGCTTGATACAAAGCATAATAGAAAGGGATAGCCGTAGTATAAAATAATAGCATGATTAAATATTTAATGTATGACATTTCAGGATAAAGCTCAGCTGCAAACTCACCTATCTTTGGTACTAAGAAAATACACAAAGCTAAAATCGGAAGACCGATGAGAATAACAGCTAATCTTAAAAACAACGTTGATCCATTTCTCATAAGAGCACCTCACTTGTGTTAATAATTATATTTTATTATAAAATTTATCGTTTATCAATAAAAAGTTATTGAATAAAATTACGAGTTTACTATTAATTTATTGATTTAATCAAACACAAAAAAGCTTGGGCAGGGCCAAAGCTTTTTATGAACCCTTAATGAAATTGAGCTTCATTAATAAAATTCGCACTAGCCCATTCTCCTTCACGTTTAAACAACTCATATACAACATTAAAATCCTTTGGTGGTTGATCTACCCACTCTAGGAGAGTTCGTACGATTGGTTCTTTCTCAGTGAAGTAAATAAGGAAGACTTCAGCCTGTTCGTGGAGGCGTGTGGTCCAAATTTGGGAACGCGCCATCACCATTGAATAATATGTTCGAATGAGTTTACGAGCGAAATTCTGTGTATATGTTATAAAGTCTTCTTCATGAGAAGCTGTTTCTAACCTTTTTAACGCCCGGTTAAAAACCTCATTAATTTTATCTTTACTAACATCACTTATAATGTAACCACGCTTATCCAGACCATATCCGGCTATTAAGCTCGTTATTTCAATCACCGCCTTTTTATTATCTAAGCATTTTCATAATTAGATCACTAAACCTACAGTACTTTATTTGTTAGTTCCTTTAAACTTTATGTTTATCTTACACAAACATCATATAAAAAAGAACCTCACGCAAGAGGTTCCTCCCGATTACCCTTTTAGTAGACGAAGACCATTCAAGATCACGAGAATTGTACTGCCTTCGTGGCCGATGACGCCTAGTGGAAGTGTTAAGTTTTGGGCAAAGTTAGCTGTGATTAATAGTATAATAACAGCAATTGAAAATATGAGATTTTGTTTAATGATTCGGTTCAGTTTTGTTGATAGTTTGTAAGAACGTTCAATTTTGTGAAGTTCGCTGTTCATCAAGACTAAGTCCGATGTTTCAATCGCAACGTCTGTTCCATTGCCCATTGCGATTCCAATATCGGCTTTCGCTATAGCAGGTGCGTCATTTACACCATCGCCGACCATGGCGACAGACCCGTAAGCTTCTCTAAGTTTTTCAACTTGTAAAACCTTCTCCTCTGGTAAACATTCCGAAATCCATTCGGTCAAACCAGCTTCATGACCAATTGAGGCGGCAGTCTGTTCATGGTCACCAGTAATCATGATTGTTTTAACACCTTGTTGATTTAAAAATTGAATGAGTGCCTTGGCTTCTGGTCTAATTTGGTCTTTGACGCCAATTACAGCAACCAACTTATCATCTTTAGCCACATAGACAACAGTTTTGCCTTCACTTTGAAGTAATTCACGTTTTTTACGTAATACATCTGGAAAAACATCCACCTTCTCAATAAGTCGTTCGTTTCCGAGCATCCATACACTTTCGCCAATCATAGCTCTAACTCCTTGGCCAGGTAAGTCTTCAGTTGACTGTACAGAAACTTGCCCAGTACTATCACCAGCTTCAGCAAATGAGACGATCGCACGTGCTAATGGGTGACTCGACTGTTTTTCAATCGCTAGGATGTTTTGTAAAATGTCTTCGTCATCTATTACAGTTTCAAAGTCCGTAACCTCCGGCTCGCCTTTTGTAATCGTTCCTGTCTTATCAAAAGCAACAGCTTTAACTTTAGATAGCTGTTCTAAATAGGTGCCGCCTTTCATTAAGACGCCATTTCTTGCTCCTGAACTGATTGCGGATAATAAGGCAGGCATGATGGAGGCGACGACTGCGCAAGGTGATGCAACTACTAGTAACACCATGGCTCGGTAAAAGGTTTGGTCAAAACTCCAATCAAAAGCGAATGGTGGTATGACGAGCATGAGTGATACGACGAGTAATACAGTCACAACATACGGGCCTTCAATTTTTTCTATCAATTGTTGAGAAGGAGGGCGATTTCCTTTAGCTTCTTCAACAAGACGAATCATCTTTTGAAATAGCGAATCTTCATCCTTTTTAGTCACTTCAACAACAATTGAACCACTTCCGTTCATTGTCCCGTTAAACACCTCATCCCCAACGTCTTTATTGACAGGCATCGATTCACCTGTAATCGTAGACTCATCAATGGATGTGATCCCGCTCATAATTTTTCCATCTGCAGGGACACGCTCACCATTTCTAATTAAAATTCTATCTCCTATTTTAAGCTGGCTTACCCGAACTGGCGTGACTGTATCATGCTCGGTTATTAGGTTTGCTTCTTCTGGTGCTAGTTTAATAAGTTTGGATAGATCTTTTTCACTTTTTTGTAGAGAGTAAGTTTCCAGCGCTCCACTTAATGAAAAGATGAAAATCAGGATAGCACCCTCATGCCAATAACCAATTGATGCAGCTCCAACAGCTGCTATGATCATTAAAATTTCAACGTTTAAGCTTCTATCATAAATGAGGTCTTCAATGCCTTCTTTTGCTTTATAGTATCCGCCTATTATGTAGGCGAGAGTATAAAGCATGGCTACCCAAATGCCATTTGCTTGATTCATTTCACTTAAGTAAGCAAGTAATAGTAAAAGTCCACCAACAATAGCAAAAACGAGCTCTTTATGAACGGATATTTTCTCTAAAAATGGTTGTTTATACGTATTGGATAATTCCATCACATTCCCCTCCAATTTATGTGTGAGTGACAAAACCTGCAGGTAAAAGTCAAGGACATGCAGCTAAATTCGAAAAACCTGCAGGTAAATTAAGAAAACATACAGGTAAATTCAAATAACCTGCAGGTAATTCATTAAAACCTGCAGCTAAATCTGAAAAACTTGCAGGTAAACACTTAATTGTAAAAGTTATTACTTTATAATAATTATAAATAAATAATAACACACTTCACCCAAGGTGGTAAGTGTTTTGCTTAAAATAGTAAAAATGTAAGGGTGAAGGCTAGGATTGAGCCTAGAATAGTAGTGGTGAGATATAATATGAAGGTAATCCATTGTTGTTCCTGAATGAGCTTTATGGACTCAACGCTGAAGGTAGAAAAGGTTGTAAACGCACCAAGAAAGCCGATAGCGAAAAACGTAAAGACATATTGAGTTTCTACGAAAATGGCCATGACAATGCCGAGAAGTGCTGAGCCGATTAGGTTGACAACAAGTGTCGAAAAAGGGAAGGGGTGCTTTTTCTCGAACAAGTTGACAACTTCAAAACGACTAATCGCTCCAAGTGTGCCGCCTAGGGCTAAAATCAATAGGTTCATGCTGTTTGGCCCCTTTCGTATAGGTTTTTAATAATCCAAAAGCCCAGCATGGCTAATAAAATACCACCAATTACTGAAGCTAGAGCATACGCCAAAAATTGGCCGCCAGAGCTCTCTAACAACAGAGTGGCATCGGCTGCGAACATCGACATGGTTGTAAAAGATCCACAAAATCCGACGCCAAATAATAAGTGCAAAGTATTGTTTTTCTTAAAATATAAGTAGGCTGTAAAACCTCCTAAAAGTAAACTTCCGACTAAATTGACGATTAAGGTGCCTGTTGGGAAAGCGGAAAAGCTAAAAAATTCAGTGATACCTCCTCTAGCTAGTGTCCCTATAGCACCACCTAAGCCTACCCACAGCCAATCCGATAGACGTGCTTTCATCATGATTCCTCCGTATACTTAAAGCCCCTACTTGATGTAGAGGCTTTAGAGTTTAGTATTTCACTTTGTCTTGTAAGAAAGTTTTTAGTTCAGAAATTGGCATACGTTTTTGTTCCATCGTGTCACGGTCCCGCACGGTTACTTGACCATCTTCTTTTGAATCGAAGTCATACGTAATACAGAATGGCGTTCCGATTTCATCGTGGCGGCGGTAACGTTTACCGATCGAACCTGATTCATCGTAGTCGACCATGAAGTCTTGAGATAAGTCAGCGAAAACTTCCTGAGCCTCTTCACTTAGCTTTTTAGATAACGGGAAGATCGCAGCTTTAAATGGTGCAATCGCTGGGTGGAATTTCATCACTGTACGAGACGAACCATCTTCAAGCTCTTCTTCTTCATATGCATCAGATAAGAAGGCTAACGCTAAACGGTCTGCGCCTAATGCTGGCTCGATAACATACGGTACATAGCGTTCGTTGGTTTGTTGATCAATATACTGCATATCTTCTCCAGAGTGCTCGGCATGTTTACTTAAGTCGTAATCTGTACGAGACGCAATGCCCCATAGCTCGCCCCAGCCGAATGGGAACTGATACTCTAAATCAGTTGTAGCGTTACTATAGTGTGATAATTCGTCTGCGTCATGTTCACGGCGACGAATTCTGTCATTGTCTAACCCTAAATCCGTTAACCAGTTGTGACAGAAGTCTAACCAATAGTTATACCATTCCATCTCTTCTCCTGGTTTACAGAAAAATTCCATCTCCATTTGTTCGAACTCACGCGTACGGAAAATGAAGTTGCCAGGTGTAATTTCGTTACGGAAACTTTTACCGATTTGCGCAATACCGAAAGGCAGCTTCTTACGCATAGAGCGTTGAACATTTTTAAAGTTGACGAAAATACCTTGCGCTGTTTCAGGACGCATGTAAATTTCGTCTGAAGAATCTTCTGTGACGCCTTGGTGAGTTTTGAACATTAAGTTGAACTGACGAATGTCTGTGAAATTGCTTGAGCCACAGTTCGGGCACGTAATACCTTCTTCTTGGATGATTTTTTCTAATTCGTCAAAAGGTAATCCGTCGACAACACGTTCTTCGCCTTTTGCTTCAAAATGATTTTCGATTAGATGGTCAGCGCGGTGACGTGACTTACAATCTTTACAATCAATCATTGGGTCGTTAAAGTTACCTAAGTGACCAGATGCTTCCCACGTTTTTGGGTTCATTAGAATAGCTGCGTCTAGGCCGACGTTGTATGGTGACTGTTGGACGAATTTTTTCCACCATGCGTCTTTTAAGTTTTTCTTCACTTCAACACCTAATGGGCCGTAATCCCAAGTGTTCGCTAGGCCACCATAGATTTCTGAGCCTTGAAAAACAAATCCACGATGCTTAGCGTGATTCACTAATTGCTCCATATCTTTTGCCATTGTAATTGGCCTCCTTTTTAATTATTAATTTAAGTTAGTTTGAAAGTGGGGATGGGCGAAAGGCGGCGACTCCTGCGGGAACAGCACGAGCTGAAAATCACTCCGAACGAGTTGTACGAGTTCGGAGAAGTTGAAGCCGTGCCCGCGGAAAGCGTCCGCCTGTAGCTCATATTTGAACATTTAACTAAAAAACTCTCGTCCACTTGGGCCTTAATCAGCCCAGGGACGAGAGTAGACCTCCCGCGGTTCCACCCTGATTGACACGCATTTACACACATGCCCTCTTTCAGAACGAAAACTCCAGGTCGCCGTTTCACTAAACCATACTTTCAGGCTCACACTATCCCTGAATCGCTTGTAGCATCGAGCTTAGCTACTATTAACCCTTCAACGTTTTATGTAATTGATATCTTATATTAGCATATTGTACCACGTTTCTCAACTTTTATGAAGTGTTTAAAGAAAAGCTAAAGCGCCCGTTTATACTTTATTAATCTGATAATAAAGCCTAAAATCCCTTCATTCATATTAACAAAAAATTAACACTTTATAACGAGGGATGAAACTCTCAAACTCCTGGTTAATTTCTGATATAATGAGAAGGCGAAGAAGTCAGTTGGAGGAATTAATCGTGATTGAAGATTATCGACAATGGAGACACATATTTAAGCTTGATCCGAACAAAAAAATTTCCGATGATGATCTAGAAGCGCTTTGTGAATCTGGCACAGATGCGATTATCGTTGGTGGAACAGATGATGTGACGTTAGATGACGTGCTGAACATGCTTGCGCGTGTAAGACGTTTTACAGTTCCGTGCATTTTAGAAGTATCCAATATAGAGTCCGTAACACCTGGTTTTGACTTTTATTTCATTCCAATGGTGTTAAATAGTGAAGACCGTAAATGGATTGTAGGATTACACCAGGAAGCTGTCAAAGCTTATGGTGAGTTCATTGATTGGGAAGAACTATTAACTGAAGGGTACATAATGCTGAACCCAGATTCAAAAGCTTATCAATATACTAATTCAATTCGATTAGATGAAGAAGATGTTGTGGCTTATGCTCAGACAGCTGAAAAGTTAATGCGTCTTCCATTTGTCTATTTAGAATACAGCGGTACCTATGGGGACCCTAAATTAGTTAAAAATGTTCATGATGCCCTAGATGAGGCTGTGTTAATCTATGGTGGTGGCATTACCACTAAAGAACAAGCAACAGAAATGGCTGAGCGTTCTGACATTGTCGTTGTCGGCAATGTCATTTATGACGATATAAAAGCAGCACTCCGAACGGTACATGCTGTCAAAAAAGTGAATTCGAAATAAAGGTGGGTCTAAGTTGAGTTTAACAGCCAATGAAATATTAAGTGGCATGAATCAACCGCAACAAGAAGCGGTTCAACATACAGAAGGGCCATTACTCATTATGGCCGGTGCAGGTAGTGGTAAGACGAGAGTATTAACACACCGTATTGCTTACTTACTTGCAGAAAAAGATGTGAATCCATACAACATATTAGCGATTACATTTACGAATAAAGCAGCACGCGAGATGAAAGACCGTGTTGAGCGTCTAGTCGGGGATGATGCAAAGGACATTATTATGTCAACATTCCACTCGTTATGTGTTAGGATTTTACGCCGTGACGGTGACCGAATTGGTATTGACCGAAACTTTGCCATCTATGACATGACAGACCAACTTCAAGCAGTAAAAGAATCTCTCCGAATGAATAATGTTGATTCGAAACAGTACGATCCAAAGTCTGTTTTATTCGCGATTAGTGGTGCAAAAAACCAACTCAAAACACCTCAACAACTTAAAAATGAAGCGAACAATTATTATGAAGAAGTCATTGCCCAGTTATATGAAACGTATCAAGCTATTTTAAGGAAAAACCAAGCACTTGATTTTGACGGTCTCATCATGGAGACGTTCCATTTATTTGATCGTGTGCCTGAGACATTAAAATTTTATCAGAACCGATTTCAATACATACATGTCGATGAGTATCAGGATACGAACCGTGCCCAATATCAGCTAGTCAAGTTATTAGCTTCCCGGTTTAAAAACTTATGTGTTGTAGGTGACTCTGATCAGTCGATTTATAAATGGCGCGGCGCAGATATTTATAACATTTTATCGTTTGAAGAAGATTATCCGAATGCCAAAGTTATTCTGTTGGAACAAAACTACCGTTCAACGAAAACAATTCTTGATGCGGCCAATACAGTGATTGAGCAGAATACATCTAGAAAGCCAAAGCATTTATGGACGGACAACCCTGATGGAACTAAAATTCGTCTATACGAAGCATATGATGAGCGCCAAGAAGCCCGGTACATTATTGATCAAATACAAGAAATTATAGATGAAGGTAAGCGCGATTATCGTGATTTTGCCATTCTTTATCGTACGAACGCTCAGTCACGTGCTATGGAGGATGTTCTAATGAAGTCTAACATCCCTTATCAAATTATTGGCGGCACTAAGTTCTATGATCGTAAAGAGATTAAGGATTTGTTAGCTTACTTAAGGTTAATTGCCAATCCACATGATGATATTAGTTTTTTACGTGTCGTTAACGTCCCGAAGCGTGGAATTGGAAAAACGTCAGTTGAAAAACTACAAATGCATGCGGAAATGAGCGATCAATCGCTTTATGATGCTATATTAGAATCTGATTTTACCGGTATCTCAAAGAAAGCTGTCAATCAACTTCATAACTTCAGAACGTTAATTGAGCAGTGGCGTAAGCAGCAGGAATTTTTAACTGTCACAGAGCTTGTCCAAGAAGTGTTAACACGCTCTGGTTACGAAGAGGAGTTAAATAAAGATAAATCATTAGAAGCTCAGGGCCGGTTAGAGAATCTAGATGAGTTCAAAACCGTAACAAAACAATTCGAGGAGACGAACGAAGAGGACCAATCACTCATTGCGTTTCTTACTGACTTAGCACTGGTGTCAGACCTGGATTCAACGGATGAAGAGACGGATAACAAGGTTACGCTAATGACGTTACACTCAGCAAAAGGTCTAGAATTTCCAATTGTCTTTTTAATAGGATTAGAAGAAAATATCTTCCCTCATAGTCGTTCGTTATTTGATGAAGAGGAAATGGAAGAAGAACGTCGATTGGCATATGTTGGAATCACACGTGCTGAACAGCTTCTTTATATCACTTACGCTTCATCGCGTACGTTCTTTGGACGTCGCCAAAGCAACCAACGTAGTCGATTTATCGATGAGATTCCAGAAGAATTAATGGAGCGAGAAGGAACGTTAAGTAATATGACGTTCCAAGCTGGTGGTAGCTTTGATCAAGCAATAAATCAGCTGTCATCTAAAGAAGTACAACCAAAACCTAAACGCCGAGCTAAGAAGATTAATCCGAAGCCATCAACACCACAAGACTGGTCTCCTGGTGATAAAGTTGAGCACAAGAAGTGGGGAGTCGGTACCATTGTGAAGGTTGTAGGTGAAGGGGATAACCAAGAGTTAGACATCGCGTTTCCATCACCAGTCGGCGTTAAGCGGTTGTTAGCCAACTTTGCTCCTGTGAATAAAATCGAATAAAAGAGGTGGCCTTTCATGAATCGTGAAGAAGCTACGAAGAAAATTGAAGAACTTAAAGATGAACTACATCAATATAACTATGAATATCACGTATTAGATGACCCATCTGTGCCTGACCATGTCTATGACAAAAAGCTTCATGAACTAATAGAGCTTGAAACACAGTTTCCAGACTTATTAACGGATGATTCTCCAAGTCAGCGCGTTGGGGGAGAGCCGTTAGATAAATTTGTGAAAGTGGACCATGAAGTTCCAATGCTAAGTCTCGGTAATGCGTTTGGTGAAGAGGATTTACGCGATTTTGACCGACGAATTCGTGAGCAGGTAAACAATTATCGTTATGTGTGTGAGCTTAAAATAGATGGACTTGCTGTTTCTCTAACTTATGAGGATGGTAAGTTCGTTAGAGGTGCAACTCGTGGTGACGGTAAGACTGGTGAGGACATCACGAATAACTTAAAAACAATTAAAAGTATTCCGCTAAAAATCAAAGAAAACGAAACGATTGAAGTTCGTGGGGAAGCTTATATGCCAAAGCGATCATTTCTTGCGTTAAATGAAGCCCGTGAAGCTGAGGGGTTAGAAGTTTTCGCTAACCCAAGAAACGCCGCGGCAGGATCGTTACGTCAACTCGATCCAAAGATTGCCGCTAAACGTAATTTAAGTATGTTTGTCTATAGTGTAGGAAAATGGGAAGCAGGTTCGATCGGTAGCCATAGTGAGCGTTTAGAATACTTGAAAAAGCTTGGCTTCAAAACAAACCCAGAAACTCGTACGTTTGATAGCATTGAAGATGTTATTAAATACACAGAAGAATGGACGTTAAAGCGTAGTGAATTAGATTATGAAATCGATGGAATTGTCATTAAAGTTGACTCAATCGATCAGCAAGAAGAGCTCGGATTTACTGCTAAAAGTCCACGCTGGGCCATTGCTTATAAGTTTCCAGCAGAAGAGGCAGTGACAAAGCTTTATGAGATTGAGTTAAGTGTCGGCCGAACAGGTGCCATTACACCAACAGCGATTTTAGAACCAGTACAAGTGGCGGGCACAACGGTCTCTAGAGCGTCCTTACACAATGAAGATTTAATTATTGAAAAAGATATCCGTATTGGTGACACGGTTGTTATTAAAAAGGCAGGTGACATTATCCCTGAAGTGGTGCGTGTCGTTGATGAAGAACGCACTGGAGATGAGAAAGTTTTTAGAATGCCTGAAAACTGTCCTGTTTGTGGTAGCAAGATTGAGAAAGTCGATGATGAAGTTGCTTATCGTTGTTTAAATCCGAATTGCGAAGCTCAGTTAAAAGAAGGTCTAATTCATTTTGTATCGCGGAATGCAATGAATATTGATGGACTTGGCGAGAAAGTCATTGAACAACTTTTTGATAATGACTTAATTCATACCATAGCTGATCTTTATAAATTAAACCATGAAGATTTAATTCAACTTGAGCGAATGGGTGAAAAATCAGTTTCGAATTTATTAACAGCCATTGATGCTTCTAAAGAAAATTCACTTGAGCGATTGTTATTTGGACTCGGAATACGTTATGTCGGTAGTAAGGCAGCGGATACGTTAGCGTCACATTTTAAAACGATGGACCATTTAATGGATGCATCTGTAGAGGAATTAGAAGCAGTACCTGAAATTGGTTCAAAGATGGCAGAGTCCATTGCAACATATTTTGATAAGCCACAAGTACAAGAGCTAATTGACGAGTTAAAAGAATTGGGATTGAACATGGATTATCTCGGTATGAGCGTTGAAGTAAGCTCGGATTCAGTTTTCTTTGAAAAAACAATTGTTTTAACGGGGAAACTTGAGCAATTATCACGTGGTGAAGCGAAGGAACGAATCGAAGCGTTAGGTGGGAAAGTCACAGGAAGCGTTAGTAAGAAAACAGATCTCCTTATAGCGGGGGAAGATGCCGGTTCGAAACTTGATAAAGCGAAGAAACTAGACGTTGAAGTTTGGAATGAGCAACAATTGATGGATGCACTCGATGCATAGGGAGTGGAAAACATGAAGAAGTTAGCAGTATTATTAATCTTCCTTCTTATCGTATCTGCATGTACACCTCAATATGAGTCTGATGAGGAGGTTGTGCAAGAGGAAGAAGAACAACAACAAGAGGAAGAAGAAGTCACACAAATTATACCGAACCGTTACAATGAAGATGATTATCAAACAATCGTCCCTTATAAACCAAGTGTAGCTAGAGGAACGATTACTAGTCAGATATCCAATTCTTATGATGTCGATGAATTGGAACTTGGACTATTACGGCACGCCAAAGACACATTTCATCCTGATGATTACTTATTTCAGGAGGGGCAATATTTAGACCAAGGGTTAGTCCTAGACTGGATTGATTCATTAAATCCTCCAGATAAAGATAATCCTAACCGCGAGTATCATGAAGAAAATCCAAGGATCTTCTCTCACGTCTTAGAACACAATTATTTAGTTCGAGCAGAAGATAAACGTGTAGAACTAGGCGGTATAGCAATTGGAATCGCGTTGAAATCTGAATATAGGTTTAGAACAGAAATAGGTGGGCCATCTTATTCAGTCGACATTAGCTATGATGAAATGTTAGAAGAAGGGAAAGAGGTAGCTGACTCACTTTTAGAAAGAATAAGAGATATTGAGGAATTAGAAGGTGTACCAGTAATGGTTGCGTTATATAGAGAGAACAGTAGTAATGCGATTGTACCTGGTAACTTCGTTGCCAAAACGGTCGTAGAACCATTATCAACATCTGTTGAAGGATGGGACGGTATTAATGAAAATCATGTGTTATTTCCTTCTGATGAAGCCGAAAGAGATTATTATGATCAATATGAGCTGATGAATGAATTTACTCAAGAAGTTCAGAACTTTTTCCCAAATTACACAGGTGTAATTGGACGAGGTTTTTATGAAGGTGACGAATTACGAAAAATGTCGATCAACATTCCGATTGAATTTTACGGTCAACAAGAAGTTGTCGCATTTTCTCAACATTTATATAGTTTATTAATTGAATATTTCCCTAGTGATTATGATGTTGAGATTACTGTTGAATCAGCTAGCCAACAAGAGGCGTTAATCTATCGTAAAGCTGGCCAAAATGATCCGAGTGTACACATTTACGAATAATCTAAAATTTTTGATTTGATTGACTGCCATATTTCGTTTAGAATAGACAATGGAAGCGCTACAATAGCGGTCAAAAACGATTTAAGGAGGCTTTAATATGGTACAACCATATCGTCACGAACCATTCACAGATTTTACAGTTGAAGAAAACAAAAAAGCAATGGAAGAAGCTCTTAGCCAAGTAAAGAGTGAACTCGGTCAAGAGTACCCACTCATTATTGGTGGAGAACGTATCTATACAGATAGAAAGATTGAATCGTTCAACCCAGCTAAAAAAGACGAAATAGTTGGTTATGTATCAAAAGCTGATCAAGAATTAGCTGAAAAAGCTATGCAAGTTGCCGACGAAACATTCGAGTGGTGGAGAAAATCAACTCCAGAAATGCGTGCGGACATTCTATTCCGTGCAGCGGCAATTGTTCGTCGTCGTAAATTTGAATTTAATGCATGGATTATTTATGAAGGCGGTAAGCCGTGGAAAGAAGCGGATGCAGATATCGCAGAAGGTATTGACTTCCTAGAGTATTATGGTCGTCAAATGCTAGAAATTGCTGAAGGTAAAGAAATTAACAGCCGTACAGTTGAAAATAACCGTTTTGGTTACATTCCATTAGGAGTAGGCCTTGTTGTTTCTCCTTGGAACTTCCTATTCGCTATCATGTGTGGTACAGCTGTTTCACCAATGGTAACAGGTAACACAGTATTACTAAAACCAGCAAGTGCAACACCTGTTATTGCATATAAGTTAATGGAAGTATTAGAAGAAGCAGGTATGCCAGCAGGCGTTATTAACTACATTCCTGGTAGCGGAAGCGAAATCGGTGACTATTTAGTTGAACACCCTAAAACTCGTTTCATCAGTTTCACAGGTTCTCGTGATGTAGGTGTTGGAATCTATGAAAAAGCTGCAAAAGTTCAACCAGGTCAAAAATGGTTAAAACGCGTTGTTGCTGAAATGGGTGGTAAAGACACGATTATCGTTGATAACGATAGTGACCTAGAATTAGCAGCAGAATCAATTATGAACTCTGCATTCGGATTCCAAGGTCAAAAATGTTCAGCATGCTCTCGCGTTGTAGCACATGAAGACGTTTACGATGATTTACTAGAGCGTGTTACAGAACTAACTAAAGACATCACAGTTGGTAACACAACTGAGAAGAACTACTTCATGGGTCCTGTAGTAGACAAGGGTGCATTTGATAAGATCTCTGGTTACATTGAAACAGGTAAAAATGAAGGTAAGCTTGTATTAGGTGGAGATGGAGATGACTCTAAAGGATTCTTCCTTAACCCTACAATCTTTGCGGATGTAGACCCAGAAGCTACAATTATGCAAGAGGAAATTTTCGGACCAGTTGTTGCGTTCACTAAAGCAAAAGACTTCAATGAAGCTCTAGATATCGCTAACAACACAGACTATGGTCTAACAGGTGCTGTTATTACAAATAACCGTAACCACATCGAAATGGCTAAAGAGGACTTCCACGTAGGTAATCTATACTTCAACCGTGGTTGTACAGCAGCAATCGTTGGTTATCACCCATTCGGTGGTTTCAATATGTCAGGTACAGACTCTAAAGCTGGTGGACCAGATTACCTTTACAACTTCCTACAAGGTAAGACTTATTCAGAAATGTTATAAAAAGAGATTAAGAACTTAAATTTAAGGTTATATTCTCTATAGAGATGTATAAAATGGGTAGAGGGTAGGAATTGAAAAATCAATTCTCTACCCCTCCCGCAGTTTATGCCACAAGGGTTGTGGCTAACGAAAACCCATTACGCAAAAGTGACGCGCTGTCTTGCTTCCGCCAAAAGCAAGGCAGCTTCTTTTTTGCCAACAAATACGACCATTGGCAAGACGATCACAGGTGTATCTGACATAGTTGTCAGCCCACCAATCACCGCCAGTATTACAAAAATACTTTCGTAATACTTCACTGAACACCCCTCCTTTCATCGTTCCTATTCGCCAAAGACAGGACAAGGGCCAACCACTACCTTGCTTTATAAACTGCTCGCGTTAATTATAACAATATTCTGATAATTGGACATGATAAAATAGTATGGTTATATATTAAGTTTTTACTTAACGGGTAAAAATAACCATACTGCAATTATAACTAGAGTTATATTTTTCTTCGCTAGAAAACATTGATATTTAGGCGTTTTTTAGACTAACTAACTTTGAAATAGGATAAATGTAGTTAAGATAGCCTAATTTTTGTGAGTGATATTACATTGTTGATGTGAATGTAACCTTAGACCTATTTAGTAAAAAAGGTATTGGATAATGATAGTAGTTAGGGTAAAATTTTAATTTTAAGATATCTTATTTTAAGTCAAAATCTCGATACCAGTAAAATTCCCCTTTAACGACGTCATCTTTTAATTTATATTTCACAGGTTCTCTGAACAATGGTCCATCATACACAAATGTATGAAACTCACCATTTTCTCCACATGGATCAACACCATCAGGAAGTTTATTTAATAGGTTTTTATCTATTACTTGTCCTAAGAATGCTTCTGGAACTTTGTTAGGATCAATGGTCGTGATGACAGTTTTAAATCCTAAATCAACAAATTCGTCGATTAAATGATTCGTGGGGTGTCCCCATAATGGGAAAATGACATCGACCGGCAAGGGTTCAAGTTGTTTTTCGCGATAATCCCTAATGTCTTTAAGGTTGATATCGCCAAAGGCTACATGAGTGATACCACTTTGAAGAGCCTCATCCATGGCATCGTTCATAGCTTCCTCGTACACCTCATTTGGACAAGGATCTGGTAGAAACACCTTTTTTACTGGAACGTTAAGAGCCTTAACCTGTGCTTCAATCAGCTCATCTCTAATACCATGTATGCTACTTCTGTTATAATCTGAACTCATTGTGATTAATAAATAGGAAACCTCATAATTTGGTTCTTTCATTAGTTTATGAAGGGCTAAAACCGAATCTTTTCCTCCGCTAAAGGATAGCATCACCTTATTCAATTGGTTCACCTCATCGTGTTAGTATTACTATTAGTCTACCATTTGCGCATCGAACTCTTCTAGAAAAGACTCCTGTTTATATTTAAGGGTTTCCTCATCTGGTTGCATCCTAATCAGTTCATCTTGTGTATAGGCTTTGCCGCCTTTTATGATAAAATCTATATCTCTTGTATGACGAATATCTGTCAAAGGATTAGAGTTAAGAATAAGTAAATCAGCTATTTTTCCTTTTGAAATCGTGCCTATATCTGCGTTTTCCATCGCTTTCGCCGCAGTATCGGTCGCACATTGTAAAGCTTGAAGTTCGGTTAATCCTGAATCTACAAGTAACTTTAGCTCTTGGTGTAACGCCATCCCTGGATAAGTCCAAACGCCGCCTGGAGTATCTGTTCCAGCGACAACGGTCCCACCTAAATCATAAAAAGTTTTCGTAATCCTTTTAATGTATTCTGTCTGGGTGCCTAACTGACTTTTGAGAGCATCTGCATGTTGTGTCATTTGTGTCCATTGAGTTTGTAAGGTATTGTTTGTAAAACGATCATCCTCTAACCAATTTTTGTGAGCTTGATTGGCTAGGTCAAAAACGACAGTAGTTGGGCATAGGTTGACGTTGTATTTAATTAATTCTTGGCACACTTCACGAATTTTCTCTACGTTTGGATTCTCCCAATTTATTTGAAATTCTTCGTCATTTGAAGGTGTCCATCCTGGGTAGATGGCTTGAATCACTCCAGAATTATGCTCGAACCATTTGATGCCCATCTCTACTGCTTGAAGAGCGTTAACTTGTGATGAGTGAATTAAATCACAGATCACTTCTAATCCTAACTGGCTTGCCTCATCTGTCACAGCTTCCATGGCCTCAGGACTCAACCACCCATAAACTTTAATAAAATCAGTGCCTTGTTGGGCTTGTCTGCGAACTTCAGACCTTGCTTCATTTGGGTCTGTTACGTTTAAACTATATGGACTGGTCGGCCCCCAAAGCCCAGGAGGTCCATCTATTAGTCTGTCTGCAGAGTAAACTCTCGGTGTATGAGCTTGGGGTGGTGCGTCAATCATGTCTCTTAGTTCTATAACATTTCCGGCTGTATTTCTTACGGTAGTAACTCCTGCTGCAGTGAATAAGTGGGCAAACCCTTCTTTAATATGGCAATGCATATCAATTAGACCTGGTATGACGTATTGTCCCTTTAAGTCGATGATTTGGTCGGCTTCGATGTGTATGTCGCCAATCTCGACGATTCGATCACCTTCAATTAGTATGGATCCTTCTGCAATTTCACCAGTTTCAACATCTAAGATTTGCCCGTTTTTTAAAAGTAAACTCAATTTGAACACTCCTTTTTAATAAACTTAATCTAGCAAGGGTCGATAAATCTGAATTAGGGGTCGATAAAATGGTGTTTTTTACCGAGTCGACAAATTTCGTGGCTGATATTTTTAAAAATGGGGTCGATAAACTTGAAATAGGGGTCGATATATTCGAGTTAAACACTTATAAACTATGTGTCGAGCGTGTTTTGTGAAAACTCTAACTTAAGTATAGACGTAAGGAAGTGAACTGTTATAAAATTTTCATATAGTGGAAAAAGGTGAATGTAATGAATGAAAATTACGGAAAAACGTTAAGAGAGGTCCGCAAACACAAGGGGTACACGCTGCAAGAGTTAGCGGGTGGTATCTGCTCTGTTTCGTTTTTATCAAAATTTGAACGTGATGAATCGGAAATTTCCTTAAGTCTATTCAAGCAGTTGCTAGCGCGTTTAGCGGTGAGTTTTGATGAATTTTTTTATATACATAATGACCAGGCTGATGATTTTGAGGCTTTTTTTGATAGCGTCTCAGAATGCTTTATTAAAAATGATCTGCTAACTTTGAAACAAATGAAGGAAGCTGAGGTTGCAAAGTGGAATGAGACGCGATCTAGAACAGCACGGTGCAATAAAATTGCAATTGACCGTATCGTTGACTTAATTAAGTACGAACCACCCTCGAATTCAGAAGAGGATTTGCAGTTTCTATATGAGTATTTGTTTAATGTTGAGGTATGGGGGAAGTATGAGACTCATCTTTATAATTTAACGATGCACTTACTTCCGCTCGACATGGTCGTCACGTTATCACGGACAGCCGTCCATAAAAGCGAACGATATCGTGGGATAAAAAATGGTGCTAGCACGATTGTGGGTGTACTTTTGAATACGTTAATCTACTTAACTAGCATCCCAAATGAACAGGTTCACCCTTATGCCGAGGAGTTTTTAGAAAAACTTGACCAGCTCGGCCTTGATGATCGAGATCTGTATGAAAAGGTGGAGAAGAGGGTTGTAAGAGGCTATTATAACATGAAGACAGGGCAGATCAGCCAAGGGGAGAAACGCATAAGAGAAGTGATTGCGTTTTATGAGTCTGTTGATTCTATGGACCTGGCCAAAAAAGTAGAGACCTACTTAGAGTTTTACTTGGAAAACATTAAGTGATCTCTTGTTTAATATGGTTGATTAATAATTCGGTTGTATTGTTAATGTTAAGGTGACTGAGCATTCGGCTGCCCACGACGTCTTCAAGTTCGTTGAATAAAAGCTTACCATCCTCTGTTAAGAAAAAATCGACTCCGGCGTAATCGATATTTAAACCAGTCATGAACTGTTCGACGATGGCCTGATGTTCCTTGGCGTAATTAAATATCTCGCAATGGTTGGTTTTGTTAAAATTAGAAAGTAACTCGCCGTTATTTTTTCTAATGACCGCGTGAATGATTTGATTGTTCACGATGTAAAAACGAATGTCGCCAACTAAATTCGTTACCTTTTCTTGATTGATCGTCGATTGAAGGTCTGACACGGTATTAGTTTCTTTTACATTCCCCCCGCCAAATCCATGGATAGGCTTTGAAATGATAGGTGCCCTACTCTTGGAATTAAGCAAAACAGGTGAAAAAGGCACGTCATTTTTCTTCGCATGCCAGTAAGCGGCTGTTTTGTTGTTTCCTAAAAGGGTTACGCTTGACTGATTAAATACCCGTATGTCGTTCAGCTCTAGTAACATCGATAGCTGATAACTGCGGCTACGGTTAATCGCGAAGGTTATTTCTTGATTTAAACCATTTTTAAAAAGATCCTCAGCGAATACCAATTCAATCTGCAATCCTTGATCTCGAGCACAATCCATTAACCAGTCTGCATAATGTGAGTTACGCTCGTAATCTTGTTGGTTGTAAATTAAAATGCCGTTCATGAAATGTCTCCTATAATATAATCCAATAATAGACTTCCAAAGTTCACACCAGAAATGTCTTCAAAGCTTAAATAATTCACGTTCGAATTGACCTCACAAACTATGGGTTCATCCTGTTCTCCAAACAATAGATCGACTCCGCTGAAATCTAAGCCTAATGCTCGGTGGGCTTGCAATGCCAGTTCTTCTTGCTCTGGTGTCAGTGTCGTAAGTGTTCCTTGACCACCTAATGTGATGTTGGCTCTAAAGTCTAATTCGAATTCTCGTTGCATCGCTCCAACGATTTCATTGCCAATAATATTCACTCTCAAGTCACGCCCGAAAGAAGTTTTGATCGGTTCTTGTAAAATGAAATCGCGTCCATTAATATCTTTCATTTTTTGCTTAAGCTCTTCTTTGCTAGTCAATTTATAAACTTGCATGCCAAACGAGCCGTAAGCTTCTTTTAAGATAACCTCTTCACCTAATTGTTCCATCACGTAATCAGCATAATCGTCTGAGACCTCATGTTCGTTAAATGAAAACGGACCTATAATCGTTTTAGGCGTTTTAACTTTTTGTTTCGCCAATTGTAAGTGCATTAATGATTTATGGTCACATCGCTCAATTGCATCTTTCGAATTGAAGAGGCGGTAGCCCATTAACTCAAGGTGCTCGGCCAAATAAACATCCTTGTCCCAAAAAATGATAAAGTCAGGATCCGTTAAAGGCTGTAAAGAATTCAAGTCCAGCTCACCATTCGAATTGATCGTTGGGAACAGTTCGTTGTTTGCAATGGCCGTAAGTTCAATGCCTTTTTTATTAGCTTCAGCAACAAGTCGCTCTGTAAGCAATTCAAACTTCTTTATTTTTAAACTGCCATTATAGATCAGCCATCCGTTCATAACATTTCCTCCAACTTTTGACATGCTAGAACCATGTGATTGATAAGCACATGTGTCTTCTCAAATGTATCGATAATGTTCCAATTGATTTCAATTTGAATCGTTGGTATGTGCGCGTGATTCGAGATAATCGCCTACACTGTATATGGATAACTACCAGTGAACGTGTCATCTACTTTGACGGAAGGGTAGTCCTTTAAAGACGTTATTATAGCTTGAATGAGGTCCTCACGTCCTAAAATAATGAAAAGGAAACCTCATTTAGATTTAATTCCAAGTGCTAGCCCCCCAACAATCACTATTGATGACTATTATACGTCAAAAAGACTCTATTGTTAAAAATAGATAATAAAATTCAAAATTAGATAATAAACCACTCGTTTTAGATAATAAAACTTGAAATTAGATAATAAACTCCCAATTTTAGATAATAAAATTAAAAAATAGATAATAAACTCCGGATTTAAGATAATAAATCCTAAAATTAGATAATAAAAAGGTGCCCCAAACTTGGGACACCCAATAACCTATTATTTAGCTGTCTCAAAACTGTTGACGAGATCATCAACGAGTGAACCGACGTGATCGACAGCTTTTTTGATGGGTTCAGGAGACGTCATGTCAACGCCTGCATACTCCATGAGTTCTTGAGGTGTTTTCGTTCCGCCTGCTTTTAAGACTTCTAACCAACGATCTATAACGGGTTGGCCTTCTTCCTTAATCTTTTGCGAGACGAGTGTTGACGCGGTTAGGCCTGCTGAATAAGTGTATGGGTATAGTCCCATGTAGTAATGCGGCTGGCGCATCCATGTTAGCTCAGCACCTTCATCTAGTTCGACTGCATCGCCCCAGAAGTTTTCAAGGGCTTCGCGTTTTTGTTGTTTCAGAACGTTAGCTGTTAAAGGGACGCCTTGTTCAGCTAAGTCGTAAACGCGGCGTTGGAACTCACCTTCTAATAGGTGAGTGACAAAGTTATGATAGTATGTGCCGAGTAATTGTAAAATCACCCAACGGCGCATGCGATTGTCGTCTTTATGTTGTTCGAGTAAATGGTCTGCCAGTAGCATCTCATTCATTGTCGATGGTGCTTCCACAAAGTAAGTTGATGGACGTGTGTTGAAGACGCGCTGGTTTTTGTTAGCTAAGTAGAAGTGACCTGCATGGCCTAATTCGTGTGCCAAAATAAAGCCACCACGCATCGCACCTGTCCATGTCAATAGAATGTATGGGTGAGAACCGTATGGGCTTGCACAGAATGCGCCGGTTGATTTCCCAACATTATCAGCGTAGTCTACCCAGCGTTCCGTTAACCCTTTTTTCATAATCTCCGTGTATTCAGTGCCCATGACGGATAATGCTTCTAAAATCGTCTCGCTAACCTCTTCATAAGTCGTGGTTGGGTTAAATTCCGGATCAAGTGGTGCTTTTAAGTCCGCAAATGTCATTTTATCTAAGCCTAGGACTTCTTTTTTCAATTTCGCATACTTGCGCATGTGTGGTGCTAATTCTTTTTGAATGACATCAAGCTGATTATGGTACATTTCTTCGGTCACTTTTTGTGGTTGAAGTAACATTTGAGTGACGTTGTCATAACCGCGCACTTTAGCTAACTGAACTTGTTTCTTAACTTCCGTTGCGTATGTTGCTGCATACGTATTTTGATATTGTTTAAGCGTGTTAACGAAAGAAACATAGGCGTTGCGTCGCACATTCGTATCAGGTGAAAGCTCGTACTCATCTTCGAATAAAGCGAATGAGTTCTGGTACGTATCGCCGTTTGCTTCGAAATCATCAAACTGCATATCAGATGATTTGCTTCGCTGATAGATCGTATACGGCGCACCGTGCACTTCAGTTAGGGATGCTAGCACTTCTTCGGTTTCAGGTGCTAACGTATAAGGCTTATATTTGAGTAGATCTTTTAATAGGTTCTCGTAAACTTTTAAATCATCGTTTTCTTCAAGGTATTTTTCCACTGTACCCTCTGGTAATGCTAGAATCTCAGAATCGACAAACGAAAGGGCAGCTCCAACTTGTGCTAAAGTTGATGCGACTTTTCCTGAGTTTGCTTGATTATCAGGATTTGTGCCGTCTTCAGATGAACGAAGGTTGGCATACGTTGCAACTGGAATGACTTTTTCTTGTAAAGCAGTTTGTGCTTCTAAACAATTGTAAAGAACTTCAGGTCCCTCGTGAAGCTTGCCTTTGTATTGAGTCACACTTGGAACAGAGTTCTCAATGTCTTTTAAAGCTTGCTCCCACTCCTCAGTCGTTTGAAATAAATCATCTAACTTCCATGTTTGTTCAACAGGTACTTCATGACGCTGTAATCTAGTTTTGGCCATCTTGGTTCCTCCCCATAAAATTATTTCGGATTACTAAGTATTATAAAACAAAATTGAGTCGTTGTGTTAAAAGTGACAGAATTTTTATAAGAAATTATAGTATTCAGTAAAATTCCGTCCCTAGACTGAGAGGTTTTCCAACTTGAAAGGGGCGGATTTTTTGGAAAATTAAGTTATAATGGCTGTAGTTGGTAAAAAGGGGGAAGGTTGATGCTAAATAAAGCAATCGTGCAAGATGTCCTGAATGAAGCGTTAAGTACTGGTGGGGATTTTGCAGAAATTTTCGTCGAAGATCGGTTAACGAATAATTTATCCTTACAAGGTGGGTTAGTCGAAAATAGTTTATCTGGTCGAGACTTCGGTGTTGGCATTCGTGTGTTTAAAGGAATACAAAGCACGTATACATACACAACAGATTTTACCAAGGAAGGATTGTTGAAAGCAGCGAAAAAGGTGGCGCAAACAATTCAGGGTGAATCAAAACTTACATTACCAGAATTGGAACTCCAACAAGCTAACGTGCTTCACCCGGTCATCGAAATGCCACAAACGGTTGATAAAACACGCAAAGTGAACGTATTGAGAAAAGTTCATGAAGCGGCCACTCGATATAATGAATCCATTTCACAAGTTCGGATTCGATTAAAAGATGAAGAGCAGAACGTCTTAATCGCGAATTCTGAAGGAACATTTGTAGAGGACCAACGCGTGAGGAACATTCTTACCGTCCAATCGGTTGCGTCTAATGGCAGTCGTATGGAAACAGGTTATATGAACTCGGGTGCTTTAAGTGGATTAGAGCACCTAGAAAACTTGAATGCTGATTTTTACGGCAATGAAGCGTCTCGAATTGCGGTAACGAATTTAGGAGCTGATCCGTGTCCGAGTGGAAATTTTCCAGTGGTTATTGATCAAAAATTTGGCGGTGTCATCTTCCATGAGGCGTGTGGTCATGGTTTAGAGGCAACGGCCGTTGCGAAAAATAAATCTATTTTTTCTAATAAAGTTGGTGAAAAAGTCGCTTCTGATTTAGTGACGTATATTGACGATGGAACGCTACAAAATGAGTGGGGCTCGATTAATATCGATGATGAGGGTGAACCTGCGAAGCGTAACGTGCTAATTGAGGACGGCGTTTTAAAAGGTTATTTAGTAGATAAATTAAATGCTAGAATCATGGATCAAGATGTGACGGGATCAAGCCGTCGCGAGTCGTACCGTTTTGCCCCAACGTCGAGAATGACGAATACGTTTATCGCGCCAGGCGAATCCACTCGTGAGGAGATTATTTCAAATACGGAGTATGGAATTTTCACCAAGTACATGGGAGGTGGGCAAGTGAATCCAGCCACTGGTGATTATAATTTTGCAGCTGAAGAAGCTTACTTAATTAAGGATGGAAAAATCGATCGCCCAGTACGCGGTGCAACGTTAATTGGAAATGGTGCTGATACGCTTAAAAAAGTTGATATGGTCGGGAATAATCTTGGTCATGGAGCTGGAATGTGTGGCGCATCTTCAGGGTCTATCCCGGTCAACGTTGGTCAGCCGACGTTAAGAGTGAGTGAACTTACAGTCGGTGGAACAAAGGGGGAAGCGTAGATGAATATTCATGAGTTTAAAAACCAATTATTCTCAAAAGCTAGTAAATTCGGTTTTACAGATTATGAGTTGTTTTATCAGAAGTCTGAAAGCTTTGTTTGTATGATCGACCAAGGTGAAGTCGATGAATATACGATGTCTGAAGAAGCTGGCGTATCTTTTAGAGGATTTTACGATGGGCGAATGGGCTATGCGTACAGTGAAAAGCTCGATGAAACGTCGGTAGAATTTTTACTAGACAGTGCTAAAGAAAATGCGAGAATCATTGAGGAAAAGGACTTTTCACCTATCTTTGAAGGTAGCTCGTCATATCCAGATGAGAATTTTGAAGATGACATGGTAAATGTAGATAATGATGAGATTGTAGAATTTGCTAAAGAGGCCGAGAAGCAAGTGTATGCTGTAGACCCACGAGTAACGAGAACGTACTATATAGCAGCGTTTAAAGAAAAGCGTGAGAAAGCCTTGTTTAACAGTAAAGGGCTAGAGTTAAATGAAGCTAAGAGTCATTTAATCTTTGGTGGAGCTGTGATTGTTAAGGAGGGCGAGGTCACGAAGACGGGTTCTCACAATGAATATTTGAAGGATCTGTCTTTAGAGAGAGCCAAGGCTATAGCTGAGAAAATGGTAAATGAAGCGTTATCTTATTTAAAAACAGAGAAAATTGTTAATAAAACGTACCCAGTCGTGTTACGGAATGATGCATCTTCTTCAATCCTTCAAGCATTCACGCCAATTTTTTCTGCAGAGAATGTACAGAAAGGATTGTCACTTTTAGGTGAAAAAGTCGGTGAACGAATCGCAAACTCCAAAGTTAGTATCTTGGATGACCCTCTGAAATCATCTGATGCTCTAATGGGCCGAAACTTTGATGATGAAGGGGTCGCATCTAAGAAACTCAGCTTAGTAGAGTCAGGTGAATTAAAAACGCTACTTCATAACTTGAAGACGGCTAAGAAAGATGCCGTTGAGTCAACGGGACACGGATTTCGTGAATCCTATAAGGACGCCCTTACCGTGCAGCCGTCGAACTTTTATATAGAGCCAGATAAAAAAAGTCTTGATGAGTTACTGCAGGACTTAGGCGATGGCGTCATGATTACTGAACTGTCAGGTCTACATTCAGGTGTCAATGAAATATCAGGTGACTTTTCGGTCGCAGCGAAAGGATTCGTGGTTGAAGGTGGGCAAGTGAAAATAGCTACCAATCAGCTCACGATCGCCGGAAACTTTTTTGACTTACTAAAAGATGTTGAAGATATAGCAAACGATTTAGATTTTGCTAAAGGGCATGGTGTAGCCGCTCCGTCGTTACTGGTGAAACAATTAGCAGTCACATGCGAATAAAAAACAATCCCCAACTAGAGTTGGGGATTGTTTTTTCCAAACCGTTTTATAAATGTAAAGGTTACGTTTATAATGTTGCGAATGCCGTTTATAAGTTTGGAAGTTACGTTCAAAAAATTTAAAGAGCCGTTCATAAATCCAAAAGTTACGTTCAAAAAATCGAGAAAGCCGTTCAAAAAGTTAAAAGATACGTTCATAAGTTTGAAACACCCGTTCATAAATCCAAGGGTTACGTTCAAAACCACAACAATTTGTCAAATAAAATTCCCATTCAGATTAGCAAATCATGTTATTTAATCCGCGTTTAGTGTTAGAATGATATTGGGGAAAAGATTGTCACAGCAAGTCATGATTTGCTATTATTTAGCAGGTAGGGAAGTGAAAAAATTAACCTACCTACATAAGAGCAAATACGTCTATGACTTCGCCTAAAGGCTTGTCAATCGACGAGTTTATTTTATAGTGAGTTAATTTGTACGGAGGTGCAGAACATTGTCAAAAATCTCTAAAGACCAGGTCAAGCACGTAGCTAACCTTGCGAGACTGGCAATTAACGAAGAAGAGGCTGAAAAGTACAGTGAGCAGCTTAGTGCGATCATTGATTTCAGTGAACAGTTAAATGAACTCGACACAAAGGGTGTTGAGCCAACGACGCATGTCTTAGATATGAAAAATGTTTTACGTAAAGATGAGCCGAAAGAGTGGATTTCAAAAGAAGATGCTCTTAAGAATGCTCCGGATCAACAGGATGGTCAGTTCCGCGTGCCATCGATCCTAGATTAAGGAGGTTAAGGTCAGATGTCGTTATTCGATTACACAATTAAAGAACTACAAGAAAAGTTAGCTAATAAAGAAATCACCGTTACGGATTTAGTTAAAGAGTCTTACGAACAAATTCGTAAAACGGACGATGACGTTCAAGCGTTTTTAACTCTAAATGAAGAAGAGGCGCTAAATCGTGCAAAGGCATTAGATGAAGCGGGTGTTGATGCTGATTCGTTCCCGTTATTCGGAATGCCGATTGGAATTAAAGATAACATCGTTACAAAAGGACTGCGTACGACTTGTGCGAGTCAAATTTTATCCAACCTAGATGACCCACTATATGACGCGACAGTGGTCAAGAAACTTAATGACGCTAAGTCTGTTAATATTGGAAAATTAAACATGGATGAATTCGCGATGGGGTCATCAACTGAAAACTCGAGCATGAAAAAGACGCGTAACCCATGGAATACAGATTATGTCCCAGGTGGTTCAAGTGGTGGTTCGGCAGCTGCAGTTGCAGCAGGCCAAGTGCCATTCTCATTAGGGTCTGATACAGGTGGTTCGGTTCGTCAGCCAGCATCTTACTGTGGTGTTGTTGGAATGAAGCCTACATATGGACGTGTGTCACGTTTCGGTTTAGTGGCCTTTGCGTCGTCACTTGATCAAATTGGACCAATCACAAGAACGGTTGAAGACAACGCGCGCATTTTAGAAGTCATCGCGGGTCAAGATCAAATGGACTCAACAAGTGCCAATGTTGATGTTCCTAAATATAGCGATGCCTTAACAGGTGATGTAAAAGGCCTTAAGATTGCGGTGCCAAAAGAATATTTCCGCGAAGGTGTCGATGAAAAAGTTAAAGACAGCGTTCGTAAAGCACTTGCTCAATTAGAAGAGTTGGGTGCTGAATGGGAAGAAGTATCGCTTCCTCATTCAAAATACGCTGTTGCGACGTATTACATGATTGCCTCATCTGAAGCATCAGCAAACCTGGCTCGTTTTGATGGCGTCCGCTATGGTAAGCGTTCAGAAAACGCTAAAGACATGATGGACATGTTCAAGATGTCACGTAGCGAAGGCTTTGGCGATGAAGTAAAACGTCGTATCATGCTTGGAACGTTCGCTTTAAGTTCTGGTTATTACGATGCTTATTACAAAAAAGCTCAGCAAGTACGTACATTAATCAAGCAGGACTTCGATCAAATTTTTGAAAAATACGATGTCGTGATTGGACCAACTGCGCCAACAACAGCCTTTAAGGTTGGCGAGAAAATTGATGATCCATTAACGATGTATGCAAACGATATTATGACGATTCCCGTTAATTTAGCGGGTGTCCCAGGAATCACAGTTCCATGTGGATTCCACCCAGATAACAACATGCCGATTGGTCTACAAATTATCGGTAAGCACTTCGATGAAAGCACAGTTTATCGAGTGGCTCATGCGTATGAACAAGCAGCAGGATACTATAAAGAAAAGCCACAGCTTGGAGGTGCCAAGTAATGAATTTTGAATCAGTAATCGGTTTAGAAGTACACGTAGAATTAAAAACGAAATCAAAAATCTTCAGCCCAAGCTCGAACGCTTTCGGTGATGAACCGAACTCTAACGTAAACCCAATCGACTTAGGGTACCCTGGAGTTTTACCAGTCTTAAATGAAGAAGCGGTTAATTACGCAATGCGTGCAGCGATGGCGCTTAACTGTGAAATCGCAACAGATACAAAGTTTGACCGTAAAAACTATTTCTACCCAGACAACCCGAAAGCTTATCAAATTTCGCAGTTTGATAAGCCAATCGGTGAAAACGGCTGGATTGAAATTGAAGTTAACGGTGAGAAGAAACGAATCGGTATTACTCGACTTCATTTAGAAGAAGATGCAGGTAAATTAACACACGGTGACGATGGTTATTCACTAGTAGACTACAACCGTCAAGGTACACCGCTAATCGAAATCGTTTCTGAACCGGATATGCGCACACCTGAAGAAGCATATGCTTATTTAGAAAAATTACGCAATATCATACAGTTCACAGGTGTATCAGATGTGAAAATGCAGGAAGGGTCACTTCGTTGTGACGCGAACATTTCACTTCGTCCAATTGGACAAGAACAGTTTGGTACAAAAACGGAGCTTAAGAACTTAAACTCATTTAACTTCGTACGTCAAGGACTTGAGTTTGAAGAAAAACGTCAAGAAAAAGTTCTACGCCAAGGCGGCGAAATTTTACAAGAAACTAGACGTTATGATGAGAAAACAAAAGAGACAATCTTGATGCGTGTTAAGGAAGGTTCGGATGATTACCGTTACTTCCCAGAACCTGACTTAGTCCCTCTTTATATTGATGAAGAGTGGAAAGAACGCGTTCGTCAGTCTATCCCAGAGCTTCCAGACTCTCGACGTAATCGTTACGTTAATGAATTAGGACTTGATGATTATGATGCTCAAGTTTTAACAAATACAAAAGAAATGTCCGATTTCTTTGAAGCAACAATTGATCAAGGAGCAGATCCGAAACAGACGACCAACTGGCTAATGGGTGACATTTCAGGTTACATGAATAAGCAACAAGTTGAACTTAATGACTTACCATTAACACCTGAAAGTCTAGCTAAAATGATCGACCTAATTGAAAAAGGTACTCTATCATCTAAGCTTGCGAAAAAAGTCATTACAGAGCTTCTTAAAAATGGCGGAGATCCTGAGAAAATCGTTAAGGAAAAAGGTCTCGTTCAAATCTCAGATGAAGGTCAGTTACGCGACATTATCACTGGCGTCTTAGATGAAAACGAACAGTCGATTACAGACTACAAAAATGGTAAAGACAGAGCCATTAAATTCTTAGTTGGTCAAGTGATGAAGAAAACTAAAGGGCAAGCCAACCCGCCAATGGTTAATAAGATTTTAGTAGAAGAATTGGATAAACGTTAATTCAAATTTGAGAGGGGATGCTGGGGAATGAGTTTTACATTCAAGCAAATCGATCATGTACAATTAGCGGCACCACGAGGTTCAGAAGACGAAGCTAGAAAGTTTTTTATTGATGCGTTAGGTTTTGAAGAAGTTGAGAAGCCAGAAGCACTGAAGAAAAACGGTGGAGTTTGGTTTGAACGTGGTGACATTCAAATTCACATCGGTGTTGAAGAACCGTTTAACCCAGCTAAGAAAGCACACCCAGCATTAGAAATAAACGGACTAAAGGGGCTCATGGGTCATCTCGACCAACAAGGCATTGCTTATAAACAAGATGATAAGCTGCCAGGTGCAGACCGAATCTACGTCGCAGACCCATTTGGAAATCGGATTGAGATTTTAGAATGGCAGTAAAAAGTACTTCCATTATTTATAAAATAGGAGTATGCTTGAGAGAGATAAGCAATTGTGACAGAAGGTGAGAGTATGAAACGAGCTCGAATCATTTACAACCCAACTTCAGGTCGAGAAGCAATGCGAAAAGCATTGCCAGAAGTTCTTGAAACATTAGAAATTGCCGGATTTGAAACGTCCGCTCACGCAACAACAGGGGACGGGTGCGCTAGAGATGCTGCAAAACTTGCCTGTGAACGAGAATTTGATTTAATCGTAGCAGCAGGTGGGGACGGTACCGTGAACGAAGTCGTGGACGGCATGGCAAGAGCAGAGCACCGACCGAAGCTAGGGATTTTACCAATGGGGACTACAAATGATTTCGCAAGAGCAATTCGCGTTCCACGTGATTTTAGACGTGCGTTAAAAATCATTGTTGAAGGCCACACGAAACAATTAGATATCGGCCGTGTTAATGACCACCACTTTATGAACATCGCAGGTGGCGGTAAGTTGACAGAACTAACGTATGAAGTTCCAAGTAAGCTTAAGACAGTACTTGGCCAGCTGGCTTATTACTTAAAAGGAATTGAAATGCTTCCATCATTAAGGCCAACCAAAGTTCGTATTGAATACGACGATCAAGTATTCGAAGACGAAATTATGTTGTTCTTAGTCTCAAACTCGAATTCAGTTGGAGGATTTGAGAAGTTGGCGCCACATGCAACGATGGATGATGGGTACTTTGACCTTATGATTTTAAGGAAAATTAATCTCGCTGAGTTTGTGTTACTTGCCAATAAAGCGTTACGAGGTCAGCATATTGATGATGATCACGTCATCTATGCACACGCGAATCGAATCAAAGTCACACCAGCAGCTGAAACGATGCAGCTTAATTTAGATGGTGAGTATGGTGGCAACTTACCAGGAACATTCGAAGTTTTACACAAACATATTGAATTTTTCTTACCAAAAGAAGAGATAGAATAAAAAAAGAGCAATTCATTTTGGGGGAGATAGTGGCCCTAATGAATTGCTTTTTTATTACTAAAACCGAATATATGTTCGTGAATATTAGATGCTCAAATTTTTGTCCTTCCATTTATTTGGATCAGTACTTCGGACAAAAATAAACTACCTTGCTTAAAGGGGAAGCAAGGTAGTGAAGAAAAAAACAACTATTAGAGTAAAACAGCCTTATCTTGCTAAAGGACTGCGTGAGGTGGGATGTTGGAGCATCTCACCTTATTTAAGTATATGCCACATAAAAGTGACACATACAAAATCATACTATTTACTTATAATTATAATCAAGACTAAGTGATTGTCAATTATTTTAACGGTATGTAGCGGCTCTTACTTTAAATCAATTCCTGTCTTAACGTATAATGTTTAAGTAATAAAGATAGAAGGACGGATCTAAATGGCGAAAAAAGCTGCTCCAGTTAAGAAAAATGAATACATAGATTTAGAATTTGTCGACCTGACCCATGAAGGGAATGGCGTCGGGAAAATCGACGGTTATCCAGTGTTTGTCCCGTACGGATTGCCGGGTGAGAAAGCTAAAGTAAAAATCGTAAAAGTAAAGAAAAATATAGCTTTTGGCAAGCTAATTGAATTAATTGAACCAAGCGAAGACAGAATCGAGCCACCTTGTGAAGTGTTTTACCAATGTGGCGGTTGCCAGATTCAACATATGACTTACGAACGCCAGCTTAAGATGAAGCAAAAACAAGTGCAAGATGTAATGCACAAAATTGCGCATATGTCGGATGTACCTGTGCACCCTGTCATTGGGATGGACGAACCATGGAGTTATCGTAATAAAGTCCAAATTCCTGTTGGCGAACGAGATGGGAAGGTGTTAACAGGATTTTATCAAAAACGCAGTCACCGTATAATAGATATGGATACTTGCCCAGTTCAAAACGAGGCGAATGATCATATCGTCCGTGAAATGAGCGGTATTATAGAAGAACTTGGTATCGAGCCGTATGATGAAGAAACGCACCGTGGTGTGATTCGTCATATCGTCGTCCGTTCCGGCTACCATACAGGCGAGATAATGGTAGTGCTTGTAACAAAAACGAAGAAAATTCCTCATCAAGACAAGCTTGTTGATAAAATAAAAGCATTGGACTCTAATATCAAAGGAATCATCCACAACTATAACCCAAAGCAGACGAACGTCATCATGGGTCGCGAGTCTAAAACGTTATGGGGAGAAGATGTCATCATCGATCGAATAGGTGACTTAGAGTTTGCAATTTCAGCTCATTCATTCTTTCAGGTGAATCCTGAACAAACCGAGCGCCTCTATGACCAAGCATTAAAGTTTGCGAATTTAACCGGTAATGAAACGGTCATTGATGCTTATTGCGGGATTGGAAGCATATCACTTTTCTTAGCCCAGCATGCGAAGAAAGTTTATGGCGTCGAAGTCGTACCACAAGCAGTTGACGACGCGAAGGATAATGCGAAACGAAACCATATTGATAATGCAGAGTTTTTTGTTGGTGAAGCAGAGAAAGTAATGCCTTGGTGGAAAGCGCAAGGACTAGGACCAGACGTCATCGTCGTGGATCCACCTCGTAAAGGCTGTGATGAAGAATTACTTAAAGCCATGATCGATATGAAACCAAAAAGAATTGTTTATGTTTCATGTAATCCTTCAACATTAGCTCGCGATATTAAAATACTTGCTGAAGGTGGATATAGCGCGAAACAGATCCAACCAGTCGACATGTTTCCTCAGAGCAATCACATTGAGAGCGTGACGGAGTTGGTGTTGGAAATGTAGCCCCATAATAAAGTCTTGTAAGAAGAATAAAGTGTTGTAAAAACACACGAAATAATGAGAAAAAAGTTTTGTAAGAGCGTGTGAAGAAAAATGGGAAATCCTTTTATATCAGGGGTTTCCCTTGTTTTTCTACAAGAGTTTATTATGGTATTAATAAAGTTTTGTAACATGTGTGAGGAAAGAAATTGATAAAAACACCGATTTGATTCAAGACTTTTTTAATAAGCGAACGGTCGAATGCGGGTTTAAAGGGTGAATTTTTACAAGAGTTTTTTATGGTTGTACAGGAAAATTAATCATTCAGGGGGACCTACATTAAGGGTCTCTCTATTTTTGTTAACGTATATTTTACTCAATGCTTTGGGTAGCTTATAATAGAGTGTCAAACATAGAAGAAAAGTTGGTAGATCTAAATGTCAAAACGTCATAACAATCGGTCTAGAAAACGACCGCATAATAAACCCAATCAACAAGTTAAAAAACAAAGCAGACAGCCTGGTGCAAGTAACCAAAGCCGAGGAAAGAAAAGTACTACGGTTGAAGTCACTTGTCAGGGGCTTACGAATGAAGGGAAAGGCATTATTCACTGGGATGGGAAGCAGCTTGAGGTTGAACAACTACTTCCGGGTGAAAAGGCTGAAGTAGCGATTTATAAAAAAGGACGCTATTTCAATGCTGAAGTTAAGCGTCTGATTCATTCCTCAGAAGATCGGGCGAGACCACCTAAAAAGTTTGATGATGAATGCGGTGGTTGTCAGATTCAGCACATGACCTATGAAGCGCAAACTCGTTTCAAGCAAAAGGTCGTAGATGATCTGATGAAGCCTTACGGTAAGCCAGAACCGATTATAACGATGGACCATCCTTATGATTACCGAAACAAAAATGTCATGACGTTTGGTCTGAACAAAAAGCGTCAGATTATTAGTGGACGTTATGCTCCCAATTCGCATCGAATCATTCCAATGAAAGGCTCCATTATTCATGACCCGAAGGCAGATGAAATTATCCAGACCGTCACGGATTTAGCGAAGTCGTTTAAGCTACAACCTTATAACGAAGATATAGGGCAAGGCTTTTTACGACACGTTATGGTCAAAGTCGGTAAGAAGAGTGGGGAAATTATGGTTGTGATTGTCGTTGCTTCTCCAATATTCAAAGGAAAGAAGAACTTCGTGAAAGCTTTACGAAAAGAGCATCCTGACATCTCGACTATTTTACTGAACATTAACCAAAGAAGCGACAGCATGGTTTTAGGTGATCAAGAAAAAGTATTATTCGGAAAAGGGACGATTACTGACACGTTATGTGAATTAGATTTCGAAATCTCAGCTAAATCTTTTTATCAGATTAACCCTGTACAAACCGAAAAGCTTTATAACGAAGCTATTCAGATGGCAGGGCTTACTGGTAAAGAAAAAGTGGTGGATGCTTACTGCGGAATTGGAACTATTGGACTTGTCGCAAGTAAACAAGCAGGAAAAGTGATCGGAATTGAATTAAACAAAGGTGCGGTTCGAGATGCGATTCGAAACTCTAAGCGTAACAACATACAGAATGCACGGTTTTACCAAGCTGATGCTGGAGAGTACATGACGCAACTAGCAGCAAAAGGCGAGAAAGTAGATGTTGTCTTTTTAGATCCACCTCGAAGCGGAAGTGATGAAGCTTTTTTATCTAGTTTAGTAAAACTAAAACCGTCTCGAGTCGTGTACATCTCCTGTAATCCAGAGACACAAGTACGTGACTTAAAGTATTTAACGAAAAAAGGTTATGACGTAAAACGAATGCAGCCTGTAGATATGTTTCCACAGACGAGTCATATTGAGAATGTGGCGTTATTAGAACTAAAGTGAAAAGAATATTTTTCTAATTAAATTTCCTTGCACTTTTTGCTGATTGCTATTACATTATATAATGGCTAAAGATTATACAAATATAATTGATATAGATTTGTAAGGAAAGGGTTCGAAATATGATGAAGGAAAATTTTTGGCATGAGCTGCCGAAGCCGTTTTTTGTGCTAGCGCCTATGGAAGCTGTGACGGACGTGGTGTTTCGTCATGTAATCACTGAAGCGGCTAGACCAGACGTGTTTTTTACAGAGTTTACGAATACCGAAAGTTATTGTCATCCGGAAGGGCGCAATAGCTTGCGTGGTCGTTTGACATATACTCAAGACGAACAACCCATTGTCGCTCATATTTGGGGTGATAAACCTGAATATTTCCGTCAAATGAGTATCGGAATGGCTGAAATGGGCTATCGTGGGGTAGATATTAACATGGGCTGTCCTGCACCAAATGTAGCGACAAAAGGTAAGGGGTGCGGATTAATCCGTCGTCCAGACGTCGCAGCTGACATTGTCCAAGCAGCTAAAGCCGGTGGACTCCCTGTTAGTGTTAAAACCAGACTTGGTTATTCAAGAGTCGATGAATGGCACGATTGGTTAAGGCATTTATTAGAACAGGATATTGTGAATTTATCCATTCACCTTCGAACGAAGAAGGAAATGAGTAATGTGCCGGCTCACTGGGAGCTAATCCCTGAGATTAAAAAACTTCGTGACGAAGTAGCACCTCACACGTTACTAACCATCAACGGTGATATTCCAGATCGTCAGAAGGGACTTGAACTCGTTGAGAAGTATGGTGTAGATGGTGTTATGATCGGGCGTGGGATTTTCCATAATCCTTTTGCGTTTGAAAAAGAGAAGAAAGAGCACACAAGTGAGGAATTACTTGATCTACTTAGACTACAGCTCGATCTTCATGATAAATATTCTGAAGAACTTGAACCAAGAGTGTTTAAGCCACTTCGCCGTTTCTTTAAAATTTACGTTAAAGGCTTCCGAGGGGCGAGTGAGCTTAGAAACAAGTTGATGAGCACGGAATCGACAGATGAAGTTCGCGAACTGCTTGATGCTTATGAAAGCAATTATAAAGAACCTGTGCGCTAATATAATAGTTATGAAGAGCATGTCCTACGAGGGTTTGCTCTTTTTTTAGTATAAAGGTCGATAAAATCGTTTTAGGGGTCGATAAAAAGACGATTTTTACCGCGTCGACAAAATTCGTGGTCGATATTTCCCAAAATAGGGTCGATAAATTAGAAAGAGGGGTCGATATCTACGTTGGTGGTTTACCATCTTCAAAAAAATTAGGCGTTTGCACGCGCAAACGCCTCTTAATTATTTGTTATAATTAAGACTATTAAATCAGAATCAAATTAAAACAAACGTTTGTTTAATTTTTAAAAATGTGAGGTGTATCAAAATGTCAGAAACATATACAACACATAAGGTTGATGAATTTTTAACGAATGAGAAGAAGTGGAAAGATGAGTTTACGAAGTTAAGACAGATTGTTCTGGACTGTGACTTAACGGAAGACTTTAAATGGAATCATCCTTGTTATACATACGATGGGAACAATGTTGTGCTTATTCATGGCTTTAAGCATTATTGTGCGTTGTTGTTTCATAAAGGTGCCTTGTTAAAGGATCTAGATAACATGTTAATTCAACAAACGGAAAACACTCAATCAGCCCGTCAAATTCGTTTTACGGATGTTCAAGAAATTGTGGACAATGAAGACAAGATTAAACATTATATTCATCAGGCCATTGAAGTAGAGAAAGCTGGTTTAAAGGTAGATTTTAAAGATACAACACAATACACGGTACCTGAAGAGCTACAAATCAAATTCGATGAAATGCCAGAATTAAAAACAGCGTTTGAGTCATTAACTCCTGGGCGACAAAGAGCTTATCTATTGCATTTTTCTAAAGCCAAAAAATCTGATACCCGACAAGCTAGAGTTGAAAAATATATACAAAAAATACTTGATGGTAAGGGCATGAACGATTAATAGGAGGTAAGGGGAATGGAAACTCATAAAGATTTTTTAGAAACTATAAGTGATACTTCACACCGTGAAAGATTGAAGAAAGTTTTGGATTGGATTCAAGAGAGTTATCCAAAATTAGAGCCGGTTGTGAAGTGGAATCAACCGATGTTCCAGGATCATGGAACGTTTATTATTGCCTTTAGTGTCTCAAAAAAGCACATGGCAGTAGCTCCTGAAACGGTCACCATTGAACATTTAGAAGAAGACATAAAGCAGGCAGGATACGATTACACAAAGCATATGATCCCTATTCCTTGGAAAGATGAAGTGAATTATTCTCTACTACAGAAAATAATTGATTTTAATATTATAGATAAGGCAGACTACACGACGTTTTGGAGAAAATAAAGTTTGGATCCGAAAACTGAGTTCGAAATTTCGAACTCAGTTTTTTTATGGAGTTGTAGTTATTTACTTGACATAAGTTACTAACTAATATAAAGTTAGTTACATAAAGTAAGTTAAGGGGGAGATAACATGAACAAGCAAGAAATTGGCCAGCTCATTTTAAGGTTGGTTTTAGGGTTAAGTTTCAGGGAGGTATTTCCAATACAGTAGGTTATTTTGACAGCCTAGGCCTGGTTGGCGCATTAGCCTATCTTGTTGCAACTATTGAATTAGTAGGTGGAATTGCCTTAATCCTTGGTTTTGCGACGAGAACGATTAGTGGTGCGCTTGCAGTGATTATGCTTGGAGCCATTGTTATAGCAAAATTTCCACTTGGTTTCTTAGGCGATGGACAAATGGCAGGCTACGAATTAGAGCTATTGTTATTAGCTATGTCACTATACTTCGTTTTCGCTGACAAACCAACTTTATCGTTAGATCAAAAGCTATTTAATGCTTAGATAAAAATATCATTTTTGGAAGGTGCATAATATGAGTCTTTTAACTAAATTATTTAAAAACAATACTGAGGAGGAAAATAATATGGGTCAGGATTTAAATATTGGTATTATTTTAGGAAGTACTAGAGAAGGTCGTGTGAGCCCGCAAGTTGGTGAATGGGTAAAAGGTATCGCGGACCAACGTAACGATGCAAACTATGAAATTGTAGACATTAAGGATTATGAGTTGCCTTTACTTGGCGAAGGGGATGCACCAGGGATTGTTAAATGGAATGAAAAATTAGATAGTCTAGATGGTTTTATCTTCATTGTACAAGAATATAATCATAGTTTATCAGCTTCACTGAAAAACGCGTTAGACTTAGCGAGAGAACCTTGGAACAATAAGGCTGCTGGAATCGTGAGTTATGGTTCTACAGGTGGTGCCCGTGCAGCGGAGCATCTACGTGGAATCTTAGGTGAATTAATGGTGGCTGACGTGCGTGCTCATCCAACACTATCATTATTTACAGACTTTGTGGATGGAACCACATTTAAGCCTCAAGACCTTCATTTAGATAATGTAAATATGCTACTCGATCAGGTAAACAGCTGGAGCGGAGCATTAAAATCAGTTAGAAAAAGTGAAGTAACAGTTTAATAATTAAGATGAGAGCACTAAATCCACAGCGGTTTAGTGCTTTTTTTATATTGACAATTCAATGGTTTAAGCGTAAATTTGCTTTTATTATTATATTTGGGGGAATTCGATGGAGATCTGGGATGTGTATGACCTACAACGAAATAATACAGGTCGAAAGATGACTCGAGGTGACGCTTTTAAACAGGGAGACTTGCACCTAGTGGTTCATGTTTGCATGTTTAATGAGAAGGGTGAGATGCTTATTCAACAGCGACAGTCCAATCGAGAGCATTGGCCTAGCATGTGGGATTTAACTGTTGGGGGCAGTGCGGTAGCTGGTGAAAATCCTCAACAAGCGGCTGAACGTGAGGTGTTTGAGGAGTTAAGGTACCACATAGATTTAAGTCAAAAACGCCCTTCATTAACGATTAATTTTGATAACGGGTTTGATGACATATTTATTGTAAAAACTGATGTTGATCTATCAAGTCTTCCTATACCGACTGAAGAGGTTCAAACAGTTAAATGGGCATCAAAAGAAGAGATTTTATTAAAAATAGATGAAGGTTTGTTTCTTCCTTATTACCATTCTTTAATTCATTTGCTATTTGATATGAGAGATCAGATGGGAGCGCACCATGTAAACGCTTAGGGCACTAGTCCTTGAGCGTTTTTATTATGTAAATTATATAAATGTAAGGTTCTGCTAGTAATTTAATATGTTATCATTTTATTAACATTTTTTGTGAGAAGGGGAAAATTTTAATGACTCAACCTGATGTTTTAATCCTAGGCACAGGGCACTTCGGCAATCCAAACAATGATGTATTTAATACAGAATTTGATGATGTGTTGAGTGACCGGAGGCAGAACGAGATCTTAGATGTCGTTAGTGCCATTTCTAACTATCAACCGACTAAAATTGTTGTCGAAGCTCCAAAGGAATCTCAACACCTTTTAAATGAACAGTATCAACAATATATAAACGAAGAATTTGAGTTAAGACGTAATGAAATCTATCAACTAGGTTTCAGATTGGCACTAATGGTGGGTCACAAAAAGATTTACGCTGTCGATTGGAATGAAGATGTTGAAGGTGTACCTGACCCTCAACAATGGGCTGGAGAAAACGGCTCTCTATCATTTGAAGAGGTTATGAAAATTGGACAAATAATGGAGAGCAAGTCAGCTGAGCTCCTAGCCAATTCTACGATTAAAGATTATCTATTAGCTTTAAGCATGGAAATTAATGAGCATAACAAGAAGTTATACAAGCTATTAAAACATGTTGGAACGTTAGATGAACCGGTTGGCAAGCTGTGGGTAGAGAAGTATTGGGAGTATCGAAATAAACGAATCTATGAAAATATAAATGAATTAGTAGAATCAAAAGATGAACGTATATGTGTCATTTACGGGTTTGGTCATGCTTATATTTTAAATGAACTTTTTAGCAAAAATAACTATAAAGTCTCGGACATTGAGGACTACTTGAAACCTTAAGGACACCGAATACGTATAAAGCATATCACGTGTTTTTCTAAAGGAGACCTCAGCATGTTACGTTTAACGGATCAGTTATTATTAATTGCGCTAGATGATGAGACAGGTGAAATCAATTTCAATGCCTCCCAATCTATTTATTACGGCTTAGCAGGGGCGGCGCTGCTTGAATTAATGTTAGAGGATTGTTTAAATTTTGATGGTAAAAATATTGAATTGAAGGATGGCCGCCATTCTGAAGACCCAACTTTAGATGAACTAATTAGATATATGCACGAAAAGAGTAATGGGCGGCCAAGAAAATTAAAATATTGGGTACAAAAACTAGGCGGACATATTCAGTATCGTAAGAAACACCGCTTATTCATAGAGAGGCTAGTGGAACGGGGTTTTTTAACCAAAAGTGAAAAGAAAGTGTTCTTTTTCTTTACTAAAGATATCTATCCATCTCAGAACACTGGGAAAGAAAATGCCATACGTGAGCGTGTTCACAAAGTCGTCTTACAAGATGAAGAGGTGGATGAGAAAATGGCTGTGCTCATTGGACTCATTAAAGCATGTAGCCTTGAAAAGATGGTTTTTTCAAGTCATGAGCTTAAACAGGCCAAGAAACAAATTAATTTTATTATGAAAAACAACGCTCACAGTAAGGCTGTTAATGATACGATTCAAGAAATGCAAGTAGCCATCTTCGCGAGTATCGGGGCTGCCACGGCTGCCACTATTTCTACTAATAATTAAGGTTGTTTTTGTTCCAACAAATCACTTACTGTCACAAACTCGTACCCTTGATCCTTTAGTGAGCTGATGATTTTACTAACAGATTCAAGGGACGGAATTCTATGTTCATACATGACATGTAACAAGATGATAGAACCAGGTTCGATGTTTTCTGCGACATAATTGGCGATCCCCTCAGGGTCATCAGAGATGTCAGGCATGAAATCTGGTTCTAAATTCCACATGATTGCTGGCCGATCATGATTTGATAGATAAAGTGGAAGTGATACAAGTTTTCTGCCGTATGGTGGTCGAAAGGTAATTTCTCCTTCGTAACCTATCTCACGTATTAATTCATCTGTTTTTTCGATTTCTTCTTCTACAAATGAATATGATTTGAGAATCATTCTTCTATGAGTATAAGAATGGTTGCCGACCTCATGTCCTGCTTCCACAATTTTACGCGATGCCTCTTTGTTCTTTTCTATTTCTTCTCCTACTAAATAAAAAGTTCCTTTTACATCCTGTTCATCTAGTATGGATAAAATTTCATCAGCATTTGGGCCAGGGCCATCATCAAACGTCAGGGCTACAACTTTCTCTTCAGTTGGAGCGTGTGTCACAACGTCACCGAACAATGCAAACGATCGATGTTTTGACAATGCGTTAATGGAATAACCGACTAAAACAATAAGTGTTAAGATGATGATCACGATCTTCACAACTTTTCTCATGTTTAACTCCTTTATTGGCTAATTTTAGCTCTCTCTTTATTATTAGATTCCTTCTAGTCTTCTGTCAATTTAATAGATGTACTGTTAATATGATAGTATAAAATAAAAAGGGGTAATTGAGTATGGGTAAAAGTGAGCAAGTGATTCTGACCAATATGTGTATGGTATACGATGGAGACCATATTTTAGTTCAAGATCGAGTCGGTAAATCATGGCCAGGCATTACTTTTCCAGGTGGGCATATAGAGCGTGGAGAGTCTTTTGCAGATTCTGTTATTAGGGAAGTTTATGAGGAGACGGGATTAGCTGTAAGAAATCCAGAACTGTGTGGCGTGAAACAGTTTCAGACTAAAAATCAAGAACGTTACATCGTGTTCTTTTATAAAACGGATCAGTACGACGGTGACCTGGTCTCATCTGATGAAGGTGAGGTTTTCTGGATACATAAGAATGAACTGAAAAACTATCAACTTGCCAATGACTTTGAGGATATGTTTAAAGTGTTTGAGTCTAAAGACCTAAGTGAATTCTTCTATGAACAGACAGGGGAAACTTGGGAAGTAAAGCTTTTGTAGCAAATTCTGTAAGGGTTGGGAATAACTATTTTTTCGCATGTCCATAAGATTATTGAATACTTTATACTAGGACTAAAATTTGAATATTCCGAAAATTAGTGTAGAATTATTAGTTATACAAAATAGAAGGAGGAAGGTAAATGGAAGAGTATAGTCTATCATTTGGCACTTGGTTCTGGTTATTTGTGCCAATGTCAGCAGTGGTTATTCTATCATTTATTTCGTATTGGAAGGAGCGTGGCAATAAATAATGGATACGGCTATTTTAATGACGTTTATTATTTACATAGTTGGTATGTTAGTCCTTGGTCTAGTTGGTTACAAGCTAACGACGAACCTATCAGACTATTTTCTTGGTGGACGAAAGCTAGGCCCGGGTGTTGCTGCGCTTAGTGCTGGTGCTTCAGATATGAGTAGTTGGCTCATTCTTGGATTACCAGGTGCCATTTATATTTCTGGGCTGGCTGAGGCTTGGATTGCAGTCGGTTTAACGATTGGTGCCTACTTGAATTGGCAGTTTGTCGCGAAACGGTTACGCGTATACACAGAAGTATCAAACAATGCCATTACGATTCCGGATTTTTTTGAACAACGTTTTAGAGATCGATCTCGTTCATTACGTATCGCTTCTGCAGCAGTTATTTTATTATTCTTTACGTTTTATACCGCGTCTGGTTTAGTAGGTGGAGCGAAATTATTTAGCAGTAGTTTTGGCTTATCGACTACTAACGCACTAATTATCGGAAGTATTGTTATTATTGGTTACACATTCTTAGGTGGTTTTATTGCGGTAAGTTGGACTGATTTTATCCAGGGGTTATTAATGTTCTTAGCGTTAATTGTTTTACCATTCTTAGCCATTCAAAATGCAGGTGGTTGGAACGAAGCTGTTAATGTCGTCGGAAGCTTAACAGAAGGTGAAAATCTTCAGATGATCCAAGGAGTTTCAACGATTGGGATTATTTCGTCCCTTGCGTGGGGGCTTGGATATTTTGGTCAGCCTCATATCTTAGCTAGATTTATGGCAATCCGCTCAACGAAAGATGTACCAACCGCTAGATTTATCGGTATGTCGTGGATGGTTCTGTCATTATTCGGTGCTGTGTTTGTCGGGATAGCGGGTTATGCTTATATTGCGACGGCTGATGTATCTGCTGCCCTAGCTGAACGTGGTATTGAAATGTCTGGTGGAGTCTTAGCTGATGAAGAGACAGTATTTATTGCATTAACTCAATTATTAACACATCCAATTGTCGCAGGTATTTTATTGGCAGCAATCTTAGCTGCTATTATGAGTACCGTTGACTCTCAATTATTAGTATCATCTTCTGCTGTAGCAGAGGACTTCTACAAAGGTTTTATTAGAAGAAATGCTTCTAATACAGAGCTTGTATGGGTTGCGCGTATATCTGTTATCGTGATTGCCTTACTTGCGGTATGGATTGCATCGGCAAATGAAAAGCTAGTACTCGAATTAGTTGCCTATGCGTGGGCAGGATTTGGTGCCGCCTTTGGACCAATTATCTTGCTTTCATTATTCTGGAAGCGCATGACACGAGATGGAGCACTACTTGGTATCATCACAGGTGCCGTAACAGTCGTTGTTTGGGCGGAATTTGTGCCAAGTGACTTATACGAATTAGTTCCAGGATTTATCTTAGCTGGTGCGGTCGCAATCGTGGTTAGCTTGTTAGGAAAAGCGCCTTCTAAAGAAATTCAAGATGAATTCGATCAAGCTAAAGAAATCGCAAATTCATAATATTAAGTCGAGTAGCTCAATTGGGAAACCAGTTGAGCTACTTTTCTTATGTAACATATATAAGGGGTTGTCTGAGTAGATTGGTTGTATCAAGAGTTTTAGGAGATTGTATATGGACTTTATTTTATTTAAATGAACTGGGTTTTGGGCCCAATTTATTTAAAAATAATTTACACATTATTAGGCAATGGCATAGGATAGTGTGAATGAGTAAAAATGTGAAAGGGGAATACTCGTATGTATCATTATCCTAATGGGTTTAACCCATGGTACCAAGCGAGACCTAATAATAACTGGGGTTATAACAACTGGAATCAGAATCAATCAAATGCGCAAATGATGCCTAATCAACAGATGCCAAATCAAATGAACAAACAACATGTCATGAGTGGAAGAGAAGATTTTGGAGGAGAACCGTTTGTAGTTGATATAGAAAAAGCGACAACGAATAATCAGTTTTTCAGACGCGCACTATGGACTGGTGAGTACTTACAAGTAACACTCATGAGTATTGGCGTAGGTGAAGACATAGGTCTTGAAGTCCACCCTGAAACGGATCAATTTTTAAGAATTGAGGAGGGTCAAGGGTTAACATTAATGGGAGACAGCGAAGATCAACTCGATTTCCGTCAACCTGTCTTTGCGGATGACGCCATCATGATCCCGGCAGGAAAGTATCATAATTTAATTAACACAGGCAATAAACCGCTGAAGCTTTACTCCATCTATGCACCGCCAGAACATCCTTTTGGCACTGTACATGAAACAAAGCAGGATGCGATGGAAGCTGAAGAACATCACTAATTGTTTAGGGGCTTGAACATTCAAGTCCCTTTTAATATGTTAAAATAAATGTTAACTAAATAAAAAAACGAGTTAACAATTGGAGGCATTTTCATGTATGAGTTAAGAGGGCACCATCTTTTCTGCTTACTTGGTTATAGAGGCATGGGCTACTCTCAAGAGTTTGTGAAAAATATGACTCATGTTCATCAAAAACTTAGGAATAATCCCCAAACCTTAATTAAATTAGTAAAAGGGCCCGATCACCTTTGTGCAAAATACCCCAATGATGGTGAGCAGCACTGTCAGGATGAACACATCTATGATCGGGATGCTGTGATTTTAGAAAGATTAGGTTTAAAGATTGGACAAGTGATCAGTTGGGAAGAGGTAGAACAACAAATTACTGAGAATGTTGTCCCCTCGGATATCATGTCCATCTGTGAATCTTGCACCTGGCGTACATATGGTGTTTGTGAAGAAGGGGTGCAGGAGGTTTTAGACGGAAAAGGGTTAAGAAAGATTAATTGAATTTATAAAACTGCCGCGGTGATGTACGCGGCAGTTTTACGTATGTCTCTTATTTGCTTTCTGATTTTATAGGATGACGTGTATTTCTAATTAAGATGATCACAAACACGAATTTACTAGACAAAATTACTTATTACTAGACAATTTTGAAGTTTACTAGACAATATCGAGATTTTACTAGACAATTTTGAAAATTCACTAGACAATATCCGGATTTTACTAGATAATTTTGAAGTTTTACTAGAAAAAAATATGAAATACTAGAAAACTTACGAATTAATAAGACAAGAACTCCATATGTTAGATGTAGTTGACAAAATGTTAAGTATAGTTTACATTATGTATATTATAATTAACAAAAGAGGGAATGGAATGCTAGGAAACAGAGTGAGGGAACTGAGGGCAAGGCATGGCTTTTCGCAAACAGAGTTAGCCAACCAAGTAGGAGTGACTAGGCAGACAATCGGGTTTATTGAAAAAGGTGATTTCTCGCCATCGATTACCCTAGCATTAAGTCTTGCTCAGTCGCTTCAGACGTCAGTGGATGATTTGTTTTGGCTAGAAGAGGGGGAATAAGATGAGTCTTAAAGATTTAAGGGTCCAGTATCCGTTATGGAACGTCGCGTTATTTCTGATATTTATGATTTTTGCTTATGGAGTCGTTCATTGGGTTGATGCGCTTTGGTACGACTCTGAGATTGTGGTTCAATTTACAGAAGAGGGGTCGGTTTGGAATATCGGAGTTGTGTTTTCAACCATAGCGGGGTTAGGTTTGTTTACCTTATTTTTCTTACTTTATACGATAAAATGGAGAAAACATAACAAGGCCAATCCTAATCAAAAAATGCCTTTTTTAACGATTAAGCCAGGAGAGTTCATTGAGGATGATGAGCTACTTAATCGGGTAACTCAGAACGCAACAAGAAAGGTCTACACATTATATACCAACGCTTTACCAATAATTGTCATGACGATGTTCTTTCCATTAGACCGATATTTTTACATCCTAATGGTTTTCGCGTTACTCATCATTCATAACCTAATTTACTACTTAGACATGCGACAGTTTGTGCAAGGAACATATAACTTTTCAAAAAAGAAGCAACAACCAATTAATCTATCAAAACTATTAGGAATCGTAACGGTCAGCACATTAATCGTGGCCATGTCAGTGATTGTGATTCAGTTTATTCGCATTGATTTAGCTAGTGAACAAAATGGTGAAATCCTTGAAGAGTGTTTAGATAAGGGTGGTAAGGCTGTTATTGAAAAAGATGATGGATTTTTCAATGTAGCAAAGGTAAGTTGTGAAAAATAATAGATTTAGGTCAGAGGCCGTTTCCTTTTAATAGATTTTTAATAAATTAATCATATAAGTCTATTCTTGGAAAGGAAATGCCCTATGTGTGATTCATGCCGCAGAAAGAGCCATCATGATCATAATATATATCTAGATATGTTATTAGGCTATCATAAAGGTACATGCCCTTGCTCTAAACCCAAACATGTGAAAAAGGTCTGTTGTTTTGAGAAATATGATGACGTTCATCGCGGATGTGGCTGTCATAAATGCCACAAGAAAAAACCTAAAATAGTCTGTTGCTATTTCTATGATTATTAGGAGTAAGGGGGTCTTACTCCTTTTTTTCTGTTATAATCTCTCACTCACAATTATATATTAGAATAGAGGAGGGAGAATGATGGGAGAACGGATATATACTGGAAGATTTACAACTGACAATAATGAAGAAGTTGTCGTATTTACTATTGGAATGAGGATTAATAAATATCGGAAAGTACATAAATGGTGGCCTGTGTTTAGGGCGATGCCGAAGATGTTAAAAGAATTGTACGAGCATCAGGAGGAACTCGGCTTTTACTCACATGAGATGACGATGGGGACACGCACGATTAAGCTTGTTCAGTATTGGCGTTCCTTGGACGAGCTCTTAAATTATTCAAAAGGCGAACTTCATCTAGAAGCATGGAGAAATTTTAACCGAAAAATAGGCCACACGAAAGATGTTGGGATTTTTCACGAAACGTATGTGTTAAGCCCAGGACAATACGAAACGATTTATGGCAATATGCCAGCCTATGGTATGGGAAAAGCGCTTGGTCATCACAAAGTGGAACCGAAGAAGCGAACAGCTGCCAAACGATTAGAACGACATTAAATAACGAGCAGGGAGTCCTGCTCGTTAAGCTTTTTTACCGTATGGAAGAATATGATATAGCGTCATAAAGATGGTTCCGGCTACTGCGATGATTCCTAAGACGAAGTATAAAGTGCCACCGCCGTAAACATCAATCAGTGCTCCCCCAATTAACGATCCGATAATTCCTGAGATACCAAAGAACACCGCGTAGAACAACAAGTGTCCAGTTGATTGCGTAAGCTTCGGAATTAATCGCGTGACATAATCAAGGGATGCTAAATAAAGGATCCCGAATGTAAGACCGTGCGTGAACTGCAGGGCAAGTACTAACCAGTATGAATCCGCTGTTGCGAACAAGAACCAACGGAAACTATAGATTACACCTGCTAAAATAACAAAGATTAAAGTGTGATATTTTCTAAACCACCATCCGGCTGTCGCGAACACGATGGCTTCACTGATGACCCCAATGAACCATGCAGACCCAATGACGAAGTTCGTCCCGCCGAGCTGATTAATGTAAAGTCCGATAAAACTATCATTCGCACGGTGCGAAATGGTCAGGAACATCATAAAAAATAAGAAAATCACAAACGGTTTATTGGAAACAAGTCGTTTGAAGTCCTCAAAACTAACTGGTTCTTTTGAAACTTCAACATCTTTAACCCTAAACGTGACATATAAGGCAATAAACGCGAAAGCAAGGTATGGCCATATCATGTACTCTACGCCTGTATAGGTTAAGACTAGTCCAATAACAAGGGATGAGGTTGCAAAACCGACTGACCCCCATGTTCTAATGGTACCAAATGATACTCCTACTTCATCGGCTCTCCTTTGCGCTAAGCTATCACCTAATGCTCCCACTGGTGTGGCGAAGAAATAGAAGAAAAACCCAACAAACATAATCCATAAGAAGTGAGACATACTTAAGAATATTGAGCTAAAGATAATTAATCCAAATACACATATTAACAGGATTTTCTTAACAGTTTTATATTTATCACTTAAATATCCCCAAAAAGGTTGAGCCAATATGGAGGCGAGTGGGCCGACTGCTAGAACCCAGCCAATTTGTGAGCCTGTTAACCCTTTTCCTTCCAAATAAACAGGTAAATAACTGATAATAATCGTATTTGTTGCGTGAAACGCGAACAATAAGGTTTTCAGTGGTGTTAATGATTGTTGATCTGTCATAGGTAAACCTCTGTTTCTAATTTTTATTCAACGTAAATTACTATAACTTATTTCTTGTCAAAATTAAACAGATAAAACTCATGATTAGACTTCATCCCAATAATTGATTTACTATAAAAAAGTAATGAGTGAATTTAAAGTAAGGAGATATATAAATGAGGTTAAGCATATTAGATCAAGCACCAGTGACAAAAGGGAATACAGCAGAACAAGCTTTGAAGAATGCTGAGGAATTGGCTCAATTAGGTGAAGAGTTAGGCTATTACAGAATGTGGATGGCTGAACACCATGGCACCAATGCTCTAGCAAGTTCAGCTCCTGAGATTACAACTGCACATATAGCAGCCAAAACGGATCGAATTCGTCTTGGGACAGGTGGTGTGATGATGATGCATTATTCGCCGCTAAAGTTAGCAGAAGTATTTAAAACATTAAGTGCCTTTTCACCAGGACGAATTGATTTTGGTGTCGGCCGAGCACCGGGTGGAGATCATTTCAGTATGTATGCGATGTCTGAAGGCCGCCAGCCGATGCTCAATAATATGTACGAGAAATTTGAGACAGCTCTTCAATACATTAGTGATCAAGTACCTAGTGAAGAACTTTATAGCCGTACAATGGCGGCCCCAACAGGTATACAGTTACCTGAAGCGTGGTTGTTAGGTTCGAGTGGCAATAGCGCGATGAAGGCTGGTGAAATCGGTGTTGGTTACTCGTTTGCTCAGTTTTTTAATGGTGAATTATCAAAAGAGATTTTAGATACGTATCGAGTGAATTTTATCCCGACTGAGTTTATGGAGAATCCAGAAATCAACGTGTCGTACATGGTGACGGTTGCTGAGACGGAAGAAGAGGCTGAATTTGAAGCGGGTCCACAGGATATCTCAAGACTGAAACTCATGAAGGGTGAGATCTCACAAAACATCACCCCAGAAGAGGCTCAGGAATATCCATTAACCGAGATGGACCGCATACGCATTCAAGAAGCTCGTAAGCTGCATTTAGTCGGTTCAGCGAAAGACGTTGCCCAACAACTTCAAGAGGAAAAAGAGAAGTACGGATTTGATGAAGCGATGATTGTCAGCATCCCGCACTCACAAGAGAAGCGTTTAAATGTCTATCGATTATTAGCAGAAGAATTACTTTAAGAGAATCCCAGGTTAGAACTTCATTAGACATCAATACACAAAGGGACTTAGAATAAATTTAAGTCCCTTAACTTTATATCATTAATGGACCTTGGTTACTTTAGCTAAAAGCTTCTAAATAGTAAGGGTTTTAACTAAAATAGACCTTCACTCTATTTGAAAAAATGAAATAAAGAATCCAGCTTGCTTTTATAACTAAACTAAAAATTAGGAACACAAAAGACATTCTTAATAAGTAATTATCTTCAAATATGTAATAGTAATTAATCCTTTCTATAATGGTTAATATTTCATAACTAATAAATAGTATAGGTGCGTATCTAACCCTTTTCAAGAATAGGATGATTAATATAGTTATAAGGGTTAGATATGCATATTCATTTAACATTAAATAATAATACTCACTTTTATTAATATTCCAGTCTACAATAATTTTCTCAAAATCATATTGCCAGAAAATTGATATATTCCATAATGTTATCATACCGTTCATGAACATAAAAAACACTAACGTAAACAGCCATCCACCTAACTTATGATATTCTTACTCACGAAATAGCTTATATTTAAAATACCATATTGCACTTTTTAACCCTTTAATCCCTTTCACTTCCAATATTATCCTCTCCATATACACTTTTACAATGATAAGTTATCAACGTCATTTTAGTACTGTTAAATTTTATATACCTGTTAATAATATCGGATTAAAACAATCCTTATTTAAGTACTAATAAATCTACTATTTTCACTTAATGATTATAATTTCTATCCGATAAATAAATATATAAAGATATAAAGATATTTATTGAGGGGGAGGGGTTATATTGAAATTTTTTCAATCTATTAAAACAAAATTAATTGTAATGATGCTGTTGTTATTGATTATTCCTCTAGTCATTGTCGGTGTAATTAATTACAGTCAGACGTCAGTTTTAGAGAAGTCGATTATACCAAAACACGTGTTAGAACAAACGGATCGTGAGTTCAAACAAACATTTGATGAGTATGAAATAATCTTGAGAGACATAGCCCAAGCAGAAGAAATGCAGTACGAAAACCAAGCAGGTGTAGAGACAGATCAGACCTACGATCATTTACCGGGTGCGAATGAACCGGAATTGGTTGAGTTTTATGAAGAGTTTTTGTCTCAAAAAGTTTCTAATCATCAGTACATATTAAATTCTTATTTAGCTACACCGGATGGAGCGATTTATTTTTCGTCAGTTCCATCAAGTGAGTCGGACTTATCAGAGTTTGATGCAACTACACGTGGGTGGTTTACAGGCGCGAATGAAGAACCAGGGGAAGTTTATTGGACAGAGCCTTACCTTGATGCTGTAACAGGAGGGTCCGTGATCACACTTGCGACGACTGTATCTGACTCGCAGGGTGACGTTATTGGTGTTTATGGAATCGATTTTGAAATGAGTGCGTTGGCTACAGAGTTACGAAATCAGACTTTAACAACAACTATAATCATCTCAGCTATTGCAATTGTCATTGGAACTTTAGCGGTGATTTTCTTTGTACGCTATATTACAAAAAGACTGCGCGCTGTACGTGATGGGTTATCGAGTGTCGCGAACGGTGATTTAACTCAACCTGTTGATGTGAACAGTAAGGATGAGCTTGGTGAACTTGCTGAGAGTTATAATCAAATGGTTGAAAATATGAGGAACTTGATTTCTAATGTGATTGAAACATCTGAACAAGTTGCGGCATCATCAGAGGAATTAAGTGCTAACGCTGATGAAACGACGACAGCTTCAGAACAAATTTCAAGTTCGATTCAAGAAGTTTCAAGCGGGAACGAAAAACAAGTTGAAAATGTTAATCGTTCAAGGAATTTTGTATCCGAGATTTCAGAGAACATTAATGAAATCTCTAAACGTACGGAACGTGTTACTCAATCTTCTGTTGAAACGTCAGACAAAGCTGCAGAAGGTGAGCAGGTTGTGAATCAAGCTGTAAGCCAAATGGAAAACATTAGCTCTAATGTTTCAAACATAGGTGGTGTGATTAAGGAGCTTGATCAACGTTCGAATGAGATTGAGGATATTATTAAAATGATTAACGATATCTCAGAACAAACGAACTTATTAGCACTAAACGCAGCGATTGAAGCGGCGCGTGCTGGTGAGCATGGTAAAGGGTTTGCGGTTGTCGCAGATGAAGTCAGAAAGCTAGCTGAACAATCGACGAATTCAACGGTTGAGATTTCGAAAATTATTTATGAAATCCGTAATCAAACTAAAGAAGCGGTTGAGTCTGTTGAACAAGGCGTCATTTCAGTGGATGAAGGTCGCACTTTAGTTAACCAAGCAGGACAGTCGTTTAATGAAATTTCAGCAGCCGTTATGCAAGTATCATCTCGTATGAAAGAAGTGAATGAGTCGATCAGCCATATTGAAGAACGAAATGGTTCACTCGTTCAAACGATGGAAGAGCTTAATAATTATACTGAAAACACATCAGGCTTAGCACAAGAAGTTGCGAGTGCTGCTGAGGAGCAGACAGCTTCTGTCGAAGAGGTCACATCCGCAAGCTCCGTCTTAGCGGACATGGCCGTTGAATTACAAGAAACCGCATCTAAATTTAAGATTTAACAATATTATAGACAAAGTGTTGTTGAATTGAAATGAGCGAAGGTGGCGACTCCAGCGGGAACAGCACGAGCTGAAAATCCCCTAAAACGAACGTGAGAGAGTTTTAGGAAGTTGAAGCCGTGCCCGCGGAAAGCGTCCACCGAAAGCGCTTTGCAATATTTAGACATAACTAAAAAAGCTATTGCGACTCGTTCGCAATAGCTTTTCTTATATAAAAGGTTCGATAAATTTCATTTTGGGGTCGATAAATTAGCGTTTTTTACCTCGTCGACAAATTTCGTGGTTGATATTTTCGAAAAAGGGGTCGATAAATCCCAAAAAGGGGTCGATATCTTCGCTAGATACTCAACAATTCCCTAATTTCATCTTCGTTCAAGCTACTAAACATCGTTTCGCCTGGTTGGATGACATTTTCGATCAACTCACGTTTACGTTGTTGTAAGGAGTAGATCTTCTCCTCAATCGTTCCTTTCGTAATTAGACGATGCACCTGGACGACATTCTTCTGTCCGATTCGATGGGCGCGTCCAGCGGCTTGTTCCTCAACTGCTGGGTTCCACCATAGGTCGTATAAAATGACGGTATCCGCACCAGTTAAGTTCAGCCCTGTACCACCAGCTTTTAATGAGATAAGGAAAATTTCTTTTTCACCTTCGTTAAAGCGATTGACCAACTCAACTCGGTCTTTAGAAGGTGTTTGACCATCTAAATAAAAGACATCAATTCCTTGTTCCTCAAATTCGTTTCTCAGTAATTTCAGCATGCTTGCAAACTGGGAGAAAATCAATATACGGTGACCATTTTCTCTAGCACTCTCGACCATGTCTAACAGTTGATTCATTTTACCAGACTCGCCTTCATAACCCTCAATGAACAATGATGGGTGACAGCATAACTGACGCAGTCTAGTGAGTCCAGCTAAGATCTTCATGCGGTTCTTTTGTAAGCCTTCAGATATTGCATCTGCCGTTTCGTTTTTAATTTTATCCAAATAACCAAGATAGAGCTCTTTTTGAAGTTTTGTTAGCTCCGAATACTGAACTGACTCAATTTTATCCGGCAACTCTTTTAACACATCTTGCTTTACGCGGCGCAAAATAAACGGTCGACTCATTTTGGAAATGCGCTCTTGCGATAAATTCTTAAAGTCTTTCTTATTAGGGAAAAACTTGGGAAGAATCACGTCAAAAATAGACCAAAGCTCATCAAGCGAATTTTCGATTGGTGTGCCACTTAACGCAAAGCGCTCTCTAGCTCGAATCGACCTAACGGCTTTCGCTTGTTTCGTTAAATGGTTTTTAATGGCCTGAGCTTCATCCAAAATCAATGTAGAAAACTGTAACTCTTCGTAAGCTTCACTGTCTTGGCGAATGAGTGGGTATGATGTAATTGCAACATCTACCCCTTCTAAATCTTCTAAAAGTAGCTTTCGCTCAGCTGCTGTCCCGCTTATAATTTTAACGTTCATGGTCGGAGCAAACTTATCAAACTCAGCTTGCCAGTTATATACGAGTGATGCAGGTGAGACGACCAAAGCAGGATTAGCCTCTGGGTTCTTTTCGCGTTGAGATAGCAAAAAGGCGATACTTTGTAACGTTTTTCCTAGCCCCATGTCGTCTGCTAAAATCCCGCCAAAACCATATCGGCTCAATGACGACAACCATTGAAAGCCTGTTTTCTGATAGTCACGAAGGTCAGCATTTAAACCATCTGGTAAAGGAGTCGTCGCTTCACTAGGTGTTTTTATATCATCAATCAATTGTTGGAAAGCTTCATTGTACTTCTTCTTCATGCCTTGAGAGACTGCATCTTCTAGCTGTAACCCACGATATGAAGGAAGCTGCACCGAACCACTTTCGACATCTCTAGGTTTTAAATCAAGATCTTGAAGTAAATGCGTCATTTGTGTCAACGATTCATCCTGTAGTGGCACAAAAGAACCATTAGGAAGGCGGTAATAGCGCTTTTTTTCAATGACTGATTGCAATAAATGGCTAATCTCTTCTTGGTCAATGTCACCAATATCAAAATTAACTTCTAAATAATTTTGATCGGAATCGTAATCCACATTAATCGTAGGGAATTCCACTTCTTCAAATAAAAGATTTTTCACAGCCTGCGTTAGGTAAACATCAACCTCATCTTCAATCTCAGGCAATTGTTCATATAAAAAGCTGAACACATCTAATTCAGTATCTAAATAAAGCTCGTCACCATTGTACTTAAATCCGGCAAATTCAATCACGCGCATGACTCGTTGTTCTTGAGCATGGTCACGTACTAGTATTTTGTCCTTAGGTTTCTGTTCACTTTCTGGTTTCATAGGGTCGATGGCAATATTGTTATAGTGATACGTCACTTGTGCGGTCAAACGTAACCCATCCCAATCTAAATGCATGGTTGTCCTAAGGGTTGGTTTAACAATAGAATTTGAAACTTTTTCAGACAGTTCAACTTTCCCAACCTGTTCTAAATTAGGTAGTACTTTTGAAATGAATGTGTCTATTTGTTGTGGTTTTATACGAACTCGATCCAGTCCTTGGATATGTCGATAAGAACGGTCTACCACTTCTTTTTGTTGTTCAGTTAGTTTATATAGAGAGTTATCTAACTGAATCAAATCATAGTTCTTGATATGGTTTGAATAGGATAGATGACTCAGATTGAGCTCATACCCTTCAGCAGTATGGTTTAATTGAAAGTTAAATGGCTCAAGGTTTTTATAGTATTCAAAATCATAGAAACTCCTCATGTCATCTTTAAACTGTGCCCCTGCATCCGCTAGTAAAGGTAGAAGCTGATCCGCGAAGGCAGGAGGAATGGCCATGGCTTTAGGTGACGATGGTTGATTAAATCTTGTATCATAAAATTCATCATTTCGGTAAATATCTATTAATAGATTAATGATTTTAGCGTCACTGCCAATGAATTTATGTTGGTCCGGTAAATAAGAAAACTTGGGCGTAAACATGTGTTCTTCTTGTTTGAAGACACTTTCGATAAACCGTTTTAAGTTTTTTACCACGTATTTACGACCAACCCCGACTTTCATCTCGACCGAGAATTGATACCCTAACCAGAGCTTTTGATTTAACATTAATGTATACTCCGTTTCAAGAATATCGAGATGCTGTGACTGATGCTCAGATGTTAAAGAATCAGCAAAAGCATCAATTAAGATACTGGAATGGTCCAGATGTTGTGAGTAATCATTATTTCCTATTAAAGTTTGGTATAGGTGTTGTTTTTGAGTTAATTTTTTCATTTCTTGTTGAGGGCTAATTTTATCTGTAATTTTCAGAAGGACGGCCACAGCATGCTTGCATTCCTCATACGTATCATAAGCAGGGCATGAACAAGTAAAAGCGACTCCCTCTTTATAAATTTTTATATCTACTAAATAGGTCTTTGAACCAAATACCGTGGCTTCCCAGGTATTATCTTCGGGATTAAACTCAAGATTTCTTACGGCACCTTGATTATAGTAACGTTTACCCCGATTATATATTTGATTAGAAAACATATTGGCAACTTCTAATTTCGTTAACATCTCTCACTCACCCTAACTTTTTGCACTATTACCATCTTAACATTTTTCGTTACATTTTATACGGTTAAATGGTATCATTCTATAGAGAAAGGAAGGATTAGATGGATCAGCATATTGTGTTTTTTGATATAGATGGAACCTTATTAGATCAACATAAAAAGTTACCGGCTAGTGCAAAAGAGGCGATCAAACAATTACAAGCAAATGGACACGAAGCAGCCATCGCAACTGGACGAGCTCCATTTATGTTTAAAAACTTGCGTGAAGAGTTAGGGATTGATACGTATGTTAGCTATAACGGTCAATACGTCGTTTTAAATGGAGAGGTCATTTATAAAAATCCTTTAGATCAAAAAGCGCTTGAATCATTGACTAAAAAGGCACTTGAGAACGAACACCCTGTTGTTTTTATGGATGCAGAAGATATGAAGGCGAACGTGCCAGAGCATGACTTTATCACAGAAAGCATTTCAACATTAAAAATTGACCAGTACCCAAGTCATGACCCTGATTATATTAGTCGCGAATTATATCAGTCGCTATTGTTCTGTGTTAAAGGGGAAGAGCGGCCTTATATTGATGAGTTTAAAGAATTTGATTTTATTAGGTGGCATCGAGTGTCGGTTGATATCTTGCCTGCTGGTGGTTCAAAAGCTGAAGGGATAGAAAAAGTCATTGAACACCTTGGCACTCCAACTGAACGACAAGTTGCGTTTGGTGATGCTTTGAACGACTTAGAGATGCTTAAGCAAATCGAACACAGTTTTGCGATGGGAAACGGCATGGATCAAGTGAAACATACAGCTAAATATATAACGACGAGAGTCGATGAAGATGGAATTTATAATGGTTTGAAACAATTAAATTTAATCTAAAAAAAGCATTGTGTTTGAAGCAATGCTTTTCTTTTTAATTTTGGAATAAATAGAAGAGTCCTATAGATAATAAAAACATAGTCATCATGAAAGGGGCTTTTTTATGTTAAGTAAATTAACACCTGTGTTTAAGTTCTCAGCAGGGGTTTTGCTTATATTAGTGATTGTCGGTATGGTCTGGCCGGATTGGTTAGAGGAAACCACAACAAATGTTCAGGGTTTTATTGCAGATGCGTTCGGTTGGTATTATTTAATTGTTGTGACGTTTTTCGTGCTTGTTTGTTTAGTATTTTTAATTACACCATTAGGGAAAATTCGCTTAGGTAAGCCAGGGGAAAAGCCTGAATTCTCAAGACCAACTTGGATAGCCATGTTGTTTAGTGCCGGAATGGGGATTGGGCTTGTTTTCTGGGGAGCAGCTGAGCCAATTAGTCACTATGCGGTCAGTTCACCAACTTTAGAGACCGGGACAGACCAAGCGATCAAAGATGCGATGAGGTTCACATTCTTCCATTGGGGCATTCATGCTTGGGCTATTTATGGCATTGTTGCTCTAGTGCTCGCTTATTTTAACTTTAGGCACGATAAAATGGGTTTAATTAGTGCTACGCTTCATCCTCTTTTTGGAAAAAGTATGGAAGGTAATTTCGGCAGACTAATAGATGTACTTGCTGTAATCGCAACGGTTATTGGGGTTGCGACAACTTTAGGGTTTGGTGCCGTTCAGATTAATGGTGGTTTATCGTTCTTATTTGATATGCCGACAAATTTCTGGATGCAACTGATTATTATATCAATTGTAACGGTACTATTTATGATTTCAGCTTGGACTGGTTTGGGTAAAGGGATCAAAATTCTAAGTAATGTGAACATGATTTTGGCGGTATTATTATTCTTGTTAATGTTTATTGTAGGACCGACGTTATTTATTTTAAACATATTTACAAACTCAATCGGTACTTATGTACAAAACTTACCTGCTATGAGTTTCAGAATTGCTCCGCTTGATGAAGAATTACGTGAGTGGATTAATGGGTGGACCGTATTCTATTGGGCTTGGTGGATTGCGTGGTCTCCATTTGTGGGAATATTCATTGCCCGTGTATCAAAAGGTCGTACTATTCGAGAGTTTGTATTTACGGTGTTAATTTTACCTTCTTTAATAGGGTTCCTTTGGTTCTCGACATTCGGAGGAACGGCGATTTCATTAGAGCATAATGGAGTTGATGTGATCTCTGAGCTAGCAACAGAAGAAGCCTTATTCGGAGTTTTTTCTAACTTCCCGTTAGGCTTAGTGGCATCGATTGTAGCGATGACATTAATCGGAACGTTTTTTATTACATCAGCCGATTCTGGAACGTTCGTATTAGGAATGATGACAACAGGTGGCTCTCATCAACCTGGACAACGAGTGAAAATCGTTTGGGGTGCACTGCTGTCCGCAACAGCGCTTGCGTTATTATATACAGGCGGTTTACAAGCGCTCGAAAATACGATGATCGTCGCCGCTCTGCCATTTTCGGTCATCATGCTACTCATGACCATTAGCTTTATCAAAGCGATATTTAGAGAAGGTAAAGAGTTAGGGATCGGTGAGATTGAGGCAAATAAAAAATTGAAAAAAGATGATTGAGACAAAATCCTGCGGTTGTTGCCGCAGGATTTTAAAGTATCTTTTTAAATTTCAGCTAAGTCAAAATGCTTCGCTTTCCGCAGGCACGGCTTCAACTTCCCCAAACTCATTTCCCATTCGTATGGTGTGATTTTCAGCTCGTGCTGTTCCTGCTGGAGTCTTCGCATTTTGACTATGCGAACCACTATTAAATTCGTTTTTTACAAACTATTACCTTCTATATAAGGCTTGGTTTTATATTAGTAAACCTTATCTCCGTTAAAGATTGAATTCTTAACTATGACGTAATCGACATGGCGGATAGCGTTTAGTTGTGTGCCACCAGCGTAAGAAATGGCTGATTGTAAATCTTGTTCCATTTCCGTTAACGTATCCTGCAAGTGTCCACGGTGTTTAACCCATTCTTTTTTACCTTCAACGTTTTTCTTCTCACCTTTTTGAAATTCTGAAGCTGACCCGAAATATTCTTTATAAAGCTTACCGTCAATTTCAACCGTTTCTCCAGGTGATTCCTCGTGGCCTGCAAATAATGACCCAATCATAACCATTGATGCTCCGAAACGAATGGATTTTGCGATATCACCATGCGTACGAATGCCGCCGTCTGCAATGATTGGTTTAGAGGCAGCTTTTGCACATAGTCGGATTGCAGCTAACTGCCAGCCACCTGTACCAAAACCTGTTTTTAGTTTGGTGATACAAACTTTCCCTGGACCAATCCCAACTTTTGTTGCGTCAGCCCCAGCATTCTCTAGTTCACGAACAGCTTCTGGTGTTCCAACATTACCAGCAATCACGAAGCTTCCTGGTAACTGTTGTTTAATATGTTTGATCATATTAATAACAGAATCAGAATGGCCATGAGCGATATCAATCGTAATGAAGTCAGGTGTTAAACCTTTTTCTTTTAACTGGTTAACGAATTCGAATTCTTCTGGTTTTACGCCAACACTAATTGAGGCAATTAACATACGTTCTTGCATGTCTTGGATAAATTGTATGCGCTTCTCTGGTTCGAAGCGGTGCATAATATAGAAATAGCCATTTTCAGCTAAGTAAGTTGCGATGTTCTCATCAATAATCGTCTGCATATTTGCTGGTACAACCGGTAATTTAAAATGATGTCCGCCAAACTCCACTGATGCATCACATTGCGAACGACTTTCAACAATGCATTTTGCGGGAATTAGTTGTACATCTTCATAATCGAAAACATTTTCCATGGATATCTCTCCTAAAAACGAATATTTAAAGCAAAATTAAATAAATTGTTCGTACATTGATAATTTACAAGAAAAATTTCCGTTTGTCAAAAATAAATTCGTTAAAATTATTTGAAAGTTTTGTGAGATAGGGGTATGTTAAACAAAGGAGGGGAAGGCGATGAAAGTTATTGATACGGTTAACTTTTTCCTTGAAAACTATGAACCGACTTTAAGTTTTATGGAAAAATATCACCAAGAATACCCTGAGATTTTTGATTACTATTTTACATATCACGCTAAAAACACAACGGAAAGACACGAACAATCGATTAAAAAATACCCACAATCGTTAAGCTCCATTAAAATAGTCCATCAACGAATTAAACCAATCATTTCTGAGGTGAATTCACGTTACCAGGAGCTGTACAGTGTTGATTTTCCTGTGAACGTGAACTTGTTCGTTGGATGTTATGGTTCGAATGCTTACACACATAGACAGTATATTCCGGATGTGAGCTTTTCTTTAGAAAGATTATCACCTGTTGAAAATCATCTAAAAGTCATCGTGGCTCATGAGTTTGGTCATGCTGCTCATCAAATTATTTCTGATCAGAAAGGAATCGATTGGAAAAATGTCCAATGGGAAAGTCCGTTAAATTGGATTTTTGCAGAAGGGGTTGCGACCCATCTGTCGAGACAAATTGTTCCTGGATTAAAGCCGACTACATACTTTTCTTATAATGATAATGGTGAGAAACGCCTATTATTTTTCAATGAAAACAAAAGCGAGATTATTCAAAGCTTTTATGAAGATTACAAGAACGTATCAACTAGAGACCTTTTTAAAGAGTGGTTTTCAATTAACGGTGGGCAAACGTATGGCCACACACGTTTAGCCTACTTTATAGGTGATGCTTTTTTTCAAGAATTTATAATAAAGTTAGGCGAAATGGATGCGATTGTTGCTTGGAGGGACCCGAACTTTACCAAACAAGTGGACAATTGGTTTAACGCAAAAATGGTATAATAGTCGTGAGGTGATGAGATGGCACGCCAAAAGAAATTTACAACAGAAGAACTATTCCAAATGACCAGACGTCTCCTGTTAGACCACGGCTATAAAGGTTTTTCCTTCAGTTTATTAGCTGAGCATTTACACGTTTCAAGAGGTACAATTTATAAGTATTTTGAAAACAAAGAAGACCTTGTAACGGAATATATGTTGTATGAAATGAATAGGTATTTAGAGGACTTAACGAAGATTGAACAGTATCAAAAATTTGAAGATCAGCTAGATTTCGTATTGGACCTTATGTTTCGTAACCATGAACTACAACAATTAATAGAGATGGGTCAACACATTCCTGTTCAAAATAGTGAACAAGCAAAACAGAATCATGAGAAGTTAGAAGCACTTCACATTGAAATGTATCAAAATTTGCAAGACATGGTTAAGTTGGGGAAGAAACAGGGTAAGGTAAAAGAAGAACTACCAGATTCTCTTGTTTTAGGGTTTGTCTTTCAATCAATTGCAATTCCCAATCACTTCGGTGTACCCCATAATCAATGGGTTGAATCGATTAAGGAGATTATTCGCCACGGAATGTTCAAAGACTTAAATTGACACGCTGTTTTTCATAATAGATAATGAAAGTGACAGTTGTGTCATTTTATTTTTTTATAAAGTGACATTAGTGTCATTTTACTTGTGGTAAGAAGGTATTAAATTTTTAATTTGAGTTTTGAAAGACTACGGTACGAAGCATTGTCTAGCACAATGCGCCCAACCACTGGGTGACTTCCCGTCTAAACCTGCGATAAGTCAACATCGACTCGCAATGCTCGCCGTGTTTCCTTTATCTCAGTTTAGTCGGTCCAGTCACTGCGTGGTTAAACGGGCTTTTGCGCTTTTCTAAGGAGGGAGACTAGTAAGTGAAAAATTTCTTGCAGTATATTACAGATCGAGTCGTAACTAAAAAAGGCGTATGGATCACGCTTGCTATATGGGTTGTTGCAACAATGTTATTAGCTGTGTTTGCACCGAACCCAAAAGATTATGAAGTGCCAAGCATTCAAGCTCTACCTGAAGATCAACAGTCTGTCATTGCTGAAAAGAAAGTAGATGAATATTTCTCAGATGATGATGGCATCTTGGCTCTATTAGTGTTTGAAGGAAATGGCGAATTGGATCAAGAAGAGTTATCAAATGTAGTAGATCAAATTAGAAGCCAAGAAATTGAAGGCTTTAAAGATATTGTTCCATTTGATCAAATGCCACCTCAAGCAACAGGACAATTTTTATCAGACGATCAATCAACTGCATTTATTCCTATGACATATGAATCTACTCTAGAGGCAGATGACCTCAAAGTTGCAAATGAACAAGTATACGAAATTGTAAACAACGAAACCGATTTGACACTTTACATAACAGGCCCTGCTGGGATCTCCGTTGACTCAGTCGATTTGTTCTCTAGAGCTGACTTAGTATTAATTTTTTCAACGGTTGGAATTATTCTAATATTACTTGTGGTAATTTATCGTTCACCATTATTAGCGTTAATCCCATTACTTGCAGCTGCCTTTGTGTATGAAGCAATCATGCAGACGCTTGGTATTATGGGGGCAAATGGACTCGCCTTAACGTCACAAACCACATCAATTATGTCAATCTTATTATTTGCGGCAGTTATTGATTACTCATTATTTGTGTTTTCAAGGTATCGTGAAGAACTGAAAGAGCATGAAAATAAATTTGATGCGATGCGTTTGGCGATGAGACACACAGGGATACCAGTGTTTTTCTCTGGTGGAACTGTATTAGCAGCCATGCTTGTGTTGTTTTTTGCAGAATCAGGTGACTATCGTAACTTTGCTCCAACCTTTGCAACGGCATTGGCAATTATTATGATAGCATCAATCACACTAGTACCAGCATTGTTTACATTATTTGGTCGCCGTTCATTCTGGCCAAAAATTCCTCAAGTTGGGGATGAGAAACTAAAAAGTAACTCAATATGGAGTAAAATCGGACGTGGGGTTGTTAAACGACCAGTCATTTCAGTCTTAGCAGTAGGGATTTTCTTAGTGATTTCAGCGCTAAATATGTTTAATTTACAGTACGAATTTAACACGTTAAATTCGTTCCCAGAAGATATGCCATCGCGTGAAGGATATGAAGTGCTAGAGAACAATTTTGACCCAGGACAATTAGCTCCAACAACGGTTTTAATTGAAGGTAACGAAGCGATTACCGAAGAGCAACAGCAATCGTTTGTTGATGAATTAAGCACTCAACCGTTAGTGAACAACGTTAGAGTTGATGGAATGGCAGAAGATGGAGAAGTCATCAGCTTTACTTTAACTTATTCTGAAAATCCATACGAGACAGAGTCTATTGATGCGTTGGAACAAACAATAAATGAATCTGACGACATTTTATCTGCTGTTGGTGTGGAAGGAGACGTATATTTTTCAGGTGAGACCGCTAGAGTTGTAGACGATCGCCAAGTGAATAACCGAGATGTCATTGTGATTGTAATTCTAGAGACGGTTCTAATTTTTGGTATGTTAGTGGTCTTGACCCGTTCATTCAAAATGCCAATTTATATGATGGGCACGATCTTAGTCTCGTTCTTAGCAGCACTTGGACTTGGTATGTTCTTGACAGAATTATTCTTTGATATTGATACGATTAGTAACCGAGTTCCGTTGTACGCCTTCGTGTTCTTAGTTGCACTAGGCATAGATTACAACATCATGCTCGTTTCCCGATTCCAAGAGGAACGTGAGAAACACTCAGTGAAAAAGGCAATCGAATTAGCCGTTGCCAATACGGGCGGCGTGATTTCGTCAGCAGGGTTAATATTAGCAGCCACCTTCGCAGTTTTAATGACGCAACCCATTCAGTTGCTATTCGTCTTTGGTTTTATCGTCGCGGTGGGAATTTTGATCGACACCTTCATCATAAGAGGTATTTTACTTCCGGGGCTGATTGTGTTGTTTGAGAAGGATAAAGTCTGATTGATGAGTTACGTTCATAATTTGCTAAAACCCGTTTATAAGTTGTGAAGATACGTTCATAAAGTTTGAAAACCCGTTCAAAAAGTATGGAAACCCGTTCATAAAGTTTGAAAACCCGTTCATAAAGTCCGGGAACCCGTTCAAAAAGTTCATAACCCGTGATGTGAACTAAACTAAAATCCCTTTTGCGCACCAAAAAAAGGGATTTTAAAAAGAAGCATCAAATCGTGAAGTGCGATTTGATGCTTTTCTATTAAATCAATAATTTGTGCTGTGACGCTGTATGCAAGTCACGGTAAATTCGGTTAATGTCCGAGCTCTCCATAATCGCCCCCATGCCAAGATAACGATAAATAACCTGTGCACCATGAACAGCATGTTCTGCGACAGTTTTACAAGCATCCTCGATATCAATCAAATCCAGATCGGAAACCAATTCACCATTCACATGTTGATCCCAAGAGTGTTCTATTGAGGAATAGAATTTTTCAACAGCTTCAATAAAAGGCTTCTCCATTTCTAAGATTTTGTTCATCACATTATCAAAGCGACCTGGCTCATACTGATTCCATAATTCTTTTTTACTTTTTATTTGTGATTTTGCTTCATCAAAAAAGTGCCTCGCAATGCCAATTGTGGTAGCGGCAATATTCGCAGCCGCAAATGGCAGGAAGGGATAATGATAAACATGGTCGTCATAATGAAAGTGAGGTTTTAACACATCAAACGTCCGATTGTTAGGGACAAAAACATCGTCTACCTTGAACGTATGACTATTCGTACCTTTTAGTCCGAACGCATCCCAGTCTTCAATCACTTCCACTTGTTCTGGTAAAAAGGTAAAAGCGCGTGTCACGTTAGCACCTTTAATGTGAGCATTGGCGGTGAAAGCTGTTGCATGCTTTGAACCACTACAAAACTTCCATTTCCCTGTCACCAAAAAGCCTCCATCAACGGGCACGGCCTCCCCAGATGCACGATCGCTTCCTGCGATATAGACTTCACGTTTACTAAACACCTCACGAGCCCAATCTGGTTCCATCGTTGTGACAAAGAAACCGGCACCAGATCCAATTTGAACTAACCAACCAAAACTCCCATCAATCCATGCAGCCTCTTCGAACACCTTAATAGCTTCTGTGAACGACGTCATCCGCCCGTTTAACTCATCAGGAACATACAACTTAAAAAGCTGCTTGTCATATATAATTTCTAGCACTTCTTGTGGTAGTTCTCCTTTTTGTTCAGTGTCTCGAGCACGAGTTCTTATTAGCTCTACAGTATGTTGGTCGAACATGTTATCACCTCAGGAAAATAATAGATTTTTGTCAGAAAAAGTATAATCTTATCATATCATGTCGATTTGTATGTTACACTTTAACTAGATTGGGGGCTATATATTGTCAGTATCAGATTTTAACGCAGAAAAGAAGTGGAGAAGTCTTCCTAAAGATCTACAAAAGAAATTAATAAGTAATGTGTTTTGCCGATCTTGTGGCGAAACAACGATCGTTGATTATAGCGTATTAGATGAGAAGTTTGGTATCGTTTTAAAAGGCAGTTGTAAAGAATGCGGAGGTCAAGTTGCTCGATTTATAGAAGATTAAAATTCTATTTTCTACCTAACAAGATTTTGATATAATAAATCTTGTTAAGGGGCATTAGCTCAGCTGGGAGAGCGTCTCGCTGGCAGTGAGAAGGTCATCGGTTCGAGCCCGATATGCTCCATTTTAAACCCTTATCATTAAGGGTTTTTATTTTTGGCCAAAAATCAATAACACCTTCCATAAACATCCACACTTAAAAACTTTCCATCTTTGTAAAAGTGATCAACCAATGTTCCTTCCTTCGTCATGCCGATTTTTTGCATGACTCTAGCCGAAGCGGGGTTAAACGTAAGTGCTTGAGCCCAAATTTTATGTAATAAATGATCAGTTACCCCGAATTCTGCAATCCTTTGAGCAGCTTCCGTTGCGTAGCCTTTGCCCCAATAGTTTTTACCGATCCAGTAGGCTAGTTCACCGCGTTTATGCCGTTGGTCAACACGGATGGACATGGCGCCGATGACTTCATGCTCTTCTTTGAGGACCAGAGCAAATGGGTAAATACCACTTTCCCTTAATTCATCATGTTTCTTAATCCAATCTTCGGCAATTTCTAATGTATAAGGGTTAGGTATATTAAGTGTCGTTTCAGCGATAGCAGGGTCTTTCGCAAGCTCATAAACGCGTGGTGTGTCTTCTAATGTGAAAGGTCTTAGTTGAAGTCGTTCAGTAAATAGATTCAAGTTCACTACAATTCCCCCTAATGACTTTTTAATACTATATCATAAGTCGAATGGTTTAGTTGACCATTTTTAAAAATATAACCTAGGACTCATTTGTCTCAGACTATTGTTTCAATATTCAAAATATTGAAGGTTTTAATTGTTAACCCTCAGAAATTTAGTTAGCACAAAAAATTTAGGAGGGATTGTATGAGTTTGTCGAAAAAACGTAAAAGTGTTGCATTACTTTGTAGTTCAGTATTGGTGGGAACGAGTTTAATAGTTCCAACTGCAGCATCTGCCTCGATGTCACCAGGAACCCCAGACCAACAAGTTTATTCTGTATCTGGGTTCACAGATCATGATGAATTATCCCAAAAGCTTCAACAAATTGAAAAGACGAGTCAAGGTAATTTGGAGCTTGAAGTGGCTGGTCACTCCAATCAAGGACTTGAAATTTATAAAGCAACTGTTGGACATGGTGATAAAGTTGTCTTAATTCAAAGTGAGATTCATGGAAATGAAAAAACAGGCACCGTTGCTTTAGTGAATATGCTTAAACAATTAGCAACGAATAATTCACCAAAATATCAGCAGTTACGCGAGGAGCTTACGGTCATCGCTATGCCTATGATGAATCCAGATGCCTCTGATGCTAACCGAAGAGGGAACATTTTATCTTGGGATGAAGTTGTAGAAGACTTTCCACAGTTAGAAGAAGCATCTCCTTCTTGGAACTACTATACTTATCAAAATAGGTATTGGGATTATGCATCAAACCCAGGATTTGATGTGAACCGTGACTTTAACCCTGATTTAGACTATGTTCCTCAAGCAAGTGACTTCCCAGGTGATTCTGCTAGCCCGGGCTGGTTTATCACACCTGAAGCGCAAACAGTAAGAGATGTTTATAAAGAAGCGCAAGAGGATTTTGGCAAAGTTGACGTATTCGTTGACCTTCATCACCAAGGTCAGTATTTGGTTGAAGGCACGGAAGATGAAGTGACGTTATCTCTATCAGGTCAATTTGTGCCAGACCCTAGCTCAGAGGAAGGAGCTAAATATAGTGAATATACGGATGTTTACGATGGAGATTTTGCTAAACAATTAAATGTTGCCGCATATGATGCTCTACAAGGTGTAGGTAATTCTATTTTTAACAATATCTCGTTATACCCTCAAGATCTAGATTTACCAGGCACAGCACTAGGATCATTTGCATTAAACGGAAGTGGCTCAGTCCTATTCGAAGTAACAGGACAAACACAATCTTTCGGTCAGAAGAAAAAAGGACAGCTAGTTAAAGCAGTAGAAACAGGTTTATACGGTATTGTCGAAGGTGTCGCTGATGGGTCCGTTTACGAAATTGACCCAGATGAGTATGACGATATTCCAGCAACAGATCGATAAAAAACTAACCTCCATCCTAATTCGACTTAGGTTGGAGGTTTTATTTTTTATCTAATCGCCCCATGTGGTAATACAGCGTGTGCACCTTTTACGCCGTTTACAACTTGTGTGATTCTCAAGTCCACAACAGTACTGGCAAATGCTGTCGCTTCAGTTTTCTTAACATTATATAAGTTTTGCATGAGCTGAACCATTTCATCTAAAGCGGTAGCGGTTGCTTTATTTAAGTCTTCATCAAATCCGAATGTTATCCAACCTGATGGCGTCCAGGCGCGAGGCATATTTAAGCTCATGTTCTCATGCACTGTAAGCGTAAGGTCGACTAAGTCCATTGGGGCTTCAATAGCCGTTCCGGATACTTCACCATCACCTTGAGCAGCGTGACCATCCCCTACAGAAAAAAGAGCGCCATCCACTTCAATTGGTAGAAAGAGACTACTCCCTCTTACAAGTTCTTTGCAATCAATATTACCTCCAACACGGCGAGGAGGAGGTGTCATATGTAAGCCTGGTTCGGCAGGTGCGACACCCATTAATCCCATAAACGGGTTGAGCCCGATGTGTAATTCGCGACCACCAATTTGGGTAGTCCCTGTCATGGTTTTTGCATTTAATTTCCAGTCGAGTTGTATTTTTTCTTCATTTGTAATACCGAGTTGATCGTTTTGCCAGGCTTTTACGCCTCCAGCCCAGTTTGTTCCGTACCACCCCGGAATAAGGTCATTCGTTCGAATTTCAAGAACCATCCCACGTTTGGCACCTTTAATTTCAACGGGTCCAATAATCGGGTGTCCTTTTACGTCCTCTTGTTCTCGAGAATCGAAAGTGATTTTAGGTTCGTCTTTCGATTGAGAGTATCCCCATTGAATATCAGGAGTCGTTAATTGCACGGTATCACCTGAGTTAATAGTCAAAATAGGTTTGTATGAATGGTCGAATGAACGGTGTAGATGTTCAGTTTTTAGTTCTAGTTTATGGATCATTTTTATTGCTCCTTTAATGTTTTATCGTTGTGCAGTGAAATTAATTATGTCAAAATAAATAAAAATATTCAAATAAATCGGGGGAGACAAATGGGGAACGAATTTTTGAATGATTCAATTGATCAGCTGCAAAAAATGTTATCAAATGGTGAGTTAACCTCACGAGAATTGGTTTTAGCTTATTTTGAACGAATTGCTCGTTATGATCAGGATGGGCCTAGGATTAATTCAATAGCAGAAATTAATCCAGACGCTTTATTTATAGCAGAGGCACTAGATGAAGAACGTAAAGAGACAGGGGCTCGTGGGCCACTACATGGAATTCCAGTCGTATTAAAAGACAACATCGATACAGGCGACAAAATGCATACGACGGCTGGATCTTTGGCTTTAAAAGACCATGTCGCTAAAAATGATTCATTTGTTGCGAAAAAATTACGTGAAGCAGGTGCCGTGATATTAGGTAAAGCTAACTTAACCGAGTGGGCGAATTTTATGACTGAAGGGATGCCTAATGGATACAGCTCAAGAGCTGGACAAGTGTTAAATCCATATGGTCCCGGGAAATTAGACACTGGTGGGTCAAGTTCTGGACCAGGGGCAGCAGTCGCTGCTAATTTTGCGACGGTATCGATTGGAACGGAAACATCAGGTTCAATCTTGAGCCCTGCAAGTCAACACGCGTTAGTCGGTATTAAACCAACTGTCGGAACAGTGAGCCGTAGTGGGGTCATTCCTATTTCACATACACAGGATACTGCAGGACCATTAGCAAAAAGCGTGGCAGATGCGGTTCATGTTTTTCGAGCAATTATAGGTGAAGATTTGGAAGATACTTCGACTGGTAAGGCGCGAGAATTTTTAAGGCGAAAATTGAGCCAACATTTAAAGGTGGACGGACTTAAAGGTAAGCGAATTGGCATTGCTCGCGAGACTTATTTTGATGCCATTGATGAAGAAAAACGTCAATTGATGAATGAAGCAATTAATGTACTAGAAGCTCAAGGTGCTGAGGTATTTGACGTGACGATCCCGACAACGAAACATAACTGGGGATTGGGTGTTATGATACATGAATTTAAGAACAGCTTGAATGCTTATCTAAAAACAGTTTCAGAAGATGTGCCAGTCCGTTCTATTGATGATGTGATTGAATTCCATAAGCAACATGAGGAAGAAGCATTGAAGTATGGCCAGAAGTGGTTCTTAGAAGCGCAAAAAACGTCTGGTTTGTTAACGGAACCAGCTTACTTAAAAGAACTACTGGAAGATCAACGCTTGTCTAAAGAAGAAGGAATCGATGCCACGTTGAATGAGTATAAGCTAGATGCGATTGTATTTCCTAATAATATTGGCGCTGGTATCCCTGCGAAGGCAGGCTATCCTTCGATTACAGTACCAGCCGGTTTAACAGAAAAAAATGAGCCAGTCGGAATCACTTTTACTGGCACAGCATTTTCAGAACCCACTTTAATCGAGATTGCTTATAGCTATGAGCAAGCTTCGAATAAACGAGTCGCACCGAACTTATATTAAATGAAAAGCTTTTGCGCGTTTAGCGTAAAAGCTTTTTTACTACGCAACAATGGCTCATTAAAAGGCCCTAATGTCTCTCAATGGCTCATAAAAGAGGGTGCAATGTCTTAAAAATCAAGTAACATGCACGAATTCGACAAATTACGTGTCCTAAAAACGCTGAACAATGTCCCAAAAAACTAAGTTCGTATAAGATATTAAACCTAAAATCCCCTCAATTTCTAATGATTAACAGACAATATGACAAATGTCATATCTTCATATGATGTTTGCCACAACTTGATCAGATTCACTCATATACGAGAGCTCCATTGAAACAATAAAATTACCAACAATGACGTCAATATGACAAATGTAAGGGATATTTACTGACGTTCATGACTACTCTCAGTGCTCAGTATTCCTTAATATTAGTACTAGGTAATAAAAGTAGTTTCAAGGAGGCTATTTATGAGTCATTCAAAATTAGCTCAACTTAAAAAAAGTATGAAACAGTTTGAACAATCAGATGCAAAAGCCAGTGTATGGCAAATGATTAATACGATTCCACCAGTGTTTATTTTATGGTATTTAGCTTATGCTTCACTTTCAGTATCATTTTGGTTATCATTAGCGTGCTCGATCGTCGCAGCAGGTTTTGTTGTAAGAACGTTTATTATTTTTCACGATTGTGGTCATGGATCTTTTTTCAAAAATCGTAAAGCAAACCATATCGTTGGGACGATTACAGGCATTATTACAATGTTTCCTTATGAGAAATGGAGACGTGAACATGCAATCCACCATGCGACGAGTAGTAACTTAGATAAGCGTGGTACAGGTGATGTTTGGATCATGACAGTTAACGAATACATCAATGCATCGAAACTAGAACGCTTGCAGTATCGATTATATCGAAATCCATTTGTTATGTTTGTGCTAGGACCATTATATTTATTCCTTGTCACAAACCGTATGAATCGTAAAGAAGCAAAGAAGAATGAGATTCGTAACACATACTTAACTAATGTATCCATTGTATTTTTGGTGACGGTACTTATTTTATTAGTTGGTTGGCAAAACTTCTTAATGGTCCATTTACCAATTATGTTCGTCTCAGGAAGTCTTGGAATTTGGTTATTTTATGTGCAGCACCAATTTGAAGATTCGTATTTTGAAGATGAAGAAGAATGGGATTATGTTAAAGCAGCGATCGACGGTAGTTCATATTATAAACTTCCAAAAGTTTTACAATGGATTACAGGTAATATTGGTTATCACCATGTGCACCACTTAAGTCCAAAGGTTCCGAACTACCATTTAGAGGATGCGCATGAGTCAACGCCACCGTTACAACAAGCAACAACTATTACGGTAAAATCAAGCTTGAAGTCGATAAGGTTTAGATTGTTTGATGAAGAACATAAACTGTTCAGAAGCTTTAAAGAGATTAAGCCATTACTCAATCAATCGAGTCAAAGCATAAATTTAAAGCATAAAGAAAGCATATAAAACCACAAAGTGAAGCCTTCAATTTTTAATTGGAGGCTTCTTCTTTGGTATAATGAGTGTAATTAATAAGAGAGGATATTTACGATATGCAAAATTGGTATAACATCTTTCCGAAAAACTTAAGTCTAAGCATCTATGTTTGGATCATCTTTAGCTTAATGCCCTTTTATTTCATATTTCGTTCAACGTCATGGTTAGAAGTGATATTAGGAACGTTTTTAATTATTATTTTCTTCGTTGCATATCGACTGTCATTTCTCTCTAACGGTTGGTTTTTATACGTTTGTGTCTCGATTATGATGTTAATTAGTATCGGGATGTCGTTAGTGTATGGATACGTGTATTTTGCATTGTTTTTAGCATTTTTCATAGGAAACGTTAGACATAAAGGTGGTTTTATAACGCTATATGTCGTTCACATCGTTACAACGATTGTGGCTGCTGGCTTTAGTTTGGTTTATCAGGAAGAATTATTCGAATATCAGCTGCCGTTTATCGTTGTTGCGGTATTAGGCGTTATATTGTTGCCGATTAATACATACAACAGATTGAAACGTCAAAAGCTTGAGGCACAATTAGTTGATGCGAATAAAAAAATCTCACAGCTTTTAATCTATGAGGAAAGACAGCGTATTGCTCGAGATTTGCATGATACCTTAGGACAGAAACTTTCACTAATTGGTTTGAAGAGTGATCTTGCAAAACGTTTAATGGACAAAGATACATTAAAAGCAAAAAGTGAGATTGCCGATATCAATAAAACAGCCAGAACCGCATTAAAAGAAGTGCGAGATATGCTGTCAGATATGCGTGGTGCTAAGCTTATTGAAGAGTTAGAGCACGTTAAACAATTATTAGAAGCAGCTGACATAGAAGTAGAAATCGAAGGGGAACATCACTTAAAGCATTCACCAGCCTTAGTAGAAGACGTTTTAAGTATGTGTTTAAAAGAAGCTGTAACAAACGTCGTGAAACATAGTGAAGCCAGTCATTGTTTAATAAAAATAAATGAAACCTCTAATGAAGTGACATTAACCGTAGAGGATAATGGCAAAGGAATCGACCAAACGCGTCAATCAAAAGGTCATGGGTTAAGAGGAATATCTGAACGGTTAGAATTTGTTAATGGTCAGTTTAAGCTCAAATCTCATAAAGGAACTAGGCTAGAAATATATGTTCCAAATGTAATTCAACAGGCAAAAAGGGAGGATGCGACATGATCAGAATCGTCATTGCAGAAGACCAGCAAATGTTACTTGGTGCTCTAGGCTCACTGTTAGATCTTGAAGATGATATGGAAGTCGTTGGACAAGCGTCAAACGGGGAAGAAGTGGTTAAATTAGTCCGTGAGTTAAGCCCTGATATTTGCATAATGGATATTGAAATGCCGATTAAAACAGGTTTAGACGCGGCAGAAGAATTAATGGATCATCCTTGTAAAAAAATTATTTTAACAACATTTGCAAGATCAGGATACTTCGAAAGAGCAAGGAAAGCTCAAGTGAGTGGTTACTTATTGAAAGACAGCCCTAGTGAAGAGTTGGCAAGTTCGATTCGTTCCATTATGAAAGGACGTAAAGTATACGCACCTGAGTTAATTGATCTTGCTTTTGAAGAGCCCAATCCATTAACAGATCGTGAAACAGAAGTCATCAAACTAATCGCAGAAGGATTAAGTACAAAAGAAATTGCTCAGAACTTATATTTAACCTATGGTACGGTTCGAAACTATATCTCTGTTATTTTTGACAAACTTGAGGTCTCGAACCGTGTTGAAGCAGTTTCTAAAATTAAGGAAAAAGGCTGGCTTAAGTAATTGATAGGACTCCTAATGTCGGGTCATCAACTTTTATATTTGGAAAAATGAACGTCCATGGCATGCTAGTTTTAGGTGGAATCTCAAGCCTGGGAATGTCAAAGTCTTTTTCAGCAATCGGTTCATCCAATGTTTTATAAACTAAGTGGATATCGCTTAATTTAAAGGCTTCATCATTACGATTGTGTAAGAGTGCTGTGACGAGTAACTCGTCCTTATGGTTGTTCGCATGCCATAAGGTGACAGGGTCCAGTTCGCTGTCATTTTGGTCCTTAGTTTCATCAAACACTTCTTCAATCTTTCGGCGATCTTGGTTAGATAATGTTTTGTCCCATTTTTCTTCAAACTGAAGTTGTTGCATCACGTTACCTCCATAGGAATGTTCTGTAAATATTATTATAATCGAAAAAAGTTTGATACTAAAGCTTCGTATACTATAATGACGGTAAGATTCGGAAATAGATGGAGTGAAATATATGTCAATAATCGTAATAGGTGGTGGCATTTTAGGGTCATCAACAGCCTATCATCTTGCAAAAAAAGGTGTTAACGTCACCATAGTTGATCGTAAAGACATAGGCCAAGCCACTGATGCCGCAGCTGGGATTGTATGCCCGTGGCTTTCTCAAAGACGAAATAAAGCATGGTACCGAATGGTTAAAGGTGGAGCAAGGTACTATCCAGAGTTAGTTGACGCGTTAAGTAAGGATGGTGAAACCGATGTTGGATATAAGAGAGTCGGGACGATTAGTTTACATACAGATCAAACGAAACTTGAAAAAATGATCGAGCGAGCTAAGACAAGAAGAGAAGATGCCCCTGAGATTGGGGACATTAAGTTGTTGTCACCAGAAGAAGTTAGGTCATATTTTCCATTATTATCTGATGAATACGGCGCGGTGTATGTCAGTGGCGGAGCTCGAGTAGATGGACGAGCAATACGTGATTCATTGTTAAGGGCTGCTGAAAAGAATGGTGCTAAACTCATTCAAGGCTCGGCGCATATTTTAACAAAATCAAACAGGGTCATGGGTGTTGAGGTGAATGGTGAAAAACTAGTGGCAGATCAAGTCATTGACACGAGTGGTGCTTGGTCTAAACAGTTGTTGGAGCCATTGGGATTAACTTTTCAAGTCACGCATCAACGAGCTCAAATTATCCACTTAGAATACCCAAATATGAATACGGGTGATTGGCCAGTTGTGATGCCGCCTAACAATTCATACTTGCTCTCATTCGAAAATCGCATAATCGTTGGCGCAACACGTACTGACGAGGTGGAATTTGACTACCGAAATACCACTGGAGCGATTCATGAGATGCTTGGGAAAGCTCTGGAGGTAGCACCAGGTTTGGATGATAGTTCTGTCGTTGAAACTAGAGTAGGCTTTAGACCATATACACCTGGTTTCCTTCCAGTCATTGGTCCAGTTGAGCAATTTAAAGGATTGCTCGTAGCTAATGGATTAGGAGCATCTGGGCTAACTAGTGGTCCCTACTTAGGAGCAGAACTTGCGAGGCTTGCGGTAGGAGAACAGATGGAACTACATATTAAAGATTATGACGTACAGCAGGCCATTGTAAACAAGGAATATTAGAAAGCACATTCTATTTTATTGAATGTGCTTTTTTATTTTGCTTATACTGGTACAACTACCGGTACAATCTCTCATTTTTTTAATAGATTAATAACGAATCTATTAAAAGAGGTGAGAGTATGTTTCAATTTGCTATGATTCAAACGGTTAGACAACATTCTCATAGATTAGACCGAGTACTAAGAGACGAACTTATTCATATGTATCGACCGTTCAAGTACACACCTTGCTTTCTTCACAAGTATTTAGAGAAATGTTTCAAATATACGAAGCGATATAACGTTATTATCCAAATCAACCGTGATGAGGATTGTGACCTTGAGGCTGAAATGAATAACATTTACAAGATTACAGATCAACATTTCGGTTGTAAAATAGAAAAGAAATTCTTAGAAATTGGGTGTTGTACCGCAAAGTTAACCCCTGCGGCCTTAGTTGATTTACTAAACCATTGTCACACTGTAAAGAAGGTGTACGCCAATCGTGAAATTAAAGCTTTATTAGATATTGCAACACCCACAGTAGGGGCAAAAGATTTAGTTAGAAATGATTCTGATGTGACTGGGGAAGGGGTTAATGTCGCAGTAGTTGATACGGGTGTTTCCCCCCATCAAGACTTAGAAGGAAGAATAATAAAATTCGTAGACCTTGTAAAGGGAAGAGAAGAACCGTACGATGATAACGGACACGGAACCCACTGTGCAGGTGATGTGGCAGGTAACGGAGTGATGTCTGAGGGTATGTACCAAGCACCTGCCCCAAAAGCTAATATTATTGGGGTGAAAGTGCTAGATAAAATGGGGTCTGGTTCTTTAACTACTGTCATGGAAGGTGTTCAATGGTGCATTCAGAATAAGGATTCAGTAGGGATTGATGTTATTTCAATGTCACTTGGTAGTCCAGCAAGTCGTTCATATCCAACCGAAGATGATGACCCAATGGTTCAAATTGTTGAGGCTGCTTGGGATGCAGGAATTGTTGTTTGTATAGCTGCTGGTAACGAAGGTCCTGATCATCAATCCATTGCAAGTCCTGGTATAAGCAATAAAGTTATAACGGTCGGAGCAATGGATGACCGTGGAACAGTAGATCTTCAAGATGATCGTATTGCTGAATTCTCTAGTAGAGGACCAACGATTTTTAATGAAATGAAGCCAGATGTAGTTGCACCGGGCGTTGATATTATTTCATTAAGATCTCCAAATTCTTATATCGATAAACTACAGAAAAATGCTAGAGTTGGCGAGCATTACTTCACAATGTCAGGTACCTCCATGGCAACGCCAATTTGTGCAGGGGTAGTGGCTCTTATGTTAGAACATAACCCTTCGTTAACACCTGATGAGGTTAAAAACTTACTCATGGATACTGCCAAAGGCTTTGGGGATAGAAATACGTATGGAGCAGGCTATATTCAAGCAGATCGTGCGTTGTCAGCTAACCAAAATGAGTTGCAATAGTATTTTAGTTTTGTCATACTAAATATGACAAATGCATAACTAGATTAAGTTGTAGGGGGACCGGTGTTGCTGGTTGAGATTGTATCCGTAAGATACTGACCCTTCGAACCTGACCTGGTTGACACCAGCGTAGGGAACACATGAATATAATACAAATACACGTGTACCCTAGGTTAACCTAGGGTATTTTTTATGACATTATATAACTTAAATCCCTCCAACTAATCTAGTTATGAAATACATAAGGGGGACAATTACATGAAAAAAATATTAACTGCAGCTACAATCTTGTTATTAATGTTAACAGCTTGCGGTGGGAATGACAGTGAAAGCCAAGACTTAGAAGACATTACTTTTGTTTTAGACTGGACACCTAATACAAACCACACAGGAATTTATGTCGCACAGGATCAGGGATTTTTTGAAGAAGAAGGCCTTGATGTTGAGATTATCATGCCGGGTGAAGCAAGTGCAGATCAGCTAATTGCTTCAGGTAAAGCAGACTTTGGCATCAGCTATCAAGAAGGAATCACAGAAGCTCGAATTCAAGATGTACCAATCGTATCAATTGCAGCAGTCATTCAACATAATACTTCGGGCTTCGCATCCCCTGAAGAAAAAGGGATCACCTCACCAAAAGATTTTGAAGGTAAGAAATATGGTGGTTGGGGAGCACCTTTAGAAGAGGCTGTTCTTTCATCGCTTATGCAACAAGAGGATGCGGATGTTAATGAGGTTGAGATTGTTAATATAGGTGATGCGGATTTCTTTACAGCTGTTGAAAGAGATGTTGATTTTACCTGGATTTATTATGGATGGACAGGTATTGAAGCAGAATTACGAGGACAATCGATCAATATGGTTTATTTAACTGATTATAGTGAAAAGCTAGATTACTATACACCTGTGATTGCTACAGGCGAGGAAATGATTGAAAACAACCCAGAAACAGTTCAGAAGTTTATGAATGCAGCGGCGAAAGGTTATCAGTTTGCGATTGATAATCCAGAAGAATCAGCTGACATTTTAATAGAAGCAGTTCCAGATTTAGATCCTGAATTAGTCAAGGCAAGCCAAGAATGGTTATCTCCAAAGTATCAAGATGATGCAGAGCAGTGGGGCGTTCAAGAGCTTGAGGTTTGGGAGAACTATGCTGAGTGGATGTTAGATCACGAGTTACTGGAAGAGCCATTAGATGCTGAAGCAGCCTTTACAAATGAGTTTTTACCTGAGGAGGAATCTTAAGTGGCAAATGCATTGGTGAGCATTCAAATCATTCCCAAGACTCGAAATGGAGAAGATGTAATCCCTTATGTCGATGAAGCCATAAAGGTAATCGATGAGTCTGGAGTAAAGTATCAGGTTAGCGCCTTAGAAACAACTATGGAGGGTGAATTTTCCGAATTAATGTCGATCGTTCAACAAATGAATGAAAGAATGATTGAAATGGGAAGCTCTAGTGTGATTTCTCAGGTGAAAATTGCTTACCACCCTGAAGGTATTACCATGGGCCAATTAACGGAGAAGTATCAATCATGATTTCATTAATAAAACAAGGATGGCGGCCTTTATTGGTCATCATCCTTCTATTTGTCATTTGGGAAATATGTGTTCAATTATTTGAGCTTCCGACTTGGTTACTTCCGGCTCCGACTCAAATTTTAGAAGTTGGTGTAATGGAGTGGTCTCAATATTCACACCATGTGTGGGCTACTGTTCAGTTGATTATTGTTGGCTTTGCGATTGGAAGTGGTATCGGTATTTTAGTGGCAATCGCCTTACACATCGTACCATTCTTAAGACAGTCAACATACCCACTTATTATTTTATCTCAAAATATTCCAGTGATTGTCTTAGCACCTTTATTAGTTGTCTGGTTCGGCTTTGGCATGCTACCAAAAATTATTGTTATTACACTAGTTTGCTTTTTCCCAATTGCGATTTCACTACTTGATGGATTTAGACAAACTGACCGGGACCTCATGCATTATATGCAAATGGCGGGGGCGACTCGCAAACAATTATTTTGGAAATTGGAATGGCCTCATGCGTTGCCGTCGTTATTTTCAGGGCTGAAAATTTCTGCAACGTACAGTGTCATGGGGGCCGTCATTTCCGAATGGTTAGGTGCAAGTCGGGGGATCGGCTACTACATGACACTGGCTTCTTCATCTTACCGTACGGATCGAGTGTTTGTTGCAATAATGATTATAGTCGCACTCAGTTTAATATTTTTTATATTAATAAATTGGATTGAGAATCGAGTCATCAAATGGCGTTCAACTGGAGAGGGTGGGGCGAATGAAGCATCTTGAAATACAAAACGTTAGTCAGTCCTTTGGAGACATCCATGTATTAGATGGTATAAGTTTATCTGTATCTGAGGGAGAATTTGTTTCGGTTTTAGGACCTTCAGGTAGTGGGAAAAGCACGTTATTTGGGATTATAGGAGGCCTCATCAATCCAAACTTCGGAGATATTTTATTAAATGGTAAATCTATTAAAGGTAAACGTGGATCTATTAGCTATACACCTCAGACATCTTCATTGCTCCCGTGGAGGACGATCTTGGATAACGTATTATTAGGACAAGAGTTATCAGGTAAAAAAGATATAAACTTGGCGAAGAACATGATTGAAAGAGCAGGGCTTAAAGATTACGAAGGTGCTTACCCGCATGAACTGTCAGGTGGCATGAAGCAACGTGCGTCTTTCATAAGAAGTGTGATTAGTCCGCAATCCTTAATCTTGCTTGATGAACCGTTCTCAGCATTGGATGAGTTTACTAGAACAGATATGCAAAAATGGTTACTATCAATGTGGGAGGAGAACACGCGGTCAATTTTATTTGTTACGCATAATATCGAGGAGGCGATCTTTTTATCAGACCGAATCATAATTCTGTCTCCGAGACCAGCTACCGTCTTAGAAGAATATAAAGTTCCGTTTGAACGTCCAAGGCAAGAAGAGCTATTGTTGACGGAGGAATTTTTACAATTTAAAAAAGAAATTTACCAACAAATGAAGTCAGTTCAAATGTAAAGGAGAGGTATGATGAACATTTTAGATACTTATATTAAAGCTACTAATTCTCACGATTTTAAAGAAATTGAAAAGATTCTTCATCCAGACGCTGTCTACTTCTTTACTGATAAGACTTGCAAAACAGTTAGAGAAATTCAAGATTACTTTGAGAACGCTTGGAACACAGTTAAAGATGAGAACTATGAAGCACATGATGTTAATTGGATCTTTAAATCTGAACAATCCATAACTTGTACTTATACATATTTTTATGAAGGTTACGTTAATAATAAATATGCGAGTGGGCGTGGAAGAGCGACCAATGTTTTTGTTAAAAAATCAAATCGTTGGTTATTAATTCATGAGCATTTAAGTCCATTACCAAGTTAAAATAACGAGGAATCAATTTAGGTTCCTCTTTTATAAATTTAAGTGAAAGTTAATCATTTTACACATTTAGACATATAATTATGATAAAGTAGTAATAACTAGGAGGGTTGATATGATTGAAAACCAATTCACGATTCAAGATGCCAAGAATAAGTCATTGAGACTTCGAGCAGAACGGATGGCAAACTACGTGCGTGCACAAATCGTTGAGGCGATTAGTGATGAACACGACTTATATTACCTTTTCTTTTATAAAGGTGAATTTTTAACTGCGAAAAAAGTAACCAAGCTACGTCGACATTCCTTCATTGAAACAGCCTTTAAGCATGGTCATGTTTATCAATCTCCACATCCTTTTATGAATCACCTTCTAACTTCAAACCATTCAGCAAAAATCATTAATAATAAGCAACTACTCCGCAAATTAAATCAACATTATTCTAAAACAGAAAAAGCCTATATCCTAACATTTTTTGAATCCTTTATTTCGAAAAAACAACTTTTTGAAGAAATTAAAGATATGTTTTATGAAGACCGTCGAGGTGGACAGTTATTTACAGCTTACCAGCTAATCAGAATCTTAAAGGATTTCGCACCGAAGCACAGTCTAGTCAAATCTTTATCTAGTGATTTGATTTATAAGGATTTTGCTAAAATGTATCGAGACAGAGATAGTGAACTGTTCAGCCAAGATTTAATTGAGGCGGAGAAAATTATGTTCCATGAAATTGAGACATGTCAAGATCAGTATGTGCAACATCTCATGACCGAAAACCGTCCTCTAGAATTAAGTATGCTACTTTATGAACAAATGAAAAAAGCCCCTTCATCAGCTACATTAGACTTACTTCATCAAACCTTACAAGAAAACTTCACTGACAATGAGAGCGTTCAGCTATTAGAACGTTTAGCTGAACAAGTCAAATTTGCTTCATTACAAGAACTCCTCTTAAAAAAGTATTTAGATTTAAAACAAATAGACCGCATTTCTCTAATCTTGCTTGAAACAGAAGTGGATTTAACCCCAAATAATTTAGAACAACTTACTAGGTCCATGTCAGAAATATCCCCTAATGAATTAAACATGCAACCAGAAGCCCTACAAAATTTTATTCTGAAACTATTAAAACACAATCCATCTAAAGCAGACCCATTACTAACTAAATGTTTGATCAAATTACTCGCATCAACTGAATTGAATGATGTGAATGACTGGATTAGACCATTTAGAGAACTATGTGGCAAAACGAAAGCGATTGAACAATTTGACAAAATGTTTAATATGAGTGAGGATTTGGAAAGCATGCAGCCGTTAGGTGAATTATACTTCGAATTCGAACAATGGGACCAAGCGTTAGAATGCTTCAGCATGGAGTCTGAACTAAAACCCGATGCGGCGAAACCATTAAAATGGCTGTCTAAAACATATTTAGAGATGGGCTTAAAAGATGAATCTGAAGCCTACCAGAAAATGTATGTGAGTGTACAGAAACAAGCATAAGTTTAAAGTTGGCTGCAAATTTGATAACCCGAGTTTGCAGACATTTTTTTGGTTTTTTATGGTAAAAATGTAGAAAAAGTCACTTGTGGGGGATTTTATGGTAGGATTTCTGTTTGCCTTTGGCGCATTAATTTTTACTGCATGTTTGTTATTTTTCATAGTCACTCTATTTACAGGTAACGATGGATCGCTATTAATTTGGACTGTATTTGGTATGCTTAATGCAAGTATTGCGATGGGGTTTCTGAGATTTTAGCCGTTGTGAAAGGTTATAAACAATAGGGGGGCACTAAATGAACTTAGAAGAATTTGAAATCAAAATTGCTCAAGAGAAAGATAGCGATGAAGTGATTAAGATGCTAAAAGAGGTTGCTCAATGGTTGAAAGACAATGGTATTGACCAGTGGGGTTTTCTGTTAGAAGGTGGAGATGACCAAGAGATTGCACAAGCGATTTCTAACGAAGAAACCTATATTATTATGAATGACGTGGGTTTAATTGGAACATTTACCCTATTACCTAACCAAGGTGGTTGGGACAAGCATATTTATTTGGGGAGAAGACTCATCTAATTCGCTTTATCTACATAGACTTGCCATTAATCCTGAATATATGAATAAAGGGTTGGGGAATAGTATGTTGGATTGGATTTACAACAATGTGAGCGAAGAAGATTTTCTCAAATTAGATTGTGTCGCGGATAATATAAAGTTGAATGATTTTTATAAAAAGTATGGCTTTGAACTAGTTGGACTAACTGATGGTCATTATAAATATCAACTTAAACTGAAATAAAATTTACCTGCAGGCTTTAAAGCGTTACCTGCAGGTATTTATGATTTAGCTTCATGTTTTTGGGTTTTATCTGCAAGTTTTTCGAAAATACCTGCAGGTTTCTGAGAAATAGCTGCATGTTTAACGAATTTACCTGCAGGTTGGTGCCCCAACTAGAATGGATAGTTAAATAAGTCTAAACCAAAGGTAATTGGAAGTAACAAGTAAATCGCAACCGTAATAATAATGACAGAAACGACGTTCAACCAGATACCGGCTTTCGCCATGTCTTCGATTTTTAAGTAACCAGAACCGAATACAACGGCGTTTGGTGGTGTTGCAACAGGTAACATGAACGCACAAGAAGCAGCGAGGGCACCTGCGATCATTAAGCTGTATGGGTGAACGTTAATGGCTGCTGCTAATGATGCCATAATTGGTAGTAGCATCGTTGCAGTGGCTGTGTTGGATGAAATTTCTGTTAATAAAATGACTATAGCTGTAATGATGGCCACAATAAAGACGAAGTTTAACCCTTGAAGGCCGGTCATTTGTTCACCGATCCATTGGGCTAAGCCTGTGTCACTGAATCCGGCTGCAATGGCTAGTCCACCACCGAACAGGAGTAGAATACCCCACGGAAGACGTTTAGCTGTTTCCCAATCCATGATGAACTCGCCTTTATTATTTTTAGCTGGAATTAAAAATAAGATTAATGCACCGGCAATTGCAATTACCGCATCATCTATGCCTGGCAATAAATCCTCAAGAATGAATGAGCGCGTAATCCAAGCTAGTGCTGTGAACGAGAATACAGTCAGAACAATTTTTTCTTCAGTAGACATCCCGCCGATTTCTTTCATCTCTTCATTAATCACGCTTTTTCCGCCTGGGAATTCATCAATATCTAATCGAAATGCCACTTTCACTAAGTAAAACCAAGCTATCGTCAACAACACAATGACAATTGGTACACCGAACAACATCCAAGTAGCAAATGAGATGGTCACATCAAATAGATTATCGACAACCCCTGCAAATAAGGCATTTGGTGGTGTTCCTATCAGCGTTCCTAAACCGCCAATGGAAGCACTATATGCAATTGACAACATGAGAGCTTTGGAAAATTCCTTAGTTTCGCTTTGACTGACGTCGCTAGATTTACTTTCTGCCGATTCTTTCATTTTATATATAATGGCAGAACCAATTGGAATCATCATCATCGCCGTTGCCGTATTCGAAATCCACATTGATAAAAAGGCCGTTGCAATCATAAAACCTAAAATTAAACGATTTAAGCTTGTCCCTACAATGTTAATAATGGTCAAAGCAATTCGCTTATGAAGATTCCAACGCTCCATCGCTAGTGCAATAATGAAACCACCCATAAATAAGAAAATGATGTCATCCCCGTATGCGGAGGTCGTATCACCAAGTTCTAATCCACCTGTTAAGGGGAATAAAATAATAGGTAAGAGGGCCGTTGCAGCGATAGGAATAGCTTCCGTTACCCACCATGTGGCAATCCATAACGTGCTTGCTAAAATTGCTTGGGCTTCAGATGACATTCCATCGAACGATAAAAATTGTAAAACGACGATAAAGAGAATAGGACCTAATATTAATCCGACCATTTGTCTTCTGTTGTATGCTTGTGTTTGTTTATCTTCTGCCATAGTTATCTCCTTTATATATTGTAAATTTTCTGAAATATGTGGAATTTAATTAGAAAATTTTGATATGCTTAAAGAAAAAGTGAAAAGAGTGATGTCATGGATACAAAACTACAACGCAGTTGGATGATGTATGATTGGGCAAACTCAGCATTTGCAACGACCATTATGGCTGCAGTATTTCCGATATTTTATAATAGTGTAGCAGCTTCCGGTTTGTCTGAAGGGACTGCTACGAGCTACTATTCTTTTACCCAATCAGTTGCCGTTTTAATCGTAGCAGTTATGGCACCGATCTTAGGAGCCATTGCTGATTACTCAGCTGCCAAGATGAAGTTCTTAAGGTTTTTCGCCTTCATGGGGATGGGTGGAAGCGTGTTACTGTTTACCGTTAATGAAGGGAATTACCTTTTAGCTTCCTTACTATTTATCATCGCTTCAATCGGATTCTCTAGCGGTAACGTTTTTTATGATGCCTTTTTGCCCCACGTTGCGAAAAAAGAGGACATGGATCGAGTGTCCACTAAGGCATATGCATTTGGTTACATAGGTGGTGGAATCCTACTCGCTATCAACCTCGTTATGATTATGAAATACGAGTGGTTTGGGTTCCCAAGTAGTAAAGAAGCGACTCAAGTGTCATTTGTAACGGTCGGTATCTGGTGGTTTATTTTCTCCATTCCTTTATTTAAAAACTTGAAGGAAGAGAAGGTTGGCACAAAGCTTGAAGAAAGGTCTAAACCATACATTGTCATTGGCTTCAGCCGGATCGGTGAAACATTTAAAACCCTTAAATACTATAAGCAATTATTAATTTTTATTATCGCGTTTTGGATGTTCTCTGATGGAATCTCAACTATTATTCGTATGGCGACGTTCTATGGCTCAACAATTGGAATTGGCACAAATGATCTAATTGCAGCGTTATTAATTACTCAGTTTGTCGGGATTCCATGTACATTATTTTTCTCGAAGCTAGCCAAATGGATCACTGCAAAAAAAGCGTTAACGTTAGCTCTTGGGGTTTACGTAATTATTGTTATTTTAGGCTATTTCATGACCAGTGCTTTACACTTTTACTTACTTGCTGTGTGTGTAGGTACCGTTCAAGGCGGGGCTCAGGCTCTGAGTCGTTCAATTTTTGCTAGAATGATTCCGCATAATAAACATGCTGAATTCTTTGGGTTCTATGGTATAACATCTAAGTTTGCGGCAATTATTGGTCCGGCCGTATTTGGGATTACAGCAGGCTTAACCGACAATAGTCGTTTGGGCATCCTTTCACTCATTGTTTTCTTTATCATAGGTATTGTGCTCTTGCAGTTTGTTAATATTGAAAAAGGCGAGCGAGAAGCTAAGGCATTAGAGGATCCGCGCGATTTTGTTAAAGTTCAGGTGAAATAAAAAAAAGCTGAATGTTGAGATTGCTTTATATCTTAACATTCAGCTTCTACTTTTAGCTAGGTCAAAATAATTCGCTGTTGTTGTCCACATATAGTAGTGTGTCTAAGAAAGGCCATAAGTGTAAGCGAAATACAGAGTTGTGTTTGTCAAACGAATCAGAGTACAAACTATTTTTTTACACTATCGGCTCAGCATATTTATTTTCATGTCCTTCTGATAATGGCCTGCCAGTGTCATATGAAATATCTCCAAGTAATTCAAGCACTGTTACTCGAACTTCTTCAACTGGTTTTTCCCAATACTGTAAAATGGCATTGGTAAGTGTTACGGCTTCATCCCGAGCATTTTTATATAAATCGATAAAACTCTCTGTACTTGGTTCTTGTGTTGCTGAATGATGCCATATGTCATTTCGTTCATTTAAATAATCAGTTACTTCAGTAATCGGTCTATGTGAAATTGGCGGAATCGCCTTAGATAATAGTTTCGTTTTCCAACCACGCGGGTCGTAGACAATCCTCAATACAAGTTTCATATCTTGATAAGATTTTTGAAAGAATCCCTCTGTAAGGCGAACATCATCTCCAAAGTGATCTGCTAAAACTTTTTCCATCATCACAGATAAATATGAATTCAGATGTAGTCCTACATCAATCCGATCATTTACAGGATTCTTCCAGGTTTTTAGGTTTCTAAAATTCCACATCATGAGTGTATCAATAATCGTCTCTAATTTTTGATGATTGTAGCCGTCATATCCTGATCGATAGTGAATATAAGGGTGTGTAACACGGTCTAAAACGTGGTGAGTGATAAACCCTAATGTATATGCTTTCGTTTCGTCTGTTCCGACTTTTGCGCCTTCAATCATATCTTGTAATACCACACCACACTTGTTGCGATGCATAAGCAGCCCTAAATCATTAATAGGAGAGCTTTTTGTCCAAGGCCAAGGGTCATGATAGAAGAATGGATCAGGTCCTTGCGCGCCTAAGTTGAAATAATGTTGGTGCTTACGAATCCTGGAACTAATTGGAACATATTCCATAACATCCTCACAAAATAATATATGGGTCCAGACGTTTGGCATACCATCACCTTCTTTAATTCTTATTACATTACTGTTTCTTTACGAATGCTAAAAATCCTTCTTTTTGCAAAATATGTCAGGTTAAGTCGCTTTATAATCGGGAAAAGGTTTATGGAAAGAGTTTTTTGTTTAAAATGTAGTTAATCGGTCTTATAATTAAATAGAATAGCTCCTATGAGGAGGCATAAGAGATGTTTAAGCTAATTAAATATGCCATTGTATTATTGGTCATTGGTTTTATCATAAATTCTTTACCTGAGTCCATGTTTACAGATGACAATCAAGATGTAGCCGTTTCTGAAGAGGCATCAGGTATAGAAGAAGTCAGTAATCGTGTTCAACATCTAGTTACCAATGTAGATTGGGCGGATGTAACTGAAAAAGCTGTTAACGGGCTAAATCGTGCTGCTACAATGCTTGCATTGTATTTAGAAGGCGATGAAAATGTTGACGTTGTTCCCGTGTTCCAAGGGGATGAAGTGGATGGAACCGATCGTGATGCCGACCATGTTCATGAGTTTGAGCGTCGGGTACATGAGCTAGTGAATGAAGAACGTGCTAAGCATGATTTAGAGCCACTTGAGTTTTCGGTAGATGTGAGTCATGTTGCTCGTGCTAAATCACAAGATATGGCTGACAATGATTATTTCAGTCACGAATCCCCAACTTATGGATCTCCTTTTGATATGATGCAAGAATTTGGGCTTCGATACATGGCTGCTGGTGAGAACATCGCCATGGGACAACGAAGCCCAGAACAAGTTATGGATGGCTGGATGAACAGTGAAGGTCATCGCAAAAATATTTTACAAGATAGTTTCACCCATATTGGTGTTGGGTTTATTAAAGATAATGGCACCTATTATTGGACTCAAATGTTTATCGGGAAGTAGTTAACAGCCGGATCACAATGAATGTGGTTCGGCTGTTCTTATACAAGTGAAAAGGAGGATTTTCGATGGATTTCAAGAAAATAGATTACATGATACTCGTAGGTATAGCGGTATTACTCATTGTAGATCATTTTGTCAGTGGGTTTCCGCATAATATTTTAGCGTGGATCTTTGCAGGTTTCATTGTTTATAGTCTTAATTACAAGAAGTATAAAGAAAAATCATTAGAACATATTCGGAATTGGCAAGTGTGGAGTACAGTCATCATAGTTGCAATGGTTATCATCTTCTCGTTAATTGGAACCGTTGATAACCCAGGTGTTTCGTTTGCAAGCGGTATCTTTTGGTTTGCAATTTTATTATCCATTTTTGAGATTGCTTATCAAACCAGTCAGATTAAGAGAGGCACAGATGATCGATAAGCGGTAAAAAGGGAGAGGTAAGATGGGGGAATTATACAGCTTCAATCGTGAAGTGTATCCATTTGAAATGTTTACTTTTGAGCATATTATGATGTTGATCATAACTGTTGTACTAATAATGGGCTTATATTTTTTTCGAGAAGAAATTAGAAATCAGTTTCGTCGTTCAGTAAAATTTATTTTAATTACACTACTAATTCTAAGTGAAGCCATTTTCCATGTCTGGTTTATCATCCATGACAGATGGGACATTACCATTAATCTGCCTTTACAGTTGTGTTCAATTTCACTTTATTTATGTGTTTGGATGCTCATCACAAAGAGCAATAACGTTTTTGAAGTGGCCTTTTTTATAAGCATGACTGGAGCTGCGATTGCGATCATCACTCCAGAATTGTTCTTTGGATTCCCTCATCTTAGGTTTTTTCAATTTTTTATCGCACATATTGTCATTGTGTTGTCGTGTTTTTATATGCTTTGGGTGGAGCGGTTAGCTCTAACTTTTCGATCAGTGATTAAAGCTTTTCTAATTCTTAATGCCATAGCTTTTGTAGTCTATTGGGTTAATCAATGGCTTGGTTCCAACTATATGTTTTTGGCAAACCAACCTAGTAATGCTAGTATTATAGACTTTCTAGGCCCGTATCCTTGGTACATAGTCTCTCTTGAAGCAATTGCTGTTGCATTATTCTTAATCATCTTTTTCATTTATAAAAAATCTCACCATACACATAATATATCGTCACTCAAATGAATATAATCTAACAACGAAAGGGTGACCATCATGTGGAAGGAATTCAAAAAGTTTGCCTTGCGAGGTAATGTCATAGAATTAGCTATCGCCGTCATTATAGGCACAGCTTTTAGTAAAATTGTTGATTCACTTGTCAGTGATATCTTGGCTCCTGTATTAGGCATTATAGCAGGAGGGACGAGCTTAAAGTTTCTAGTGCTAAATATTGATGGAACGATTATTAGATACGGGTCATTTATTCAATCAGCATTAGATTTTTTCATCATCACTTTTTCGATTTATATGTTTATCAAACTATTTAATTACATACGAGGGAAAGAAACAGTAAAACTAGAAGAAGCCCCGCACCCAAACCATGAGGTGTTAGTGGAGATAAGAGATTTACTGAAAGAAGAAAAAGAGCCAAGTAAAACTAAAGACGAACGGCTTAAAATACGAATTAAATGAGACTGACTGTTACTAATCGTGATGGTCAGTCTTTGATATTTTCACTAGATAAATTTATTATTTGCTAGAAAATTCACGCTTATAATTACGACTGTAAAGCCATTTTTTTAGGCTGGCATATATTAACTCTTAAAAAACTATTATGAGTTGTTATAATGTGCGTGTGGGGGTCAAGACATCTAAGGAGGTAATACCTTGAAAATGTTAAGACCAATTACGGCTGTATTAATTACAGTCATTATGTCAATTATTTTAGCTACTGGACAAGTAGCCGCAAGTAGCCAAGCAGATAGTCAAGGATCAAGTGAAGCATATACGTTTACAATTCCATTCTCTATGTGGGTCCAGCAAGATGCTGAATTTAACTGGAATGATTTTGTTAACGAATACTGGAATAAAGCTCAAGAGCAGCAGCCAGTAGAGCAGGAACAGCCTCAACAACCAGCTGAGCCTAAAGAAGAAGCTCCTAAACAAGAGCAGCCAGAAGAGCCTAAAGAAGAGGCTCCAAAGCAAGAACAGCCAGCTGAACAAGAGGAACCTCAACAAGAACAACCAGTTGAGCAACCACAACAAGAAGAGCAGGTTGAACAACCAGCGCAAGAACAACAAGAACCACAACAAGCTTCAGACTTACAAGCGTTTGAACAGCAAGTTGTCGAATTAGTAAACCAAGAAAGACAAAAGCATGGTTTACAACCACTAGAAGCATCATCTGAACTTAGTGATGTGGCACGCGAAAAGTCACGTGACATGGCTCAGAATAACTACTTCAGCCACACATCACCAACTTATGGTTCACCATTTGATATGATGCAACAATTCGGAATTGACTACCGTACTGCAGGTGAAAATATTGCGATGGGTCAAACGTCTCCAGAGCAAGTGATGAACGGTTGGATGAACAGTGACGGCCACCGTAAAAACATCTTAAGCAGTGACTTCACACACATTGGCGTTGGCTACGTCGAAGCAAACGGAAAAACTTACTGGACACAAATGTTCATTGGTAAATAAATAAAGAGAGTAGAACAAGGGAACACCCGCTTACTGTTATTTCAGTGAAGCGGGTGTTTTTACTAGACAAAATCATGGGTTTACTAGACACTTTTGGCGTTTTACTAGACAATCTATGAATACCGAATCGTAATACACCAATCTCTTCCTAAAGAGAAACAGAAGTCCTTCTGTCTATTCAAATTATATTGCTTAGGTACTTTTGAAAACTTCCATCCCTCAAGGTTCGTTTTAGTTAATTCTTTTTTATGTTCATCCAATAAATATTGGTAGTCTAAATGCATATGAATGCCTCCTTTGTTACTTTTAGTATATTACGTGAGGTCATTTTATCCATTGGCAAGAAGGTTGAAATTTCCTCAGTCTTTGGTCGTAATTTTTTTGTTAAAAAAATGATTAAGATCAATAATAGTAAAAGGGCTATGTTAAACTTTTAGCAACACGACTAAATTGGAGTGAAAACCATGATATTCAATACGGATCGTATTTATTTACGTAAACTTTCTAAAGATGACATAAAAACACTTTACAAATGGCACAATGATGTCGAAGTGTTTACCAACATGAGATCCTCGCTTGATTTGTACAATCATGATGAACTTGAAGAGTTTTACGATAAAATCAAAGAGGGGAAAAGTTTTATCATTGTTGATCAAGAAAGCCAACAAGAAATTGGGAACATATCGCTTGTTGGGCTGAACTTCAGGCAGCGCCATGCGGAAGTTCTATTATTGATTGGAGAGAAAGATTATTGGGGTCAAGGGTACGGAAAGGAAGCGTTCAAGTTATTATTGAACTATGCATTTAATGAATTAAATTTACATAGAGTAAGTTTGAAAGTATTCTCATTTAACCAAAAAGCATTCCAAATGTATGAAAAGTTCGGGTTCCAAGTTGAAGGGAAGCTTAGAGAAGCATTTTTCAGACATGGTGAATGGCATGATATCTATATCATGAGCTTGTTGCAAAGAGAGTACTTTGAATTAAAAGGTTGATTTTAGACCCGGTTGTGATAATATATTGAAAAACATACATCCGATGAGGAAGAGAGTAATTTAGGTGTAGTTTATAGCGAGTTAGGGATGGTGTGAGCCTAGCAGCGAAACTTAAGTGAACCGCACTTCTGAGGAGTAACCTGAAAATAGTAGGGTGAGCCGGGGATTAGCCCCGTTATCAAGTTAAAGTTGGTTCATCTTTGTGATGGACAAAAAGAGTGGTACCGCGACAACTCGTCTCTTAATGATTAAGAGGCGATTTTTTTATATTTAGAGGGGGATTAAGATGCTACTTAAACAAGTAATGATTGAAGAAATTCATAAGTTAGTCCATGAGCATTTGTCAGTTGAAGATGTTTCTGGATTAATAGAAAAGCCAAAGGTAGAAAAACACGGAGACTTTGCATTTCCTTGTTTTGCATTAGCAAAGCTATTGCGTAAATCGCCACAAGACATTGCAAAGCAAATTGCTAATCAAATAAGTCATAGCAGTTTTAGTCATGTTCAAGCAGTAGGACCGTATGTCAACGTCTTTATTAATCGAAAACACGGAAGTCAGGCAGTATTAACTGACATATTGAAGCAAGGACCAGACTATGGGAAACAGTCTATTGGTGAAGGGAAGAAGATTGTATTGGATTTCTCGTCACCAAATATCGCCAAACCATTTTCTATGGGTCATCTAAGGTCTACTGTTATTGGGCAGTCTTTAGCATTGATCGTTGAAAAGATAGGCTATACATCCGTTAAAATCAACCACCTCGGTGATTGGGGCACGCAATTTGGAAAACTCATTCATGCTTACAAGATATGGGGAGATGAGGGCACAGTCCGTGAAAACCCAATTGAAGAACTATTAAAGCTTTACGTAAAATTTCATGAAGAAGCGGAAAGCCATCCTGAACTTGAAGATGAAGGTCGAGCATGGTTCAAAAAGTTAGAAGATGGCGATGGAGAAGCAATCCAACTTTGGAAATGGTTTAGAGAAGAGTCTTTGAAAGAATTTCAGAAAATCTATCATTTGTTAGGAGTGGAGTTTGATTCCTTTAATGGCGAAGCTTTTTATAATGATAAAATGGACGATACGATTAAGTTGTTAAAAAATCAAAGTTTATTGACCGAATCAGATGGAGCGGAAGTCGTCAGTCTTGATGACTATGATTTGCCGCCATCTTTAATCAAAAAACGAGACGGTGCGACTCTCTACACGACTAGAGATTTAACGGCTGCTATCTACAGACAACAACACTACCAATTTGAGCAAGCGATCTATGTGGTTGGCCATGAGCAGTCATTACATTTCAAACAATTATTTTTAGTCCTTAAGAAGATGGGTTATTCATGGGCAGACCATATGCATCACGTGCCATTTGGATTTATTTTAAAAGACGGTAAGAAGATGTCGACTCGTAAAGGGAAAGTCGTGTTACTTGATGAGGTAATAAAAGAAGCCATTGAATTAGCTAAACAGAACATAGAAGATAAAAATCCAAACTTAGGTAACAAGGAGGAGGTTGCTCAACAGGTTGGAGTAGGTGCAGTCATTTTCCACGATTTAAAAAATGATCGTTTGAACAATGTTGAATTCTCGCTTGAAGACATGTTGAGATTCGAGGGCAATACCGGACCATATGTTCAATACACTCACGCTCGCGCACAGTCAATATTAAGTAAAACGTCTGCGAGCCCCAAGATTAACTTTGGGCTAGAAGATGATGAATCTTGGCAAGTCGTGAAACTCTTACATCAGTTCTCGGAGGCTGTACTTAAGAGTTATAACACATACGAGCCATCTGTCATTGCAAAATATTTAATTGATCTGTCTCAAGCATTTAATAAATACTATGGGAAGGTCAAAATATTGAGTGAAGATGAGTATTTAGAAGATCGGTTGGCATTAGTAAATTCAACAGGTGTTGTGATTAAAGAGGGGCTTCGATTACTAGGAATCAGTGCTCCTGAGAATATGTAAACTTGCAGGTAAATTAGCTAAACATGTTGATAAATGTTGAGAACCTGCAGGTAAATTAAAAAAACCTACAGGTAAATCGGAAAAACTTGCAGCTAAAACATAGAAACATGCAGGTATATCTTAAAAACCTGCAGCTAAACAAAAAGCTTGAGACCTCGGCCTCAAGCTTTTTCATCTTCTAAAATCCATTCAACGGCTTCGCTTAAATTGTTAAAACACTTATATGCTTCTGGATGAGTGTTCACTACCATTAAGCTCTTAATCCCAACTGCATTACCAGCTTCAATATCGGGTTCACGGTCACCGACCATATAACTTTTCATAATGTCGATGTCGTAGTCGTCTAATAAATCAAGAAGCATTTGTGAGCCTGGCTTACGGCAGTAACAATTTTCGTGTGGAGCATGAGTACAAGCCATAATTTCATTGATTTGTGCACCTTGTTTAGCAAGTTCCTTGGCCATATGTTCATGAATACTGTCTAGTTCTTCTTCTGTCATGTAACCTAATCCGACGCCGCCTTGATTGGTCACGACAAATACTTTAAAGTCAGCTTCATTTAATTTTTGAATCGCTTCGGCTACACCTTCTAAAAAATACAAATCTTCTTTTCGATTAACGAATTTAACACGATCCGTTTTGACCTCGTTAATAACGCCATCTCTATCTAAAAATACTGCTTTATTCACTTGCAAAATCATCCTTCCATGGTATTCTTCTCAAGTTGATCACCTAAGTTTCTAAATTTAAAGAGTAATACTAAGAACACGATGTGAGTAATTAATCCCACAATACCCAGTAACGCAAACAGCCAGATGAACAAGCTGAAATTAAGACTAAAAGTGTTTAAAAATATAACAGTAAGAATAATCGCCAAATAAGCCTTCATTATCTTCTCGGTGCGAATTTTTAGTTCGAATTCTTTATGTGATTCTACTAACTCAATCAATACTAAGAAAATGTAATAAACTAAAACAACATCTAATATATTAACAGCTAAAAAGTAAAACTTCCAGAATCCAAAAATGATTGTATTAGGATCCATGACAATTGCAGGTATCGACATGATGATTAAGATAAAAGCAACGGTTAAACCGGTTTTAGCTCGTTGAGATATGTTGCTTACTTGGATTAGCCCAATATATATAAAAAGGTAACCAACCGGATCAAGTAATACGTCAAATGTTTCAATGCGAGTGTCAATTAATACAATTATAAATCCCCAAAACATGTGTAATATAGAATTCTTCATTATTGTTTTTCCCCTTTGAAATTAATCCATTCTTGAATTAAATCTTGTGTTAAGTAACGGGTTACAATAAAAATTTATGTCTTATCTTTTCCTCCTCATTATTTAACATAATACCAATAAAAGAAATAGAAAAAAATGACTTTTCACTTGAGAATTTTTAATAGTTGAAGCGTTCTGGTCGACTGAAGCACAGTCAGCTTGGCTAAATATATCCCTATTCTGCCCGTTCCAATCTAGGCACTTGTGCTTTTCACTTGGTGGACAGACACCTAAGCTCTAGGCATTAACATACTATGAAGGTGTGAGGACGTTTTATAGAGAGGGGTATAAATTTGTACGGTTATAATGGACAGAATCCTTATAGACAGCCTGATGAAACGAATTCTTTAATGTACGGAGGGGATCCACGTATAACCCCAGGTCAAGGAGGTCCACCTGGAGGTTTTCCACCAGGCTTTGGACCCGGAGGACCAGGGGGAGGACCTGGTGGTGGTTTCCAGCCAGGACCCGGTGGCCCAGGTGGACCAGGGCAAGGACCAAGTGGACCACCTCAAGGGCCACCGCCATCGTTCACACCACAACAAGGTGGTGGCCAAGGGGGACAATTTGGCGTTCAAGCAGTAGATCCAGGTTCGATTCGTGGCTGTTTGTATCGTTACACATATGTATGGTTAGATAATCGTCAACGTTTCTGGTTCTATCCAACGTATGTAGGCAGACGCTCCGTGTCAGGGTATCGTTGGACTGGATTCTTCTGGGTTTATTACGGAATAGACTTGAGAAGAATTGACTCGTTCCAGTGCTATTAAGAAAAGCACTATTATTTCTCAGCTATTAAAAAATGGACCCCATTTTTCAATGGGGTCCAAATTTAGGGGGAGGAGTAAGTTACAATTTATTGTAAAATTGTCGAGACAGCCTTTTGGCTATTGACAATTAACAACACTTTACCTTCATCCATATCTTCTTCGTATTCTTCAGCTTCATCTTCACTTAAGCCCATTTCTTGTAGCTTCGTTCTTAATTCATCACCTTTTTTATTGAACATATTGTTTAAGAAGTTCTTCATATCTTGCTCGCTAAATCCAATTGTATTCGCTCTAGCATTGCTCGCAATGCGCTCAGTACGATCATCATCATGAGATAATACATACATTTCAGTGTTGTCTATTCCGTTTTTCTTAAGCTTTTGCACATCATTAACAAGTTGTTCATCATTAGTATACTCTTTTACAAATGGCATTGTTGTTCACTCATTTTAAATATGTTTCATTAGTTGTTTACCACGTGATTATTTTTTAAAACATATCTAGAAGTGAAAAACTTAATCAAGCAATTCATCAAAGTTACGATCTTCTCTCACAATTAATAAAATTTTCCCTTGATCCAGCATCGCTTCGTATTGATCGGCTGCCTCTTCTGTTACACCTACTTCTTCTAACTTGGCTCTTAATTCGTCACCTTTTTTATCAAACCCCTCATTTTGAGAAAGTTCAATACTGTGAGTTCTTGTCTTGTGTGCTAAATCTTCTGTGTGATCATCATCATGTGCTAACACGTAGATATCTTCTTGATCCACTCCATTACCTAACAATTTCTTAATGTCATTTTCTAAGTTTTGATCGTTTTTGTAATCTTTAATGTATGTCAATTTGATACCTCCTTAATAATTTAATAACCAGATCGCTTATCATTAAACTTAAAATCATCAGCCATATGAAAATCATGCTTTTGTAATGGAGTTTCAGCAGGCCCTTCTAATACTTCCCCAGTGTATGAGAAGCGGGAGCCATGACATGGGCAATCCCACGATCGCTCAGACTCATTCCAATTAACTTCACAACCTGCATGGGTGCAAGTCGTATCGACAATATGAACTTGTCCTTCTTCATCTTTATAGGCCCCTTTACGTTCGCCATCTATACGAATGACAGCACCTTCATCATGTTCTAGGTCTTCAATTTTTGTTCGTGGCACTTCCATTTTTCCTTTAATTAGGTGCTTCGCCATATCTATGTTTTCCATGAAAAATTTCTTTAAGCTTGGATCTGGCGAAAAGCGTGAAGGGGAGAAAATATCCTTATACGGGTTCATCTCACCTAAAACCATATCGCTCATTAATTTGGCTGCATTTGTTCCGCTCGTCATCCCCCATTTACGATATCCCGTTGCAATGAGCACGTTTTGGCGTTTTTTAGTGATTGCACCGACATAAGGAATCTTATCTAATGTTATTAGGTCTTGAGCTGACCATCGATGGAGAACTTCATATTCATTTTCAGTAAAAATGTCATTACAAAATCTTTTTAACGCCTTATAATGCTCCATCATTCCTTGCCCTTGTCCTGTTTTGTGATCTTCCCCACCAATTATATAAACTTCTTCACCATTGTAAGTGGCTTTACGAATGGTATGCTCAGGCTTATCAACACTTAAATACATACCGCCAGGATAAGGCTTATTCGCTTTCACAGCTAACACATATGAACGACTTGCATACATGCGAGTGGAATAAAGCCCTGTTCCTTCATAAAAAGGGAAGTGTGAACAGGCTAAGACGTAATTGGCTTTCACACGAAAACCGTCTCTTGTAACCACGACGGACGCCCCGTGCGCATCTTCCACGTCGACAGCCACTGTTTGCTCATAAAATTGGCCACCCTTTTCCTGGATTAGCTTTACTAAATGCGATAAATATTTGAGAGGGTGGAACTGAGCCTGATTCTTCATCGAAAGGGCATTCTCAATTGAGATATTAAATGGTATTTCTGTTTCTAGATTCCCTTTAATATTAAGGTTTTCGTAAGCTTGATACTCTTTTTCTAATTTGTTTTTATACTCACCTGACGTTGAGAATAGGTAAGCATCTTGTTTCTCAAAGTCACAATCAATTTGATAATTCTTAACAAGCTCTTCAATTAGCTTCAAAGCATCCGTATTAGCTTCATAATAAAGTCTAGCAGTATTATAGCCCATCTTGTTAATCAAATCTTGGTAGATAATTTCATGTTGAGCCGTAACTTTTGCGGTCGTATGGCCAGTTGTGCCGTTTAATAGTGAAGTTGCTTCAAGCAGTGTCACCTTAATGTTTTGCTGGGAAAGAAGGTAGGCGGCTGTAATACCAGTAATACCACCCCCCACAATAACCACATCTGTTGTTATATCCTCTGTTAAAGGTTCAAAAGTTGGAATAGATGTGTCTTCAAACCAAATTGAGTGAGACTGGTCTGGAAATTGTTGTTGTGTCATTGTAATCCTCCGTTTCATGTTGCACTTTTTAAATTAGTATTTGTAACATATGGAAGGCTATTCAGTAAGATCATTTTGTAGTAAAATAAAAGTGGAGGGATTAACATGTCGACGGCTATTTATTTTATTATTGGATTATTATTTGTACTAACATTAGTTGGCACCTTACTAATAGGGAAGTCAGAAAATGATAAAATGAAGAAGTATGAACAAGAAGGCAATACAGCTAAGGATGAATTAAAACGTTCTTGGGAATATGAGACATCATCACTTAAGAAAAATATTCCTTCACTATTAATCATCTATACCGTTGTGATTGTTGCAAGCTTTATTGCCTTAGCTTTTTACATTTTTACCTGACATGATTTTGTAATATTCATTTAATAGGTGTGTAATATGAACTCCCTATGTCTCGTGTTATTCTAATAATTAGAAAGAGTCTGAAAAGGTTATTTCCCCCTAATCACATAGTGCGTTTGAAGAGCTGTGAACACCGTGTTCATAGCTCAATTTTTTTATATAAAAGGGAGGATTGATTCGTGAACGATTTATTTAGCCCATTTCCACAATTAGAAACAGAAAGAGTAAGGTTGCGAAAACTTACATACGAAGATGCCCAAGATATATTTGAATATGCTAGTCAACGTAGAGTTTCAGACAATGTGACTTGGGAAGCACATAAAACAATTGAAGACACTCTACAATTTGTTGATTCGCAATTAACCGTTATGAAGAAAATAAAGTGGCGCCATGGGGAATTGAATATAAACAAAACGGTAAGCTCATTGGTACAGCAGACTTTGTGTGGTGGCAAAAAGACCATCATGCAGCAGAAGTTGGGTATGTATTATCACCAGATTATTGGGGGGAAGGGATCGTACCTGAAGTGGTTCAAGCTTTAATCCAATTTGGCTTTGAGAAAATGAATTTAATTAGAATTCAAGCTCTTTGTTTGGAAGAAAATACACAATCCGAACGTGTTATGCAAAAAGTTGGTATGACGTATGAAGGAACTTTGCATAAACGTTATTTTGTAAAAGGTGAACATAGGAATTTAAAAATGTATGCCGTGACAAAATAAATCCAAGGACATCATTTGTCCTTGGGTTGTTTTGGTTCTGCTTTCTTTTCATTTAACATTTTTCTAAGTTCTTCTTTATATTTTCTAGACACTAGAATATATAAGAAGTCGCCTGGTTTGATTTCTGTGTCGCCATAAGGCGTTATTAGCCTATCGCCGCGAACGATTGCGCTTATTGTGGCCTTTTTAGGAAATTCAATATCTTTTAATTTTCGACCCACAACAGCATTATCACGGTTAGCTTGGAATTGAATCATCTCAGCATTCGCTTTTGCAATCGATATTAATTCAATCGAATGGTGTGGTGTGTCTTTAACAGGTCCCATTAATCCTAATTTTTCAGCAATAAAATTGATTGAAGACCCCTGTACAAGTGCGGAGGTTAAGACGACGAAAAAGGTGACGTTAAAGAATAGTGAAGCATTTTCAGTACCTGCCACAATAGGAAAGGTAGCTAATACAATTGGAACTGCTCCACGTAAACCAGCCCACGAAATAAATATTTTCTCTTTGAAAGAATATTTCATTCTAATTAATGATAAAAAGACTGCTATTGGTCGTGCAACAAATATTAAAACAAATGAAATAATTAAGCCTTGGCCAATAATGTCTAATGAGAAGACATGCTCAGGGAATGCTAGAAGCCCTAGTATCACGAACATTAAGATCTGAGCCATCCAAGCGAAACCTTCATTAAATTGAGAAATGGAATAGCGGTAAGTTAATTCTGAATTACCTATGACAAGCGCTGCTACGTATACGGCTAAAAACCCACTAGCTTCTATCGCAGATGCGATACTATATGTCAATAATCCAAAAGAAAGCGTAAATATAGGATATAACCCAGATGATTCCAAGTTAATGCGATTTATGGAGAACGAGGCTAGCTTACCAATACCTAGTCCTAGCAATAACCCCATACCCATCTGCCAGAAAAACGATGGTACCATAATCCACATACTGGTCTCGGGGTGAAGAACCAATTCTATAAAAATGATTGTCAAAAATACAGCCATGGGATCATTCGTCCCAGATTCAGCTTCAAGTGTTGCACCCATTTTCGCCTTAATATTACGCTCTTTTAAGGCTGCAAAAACTGCAGCGGCATCTGTGGAACCAACAATAGCACCGAACAATAAAGCTTCATACCAACTAACTTGTAATATATAATGAACGGCAAAGCCTGTAATCAGTGAAGTGATTAATACCCCAGCAGTGGCTAATGAAATAGAGGGCACAGCAACAGCACGTACCGTTTTCCACTTTGTTTGTAGACCACCTTCAAATAGTATAATGATTAAGGCTAAAATACCTGCCATTTGGGCAATTTCAGCATTGTCAAAATAAATCCAACCAAAACCATCACTGCCTATTAACATACCAACTAGGATAAAAAGCACAAGGGAAGGAAGCCCGATACGGCTTGAGAATTTCGCGGCAATGACACCACTAATTAAAAGAAAAGCAATTATAAGTACAATAACATCATTATCAAACGAACCAAATTGCATGACAGTTCCCCTTTATTAATTCTATTTATATATTTATATTATCAAATTACGGGTTAAATTTCTTAGTAAAAGCCTTAAAAACTTAGATTTTTAAAATGTAAATAGTATGAACTATGAGGAATTTTCAGAATAAGGTGATTGATTTATGCATGGCGAAAACGACTTAGTTGTCACGAAACCAATGACAGATGAAATTGTAGAAGATTTAGGTGACAGGGCAACTTACAAGAACTTAGAGGGTTGTGGCCACTCACCTCTCATTGACGATTTAGATCAACTTAAACATACAATTGAAGATTACTTAGAAAGGTGAGTTTGAATGGGACGTTTACAAGACAAAGTAGCTATCATTACAGGAGCTGCTAATGGGATAGGTTTAGAAGCAGCCGTGACATTTGTTAAAGAAGGTGCCAAGGTTGTATTAGCAGATTTTGATGTTGAAGCGGGTAAGAAAAGTGAACAAGAATTAACAAGTCAAGGTTATGACGTTGTCTTCGAACAAGTCAATGTCGCCAATCGAGAAAGTGTGGACCATTTAGTCGAACAAGCCGTGAATCGTTTTGGAGGCATTGATATTTTAGTTAATAACGCTGGCATAACACGCGATGCCATGCTCTCTAAGATGACGGTTGACCAATTTAAACAAGTGATTGATGTGAACTTGACGGGTGTCTTTCACTGTACCCAAGCGGTGCTACCTCAATTAATTGAAAGAGGTAAAGGTAAGGTCATTAATACGTCCTCTGTCTCAGGAACTTACGGAAATATGGGACAGTCAAATTACGCAGCAGCTAAGGCAGGCCTAATTGGATTAACGAAAACCTGGGCTAAGGAATTAGGGCGTAAGAATGTTAATGTGAATGCTGTTGCGCCGGGGTTTACGAATACAGCGATGGTTGAAACAGTGCCAGACCATGTAATCGAAGCACTGGTCAAACAGGTACCAATGGGAAGATTAGGCGAACCAAGCGATATAGCGAAAGCCTATCTATATTTAGCATCAGATGATTCAGACTATGTTAATGGACACGTGTTACATGTTGATGGCGGGATTATGATGTAAGGAAAGGCACTGATCAATTTTGATTAGTGCCTTTTGTTATTTAAGGAGAAAAATTTTTACTTAAAAATGTGAAAAAGTTGATTGAAGAGGGCGAATTGTTGATAGGGATGAGCTGACTGTCGATTGGGAAGGGCGAATTGTTGATAGGGATGAGCTGACTGTCGATTGGGAAGGGCGAATTGTTGATAGGGATGAGCTGACTGTCGATTGGGAAGAGTGAATTGTTGATAGGGATGAGCTGACTGTCGATTGGGAAGAGTGAATTGTTGATAGGGATGAGCTGACTGTCGATTGGGAAGGGCGAATTGTTGATAGGGATGAGCTGACTGTCGATTGGGAAGAGTGAATTGTTGATAGGGATGAGCAGATTGTCGATTAAGACAGGAAAATTAACGATAGAAACGTTCTGAATGTTAATTGAAAGAGCTGAACAAATTCTTGTAACTCATCTGTAACTCTTTCTTATAACATAAAGTTATTAGTTTTAGAGGAAGGGGTTGGTGAGTGTGCAGCCTGAAATCGACTGGCTCAGTAAAAGAGCAAAACTTTTTGAAAATGATACAGCCATTATTGATCAGATACAGAACAAAAATGGACGTATAAAGAACTGAATAACCGTGCAAACCAATTAGCATTTACACTAAAACAACACGAAGTCAACAAAGGTGATCGAGTTGCGCTGTTAGCCCCTAATCACATAAGTTATTTAGATTTTCTATTTGCTTGTATGAAAATAGGAGCCATTTTTACCCCTCTAAACTGGAGGTTATCTCAAAAGGAATTAGAGTATGTTATTCATGATTCGACACCTAAGTTTATCGCGGTTCACAAAGAATTTATAAATACACATGAATGGTTAAAACCATCATTAGTGATAGTGTCTAATGAATATATAGAAGGAGACGGTGATTTTTCTAGCGTACCGATTAGTGAGAGAGACCCTCTAGCGATGATTTATACAGGGGGAACTACAGGAAAGCCAAAAGGAGCGGTATTAAGTCATCAGTCTGTGTTCTAGAATGCGATGAACACGGTTATTAGCTGGAATCTTACAAAAAGTGATTGCACATTAACGACCATCCCTATGTTTCATACAGGTGGAATTAATGCTCTAACCATACCTGTTTTATTAGCAGGTGGATCAGTTGTCATAAGGTCGAATTTTAATCCAGAAGAATCAGTGAATGATTTAATAAAATACCAATGTTCAATTGTATTGTTTATTCCGACCATGTACCATATGATAATCCAAACAGAAGTGTTCAAACGTACTAAATTCTCACACATGAAAGTTTTTCTATCAGGAGGGGCTCCGTGCCCAATCTCAGTTTATAAAGCCTTCCATGAGAAGGGGCTTGACTTTAAAGAAGGTTATGGCCTTACGGAAGCAGGACCCAATAACTTCTTTATTGATCCAGCAGAGGCGAAGGACAAGCAAGGATCTGTAGGTAAAGAAATGGTGTTGAACCAAATTAAAATCGTGAATTCGGAAGGTCAAGAAGCTGCGACAAATGAAATAGGTGAACTATGGCTCAAAGGAAAGCATTTGTTTGAGTTTTATTGGAAAAATGACGAGGAAACGAAAAAAGCTTTCCATGACGAATGGTTTAAAACAGGCGACCTAGCTAGAAAAGACGAGGATGGATTTGTGTATATTGCCGGTAGAAAAAAAGAAATGATTATTTCCGGTGGGGAAAATGTTTACCCGCTTGAAATTGAACATTGGCTACAATCTCATGAGGATGTCTATGAAGTGGCGGTGGTTGGCTTGCCGCATTCTAAATGGGGAGAAATGGTAGCGGCGTTTGTGTCGTTTAAAGGCGATTCTTTGAATGAAAAGGAATTGCAATCCTTTTGTGAAAAGAAACTGAGTCGTTACAAGATTCCTAAAAAGTTTTATGTAATGGATGAGTTGCCCAAGACGCACGTAGGAAAAATTGATAAAAAAGCTCTAGTCCGAGAGTATTCGGGTGCTTAATGTGTATAGAGACTAATCTATGCACATTTTTTATTGGTTCGAATAGTATGCTTTTATTATTTATTTAACTATTCCTTTTTATTTGTTCTAGATGATGATTTAAGTAAAAATCTAAACAACAGAATAATTAAAACAATAAAAAGTATTACTAAAGCAATACTAAACAATTGAAATAATGTATCAGCTAAATTCATTTTTGAGAAGTTGAACATTTAACCGCCCACTTTCAATTTTTCTGTTAATAATATTGTACCATATATACTTATCTACTACTACATGATGAAACTATTACTTCACCTCAGCCTCAAGTCTGATATCAAAACATTCCCTAGTAGGTTACCTTTTTCAGAAAATTTGTTATATAATGACAATGAAATAAGACAAAAGGGGGATGAGGATGGAGAAAATTATTGAGGTTAATGGTTTAGAAAAGATTTATAAAAAGAAAAAAACAAAAGAGATAGTGAAAGCTGTAGATGGTGTCAGTTTTGATGTTTATCGAGGTGAAATCCTAGGTTTGTTAGGTCCAAATGGAGCTGGTAAAACGACAACCATCAAGTCGATTTGTGGCCTGTTAAAACCGAATGGAGGAAGCGTACATATAAATGGATTTGATTCAAACAAAGAGCGATTAAAAGCTGTCAATTATATTACAGCGGTATTAGAAGGGAACCGCAATATTTATTGGCGACTGACGGTTCGTGAAAACATGGAGTATTTTGCTGGGAATCGAGGCATTTCCAAAAAAGCGATTCAAGGAAAAATTGAAGAATTACTGGAGTTTTTTAATCTAAAAGGGAAAGAGAACGAACTTGTGAGTAGTCTTTCACGAGGCATGCAACAAAAGCTCGCGATTGCGATTGCATTACTTCCGGGTACTGATGTGATTTTATTAGACGAACCGACGTTAGGTCTAGATGTCGAAACGAGCTATGAAGTTAGAGAATTGCTTAAAAAAATTGTGAATGAGCAAGGCAAAACAATTATTATTAGCACTCACGACATGCCGATTGTACAGGAAATCTGCGATCGAGCGGTCATTATCAATGGTGGTAAAGTCATTGCGGATGAAAAGGTTGAAGGACTGATTAAATTATTTGAGACTAGAGCGTATTGTTTTACGGTGGAAGATGAATTAACTAACCAACAAATCATGGCAATCGAAAATCATTTCCTAATTGTTAATATTATTGAGAATGAAATCAACGTGACGTTAGAAAAAGAAGACGACCTATATTTAATTATGGATATTTTAAAAAGTGAACAAACGAAAATCGAAAAAATTGACCGCACAACTGTTGATTTTGAGCAAGTGTTTATGCAGTTAATAAAGGAGGGTAATAACCATGACTCAGCTGTGGCATCTCACTAGAGCGAATCTAGCAAAGGAATATATTGAACTAAAACGTTATTACCCTAATACAATATCTATGATTTTTACCTTTTATTTTATCTTCTTAGCTATGTTGTTAGGAATTCACGTCATTGGAGATCCTCAACAAATTGAAACAAATGTTCAATATGTCATCGTAAACTACGTCATTTGGTTCTTCATGTTAACGATTATGCAAGATTTAGGGTATGTCATACTAATGGAAGCTCAAAGAGGAACATTAGAGCAATTGTATATGTCACCTTTAGGCATGTGGAAGGTTTTATTAGCGCGCATTGTATCTAATTTAGTCATCTACGGGATCATTGTGTCTGTCTTATTAGTACTTTCTATGTGGACAGCAGATGAGTGGCTCATTTTTAGGTTGGATGTGGTTCTTCCAATCTTCATTGTGACAACCTTGGGAATGATTGGTGTTGGCTTTATGCTCGCGGGCCTTGCAATTATTATTAAACAGATCCAGTCCTTCTTAAATATCCTTCAGTTTATCTTGATGGGATTAGCGTTCGTGCCAATTTCAGTCGCGCCATATTTAGTGTTTGCACCGTTTGTTAAAGGCATTGATATGGTCCGACATGTCATGATTCACGGCTACACGTGGGTAGATTTTACAGCTTTGGATTACACAGCGCTAATTTTAAACTCTGTTTTCTATTTGATATTAGGTATATTTATTTATCTTAGAGCAGAGAAATTAGCGATGGAAAAAGGACTATTGAGTCAATATTAAAATTAAACGTGACAGATAAAATGTTCTTTGTTAAAGTAAAATTATAAAAATTGAAAATGATGCACTACTAGGGGTGCCCAATGTTCGTGGGCTGAGAGGAAGCACGCATGCTTCTAACTCTTAAGGACCTGATCTGGTTAATACCAGCGTAGGGAAGTAGATACGTATGACTTAGTATGTCGTCTAACGTCAGGTCCTATATTATGGCCCTGGCGTTTTTTATGTCCATTATGCCCTTAGTAGCATCGCTAGGGAGGTGAAATAGATGAACAACACTCGTAAGTTAACTGTCATGGCTGCTTTTATAGCCATTGGAATCGTTGGCTCACAATTTATCTGGTTTCCAGCAGGAGTCGCCAGAGCTTATCCAGTGCAACATGCCATTAATGTTATGGCAGCCATCTCTCTCGGAACTGGCCCGGCTGTTTTAATAGCTTTTCTTATGGCATTAATCCGAAATCTACTAGGACTAGGTACGTTACTAGCATTTCCAGGTGGGATGATCGGAGCCTTTTTGGCAGGAATTCTATATAACCGATTTAAGAAAAAAGGATGGGCAGCTATTGGTGAGATTGTAGGTACTGGTGTGATAGGTGCTTTATTATCGTTTCCTATTGCTAATTTCTTGATGGACAGTGCATCAGGTGCTTTGTTTTTCATACCAGTATTCTTAGTCAGTTGTGTTCCTGGAGCTATTATTGGGCTTGTGTTAATTACAAGACTTAACGGCCAGATCAAAAGGGTTGTAAACGAAAAACATGAGGAGGCAGCTTAATGAGCTTTACAGAACAATTAAGGCATGAAAATGATGATTTATTTAAGGGGATATTTAACCATCCTTTTGTAAAAGGAATTGGAAACGGTGATGTCCCAGTTGAAGCAGTGAAGCATTATATTAAAGCGGATTATGAGTATTTAAATTCATTTATTAAAGTTTACGCTTTGGCAATGGTTAAATCAAAACGTCGGAGTGATTTTCAGTTTTTTAATGATCAAATAAATTTTATTTTAAATGATGAAACGCATCCACATCATAACTTCTGTAACTATGCGAATGTAGAATATGAGTCGTTACAAAATTATCCGTTACCTCCAACTGCAGATCACTATATAAAGCACATGTTGTTCCATGCACAAAACGGGTCATTGGCTGAAATTTATTCGGCACTATTACCTTGTCCGTGGACGTATTATGAAATCGCATTAGATTTAAAACAAAAAGTTGACATTAATGAGGACCACCCTTTTTATGAATGGATTAGCTTCTATGATCGAGAAGATCTTAAGGATTTAATTCAAAATTTAAGAAACCGCTTAGACTCATTAGCTGAATTAGCTGATGAAGATGAAAAAGTATTAATCAAAGAAGCGTTTCGTAAAAGTTGTGAACTAGAATTAAAGTTTTGGGAAATGTCTTATACGTGTGAAAACTGGTCTGAATCAAGTGAGGTGTCAGTATGAAACAAGTATCGACTGTATTAACCATTGCAGGAACAGACCCTTCTGGAGGAGCAGGCATACAAGCTGACTTAAAAACCTTTCAAGAGTTACAAACTTATGGGATGTCGGTTATTACATCAGTTGTTGCTCAAAATACGACAGGCGTTCAAAGTGTCCATCACTTGCCCGTTGATTTTATCGAAGAACAACTAGATTCTGTTTTAACAGACATACCCGTTGATGCTTTTAAAACAGGGATGATTGCAACAGAAGAGATGATGAGAATTATTTACCATCGTTTGAAAAGCCAAGAGATCTACTATGTTCTAGATCCAGTCATGGTAGCCACGAGTGGGGATGTTTTAATAGATGAAAATGCTAGAGAATATCTTAGAGACTATTTAATTCCTTTGTCAACCGTTATTACACCGAATATCCCTGAGGCTGAATATCTAACAGAAACTAGTATTACTAGTATGGACGATATGAAAGTGGCTGCTAAAATATTTGTTCACGAATTAGGGGCCTCAGCCGCTCTAATCAAAGGTGGTCATTTAGAGGGTGAGCCAACAGATTGGCTATACAATGGTGAAGAGTTTTATAAGTTTACTTCTAATAGAATTAATACAACGAGCACACATGGGACTGGATGTACCTATTCTGCTGCCATTACTGCTCTTTTGGCACAAGGAAAGCTATTATTGACTTCAATTGAGTCTGCGAAACAATTTGTGACGGCGGCTTTAAAATATTCATTCCCGTTAGGACATGGCAACGGACCAACAAACCATTGGGGAATTAGGGAGGGGTCGTATGATCTCGAGCGTCATTGATTCTGTTCGTAAGAAAGGTCCACTTATTCATCATATTACGAACCAAGTTGTGATGAATTTTAGCGCAAATGGGTTACTAGCCTTTGGTGGAACGCCGATTATGGCGAAAGAATCTAAAGAAGTTAGTGAAATAGTAGATGTGGCAGATGGGTTATTACTCAATATTGGAACAGCTGTGGAGAATGATTATAAATCCATGTTAACAGCGGGTAAAAGAGCAAATGAAAAAGGTTTTCCAATTGTATTGGATCCTGTAGGAGTGGGAGTAAGCGAGTTTCGAAGAGAATACATTCGCCAATTGTTAAAGGAAGTAACACCTACTGTTATAAAAGGTAATGCTGCTGAGATTGCTTATTTTGCTGAAGTTAATTGGGAAGCAAAAGGAGTAGATGCTACTGGATCAGGGAATGTGGTTGACGTTGCGCAGGGAGCATTTGAAAAATACGGCTGTCCAATCGTATTGACTGGTCAACAAGATGTTATAGTCACTTCAAAAGGGACGCAAATCAATGATACGGGAAGTGAGTTTTTAGCAAAAATAACGGGCGCAGGATGTTTGTTAGGATCTATCATTACAGCATGTATTACGGTAGAGGGAGATCTTGATGAACAACTATATTCTGCTGTTCATTTTTATGGCTTAGCTGCTGAATATACTAGTCGACTTTCAGAAGTCACAGGGCCTGGAACATTTTTATCTCATTTTATAGATGCGCTGTCTTACGATATAAGTCGATTAGAAAGGGGTTCATGATGAATCGCGAGCTTCTAAGAAAGTATTTTATTATGGGAAGTCAAAATTGCCACCGGGATCCTAGAGAAATTTTATTAGAAGCCATTGAAGCAGGCATTACGATGCTTCAGTATCGTGAAAAGGGGGAAGGATCTTTATCCGGCAGAGAAAAAATTAAGCTCGGTCAAGACTTGAGACAAATATGTAGAAAATATAGTGTGCCGTTTATCGTTAATGATGACGTTGAGTTAGTTGATCTACTTGATGCGGATGGCATACATGTAGGTCAAGATGATGAAACGGTTAAAAAGGTTCGAAAGAAATTTCCTTATAAAATAATAGGGCTCTCTGTTTCAAATATCGATGAACTCAAAAAGAGTCCCATTCATCTAATAGATTATGTAGGGGCAGGACCTATATTTGGTACTGTAACTAAAGAAGATGCGAAAAAACCAGTTAGTGTAAAGTGGATTCAGTATCTTAGAAATGAATATCCTAACCTGCCGATTGTTGGAATTGGTGGTATTAACGAATCCAATTCCATCGAAGTCATGAATGCAGGAGCTGACGGTGTATCCGTTATTTCTGCAATCACTAAATCTGACCATATTTTTGAAACGGTTCAAAAGTTATAAGCGACCAATTTAGGTCGCTTTTGTTTTTGCGTGAAAAAGTAGTATAGTGGTAGGCGGAGGTGGTAAGACGTGATTCGTTCATACATATTTTTACTCATCACTGTTATGATCTTCTCAGGTAACTTAATTGTAGGAAAAGCTATAAATGAATTACCACCTATAACAATTGCTTTTTTTAGAACTCTAATCGCATTCTTAGTCGTTCTGCCATTTGGAATTAAACAGTTTCGTTACTATTATAAGATTTGGCGTGAGAATTTCTGGCCACTTGTTGGGATTGCGTTAACGGGGATTACAACTTTTAATGTTCTGGTGTATTTATCACTGAACTTTACGACATCTACTAACGCCGGAATTGTTGAGGCGACGACACCTGCCTTTGCAATGGTATTATCGTATTTAATATTAAAGGAAAACTTAAAACCGAAGCATATCATTGGGACAGTTGTATCATTTATTGGAGCGTTATGGGTGTTAACGTCTGGTTCAATAGAGCGATTGCTTCAATTGAACTTTAACATTGGTGATTTAACGATGTTACTAGCTGTCATCATTTGGGCGTTCTATACCTTAATTGTTAAACAGCATAACCATAAGTTTCCAATCTTTGGTGGGACGCTAGCTATGGTCGGACTTGGAGTTGTTATTTTAGTACCAGCTGTGTTGGTTGAGTGGTTCGTGTTAGGATTTCCTGCACAGATTACACAAACAAGTAACTGGTCTGGACTATTATATTTAGGTATTTTTCCATCTTTTATAGCCTTAGTGTTATGGAATCAAGCGGTATCAGATTTAGGCCCATCATTATCGAGTGTGTTTTTGAATTTATTACCGTTTTTCACAACGATCGGGGCGATTATATTCTTAAATGAAGAAGTCGTATCAGCTCAAATTCTAGGTGGAGTATTGGTTGTTGTGGGTGTGATTATGGTAAACGTGAATTTTAAGAAAAGAAAAATGACCTAAAGGTTCAAACGTTATATCGCAGTTATAATCACCAAGAAAATAAATTCAGATTAGAAATCAGACAAAACGGAGGCTGGGACAAAAGATATCTTATCCTTAGAGAAGACGAATATTAGGGGTCAAGTTACTCCTAATATTCGTCTTCAATTTTTAGCTACGTCAAAATGCTTCGCTTTCCGCAGGCACGGCTTCAACTTCCCCAAACTCACTTTCGTTCGGAGTTTAAGGATGTTCGGCTAAATACGCAACATCCATGTTGCAACGCCGAACTGACCCACATCCTGTGGCCCCTCAGCTCGTGCTGTTCTGCGACGACCTGGACGGTCTAGTGTCGGCGTTGGCCATAGGACGTGGCCGTTTTTAGCCGACCAGAAGTCTGCGCATTTTGACTACGCTAATAAAACTCAATATTCGTTTTTTGTTAAGCTACTTTTCTTTTGTCCCAGCCTCTTTAGCATGGATTTTCTTCTTCAACTAACGCCTCAAATATTAAGTACGCTTTTTCGTAAATAAATATTTTACTTATAAGAAACGCGGAGAGTCATCAATAGAATTAATCAGAATGATATATATAATGAAAGCATGTTGGCTTAAGTACAATTGTTCACAACCTTTTATATTCCTATATTTATTTTACATATTTTTCTAATTAATCTGAATTCTCATTTGAAATTGTAAGTGTTTCTGCTGGAGGTACCTCTGAAAGAAAAACTTTACTAAAAGCTTCTTCACTTACAAGTTTCTTATTAAATCGTTCAGGGAATAAACATTATTTCTCCACGATCGAAAGGGGCTTGGCAATGGGAGGTAATAATTCAAAGTTAAAAACGAAGCAAGATATTAAACCTTGGCTAAGGCGACTTGCTCGTGTTGGTTATGTGGCCAAAGGAATTGTCTTTGTCGTGGTAGGTTTACTATCCCTTTTAGCAGCACTCGGAATGGGTGGTAACACTGATGGAACACAAGGAATGTTACAATCACTTGCATCGATACCGTTTGGTGAAGTGCTGTTGTGGTTAATTGGTGTGGGTCTTATCTTTTATATATCTTGGTTGATTGTAAAAGTCATGAAAGACCCATTAAATAAAGGGCTAGTCTCACGTGGAGCCAGTTTCGTCATTGCGCTTGCTTATATGAGTCTGACTTACAGTGCATTAAAATTGGCTATGAACGCTGGTAATGGAGGCAGTAGTGGGAATTCTGAGCAGACAATTTCTGCCCAACTTCTACAACAACCATTTGGACAATGGATCATCGGAATTGTTGGTGGCGTCATTATCATATATGGACTTAATGAAGCATACACAGGTTTAACAACTAAATTCATGAATCGATTTCATGTAGAAAATATGTCAAGCCACGAGCGCAAAGTTGCACGTCAATCAGGTCGTTTGGGGCTTTTGGCAAGAGGTTTTTTCCTTGCGTTAGTAGGTTGGTTTTTTATCCAAACAGCTTATACGTCTGATTCTGATCAAGCAAAAGGATTAGATGGTGCCCTGAAAGAAGTTGCGCAAGAACCATTTGGACAAGCATTATTAGGAGCCTCAGCGCTTGGGCTATTTCTATATGGAATTTATCAATTTGCTCGAGGACGCTATCAGCATATGGGGATTGGGAAATATTAAAGTGAAATAAAAAGGTTTGGACGATTAACTGATGTTCGTCCAAACCTTTTACTTATAAAGCTAGGAATTAATTATAAGCTTTGTTATATTAAGTTTGTGTAGCGTTGTCTAGCGCATAGCGCCCAACCACTGGGTGATTTCCCGTCTAAACCTACGATAAGTCAACATCGACTCGCTTCGCTTGTCGTGTTTCCTTTATCTCAGTTTAGTCGGTCAGCGACGAACTGGACGTTCTAGTGCCGGCGTTGGCCGCAGGACTCTGCCGAAGTTAGTCGGCGCACTGCGTGGTTAATCGGGCGCATGCGCTTTTCTAATTACTTCGCTGCTTTTTGTAATTTATGAATTAAGTGTAATGATTTACCTGTACCGATTGCCACACACTCAAGTGGATTTTCAGCAACATGAACAGGAACATCAATTTCTGATGCTAACCAATCTTTCATGCCTTGTAATAATGCCCCGCCACCAGTAAGCATTATTCCGTGGTCTACGATATCACCACTTAGTTCAGGTGGGCAGTTTTCAAGTGTCGTACGGACAGCTTCTAAGATGGATTCTAATGGTTCTCTAAGAGCATCTTGGATTTCCTTAGAGTTTAATGTGATGGTCTTAGGTAAACCTGTGACTAAATCACGGCCACGGATTTCCATTTCTTTTACATCATGATCGATCAATGCATAACCGATTTCGATCTTAATGTTTTCAGCTGTGCGTTCACCAATTAATACATTGTAGTGTTTACGAACATGTTGAATGATTGCAATATCCATGTGATCCCCGCCGGTACGGATGGAATTAGCTGATACAACACCACCAAATGAGATAATAGCAACTTCACTTGTTCCGCCACCAATATCTACAACAACGTTAGATATAGGCTCGTCTACTGGAAGTCCAGCACCTACTGCTGCAGCAACAGGCTCCTCAATAATGTGTACTTGTTTCGCGCCATAATCTTTAATGGCATTATCAATTGCACGACGCTCAACTGATGTTGAACCTGTTGGCGCACACACAATTACATTTGGTTTACGCATTGACATGCCTAAACGTTTACTTACTTTTTTCAACATTACATTTAACATTTGTGATGTTACTTCGTAGTCAGCAATGACACCATCTTTCAATGGGCGAATAGATGTAATATTTGCTGGTGTCTTACCGATCATTTCTTTTGCTTCATTACCAACAGCTAACACTTTACGAGTATGAGTATCAATAGCTACAACTGATGGTTCATTGTATACAATGCCTTTATTTTTACTATATATTAAAAGGTTTGCTGTTCCTAAGTCGATTCCAATTTCTGCGTTCGAAAACATTAAGATGCCTCCATATCTGAATAAGTCTTTTAACCTGTACGTTTAATTTTAACATGGAAAATTGTCGAATGGCGTTAAGAATATTTAACAAAAAAATTACAGAGGAATTAATCCTCTGTAATAATAATGGTTATTTTTTCTTAGATTCTAATAAATTAGCAAGTGTTGAAGCGTCATATGACTCGATTTTACGACCCTCATAATAGCTTACACCGATTTTCTTTAATTCGCTTACGAACCAACCTTTTGTACCGATATACATCTATAACACCTCTTTCTTGAAAAGTTCCATTTATCAAATCATGCAGATGTCATTGTAACATTTAAGTCAGGCTATGAGAAGTAAAAACTGTTGTAAGTTTTTGTATGTGTAAAGGTTGCACATTATGATAATATAGGAATGACTTAGAAAGGGTTGTTAAGTTATGAAAAATCGCACGCTTGAAGAAGTAAAAGAACGACTTAAGCGTTTAAATACATTTGAATTAAATGAAGATGATTTTTATGATGCTGCGGAACAGAAATTAGATGAACCGGGGCAACCACTTGACCAAATGGTGGCAGTTTATCAACGGCTACAACAAGAAGTTTCGCAGAAGATGAATGAGATGGATGATCATATGGGGATGACGCCGAACTGTCAATTAGGTTGTGCGTTCTGTTGTTACTTTCCGATTATTATCTCAAGACTAGAAGCTAAGATGATTATTGCATCCATTGAGGCAATGCCTGAAAGTAGGCGTGAAGAAATTAAGAGCCATTTAGAGAGTTATTATAAACAGTATGAATCATTGATAGATGAGGCAACGTCACTCAATTTTGAAGAGAAAGATATCAAATATGATTATATTAAAAAACAGCTCCCATGCCCGTTGCTAAACACTGAAACGAATGCGTGTATGGCATATGAATCAAGACCATTACCTTGTCGAACTTATGTAAATTACATGGATCCCGATATATGTTATGAAAAATATGTACCTGAAGAAACGGTGAGCTTCGAGTTTTTATATGAAGATTACATGGGTGCGTTAAATGCAGGAGCCCAGGTCATGTACGAAGAAAAGCAACCGCAGTTCATGGATTATCCATCAGATATTTATCAATATCATTATTTACCCGTTTTCTTAAAAGAATGGATTGAAAATTCTTAATAAGGCCTAAAAGAGGCCGAATGTTAGGTGTTGAATAATCTACCTGACATTCGGCTTAAGTTCATTTTTGGCTCAATATGGTAAGTGATTCTCTGCTTAGGCGAAAGCTAGTCTCACTTTGGCGAAAGCTTTCCACTAACTTAAAAACATCCCTTATTGCGCAAGTGTATCAGTTAAAACGTATTGATTATTTTCAACAGGTTTCTCTTTAGCGTCTGTTAACCAAACGGCTTTCATGCCTAGTTGCAATGCTGGCGCGACTTCATTCATGAAGTTATCGCCCACAGATACAACTTGTTCAGGTTTTACATCGAAATGATCTAATACATATTTGAAATGCTTCTTCGTTTGCACAGGCTTCATGGCTGAAGGAATAAGCTCTTCAAAGTGTTCATCAATCTCTAAAAACTTTAGTAATCGTTTAGCATCTACTTCATCACTATTCGTGCAAACAACTAAACGCGTGTTTTGTTTTAATTCTTTTAGATATTCTTTTAGGCCAGGTGTCTGTCTAAGGTAACCGTCTAACTCTGCCATTTGTTCTTTTGTTTTATTATAAGAAGCTTGAATGGCATCAATACTTATTCCAAAGTGTCTCGCAATCGCATATGGTGGCCACCAACCATCACCAATTGGTACCCAGTTTTTAAAGTCAAATTCATGAGCAGCGATTTTGTTAGGTGCATCTTTAACTGTAACAACTTCATTGTTCCAATTGCGTGCCTCAGTTAATTCCTCAGTGAAGGGGTCCCAGCTCCACACGATATCTCTTAAACCGTCATAGATCTTCCCGATTTGAACAGGGTGTTCACCTCGTAAGATTTTATTGTATATATCTTGGAATTGCTCTTTTTTCTCATCTTCAAGTTGTTGTTTTAGATTGTCTACATGAAGATTAAAATGATCGGTGCCTTCATATAATGTACCATCTAAATCAAAAATTGCGACATCAGCTTGTTCTAATAACGTTTTATACATATCCTATATCCCTTCCTTTATCTCTTTTAAAGTATTTTAACATATTAGATAGACAAATTTCTGAAAGCACCTACTTTTTTCAACCTATTTTGATAAAATATTGTTAATGGACATAAGGGAGAGAATCAGCATGCGAACGATATGGAGTTTAGTATATGGGGTTATTTATGTGCTTTACACAGGACTTGTTTTAAAACGGCTGAAAAAGTTAAACCGTGAGGACTATTCACGAGCCGAGTATAACCGGATGGTACATAAAGTTCCTAAACAATTTGGGCGCCAATTTTTTAAACAATCTGGGTCAAAGGTAATCATAAAAGGGGAGGAGAATATTATTGAACCTCCTTACTTAATCGTAGGGAACCATCAAGCAAACTACGATATTTTTGCATATTTAGGTTATTTCAAAGAGCCTTTTGGATTTATTTCAAAAATTGAAGTGAGCAAGATTCCAATCGTTAAGCCTTGGATGGAAGTCATGGATTGTTTGTTCTTAGATCGTAAAAATCGCCGTGAATCGGTTAAAACCTTTAAAAAAGGTATAGAATTGTTAAAAGATGGTCATCCACTTGTTATTTATCCTGAGGGTACAAGGTCAATGGGAAGTGAGATGTTACCGTTTAAAAGCGGTAGTTTTGCGTTAGCGAAAAAGGCAAAAGTTCCGGTGTTACCTGTCATGATTGAGGGTACATACAAAATTATGGAAGAGAATAAGAACAGAATTAAAAAAGCAACAGTCTATATGACAATTTGTGAGCCGATATCGGTTGAGCAGGTTGAAAATATGACACTTGATGAATTAGCAAAAGAAACGCAAAATCGAATTCAATGTGCTTTAAATGATGTGAAAGCAGGGTGATTCTATGTGTGGTCGGTTTACCTTTGTAGCGAATCCCGACGAGGTAGCAGAAGAATATGAGTTGCACCAGCCTCCTAATTTTTCGATACGTTATAATGTTGCACCTAGTCAAGATGTGTTAACAATTATTCATGATGGCGAGCAAAATCGTGCTGGAAACATGAAGTGGGGCTTAGTTCCTTTTTGGGCTAAAGATCAAAAAATTGGTCATAAGATGATTAACGCAAGAGCTGAAACAGCTGATGAGAAACCGAGCTTTAAAAGGTTAATGGAAAGAAGAAGATGCTTAATATTAGCAGATAGTTTCTATGAATGGAAAAAGACAGAGCAAGGAAAGCAACCTATGAGAATTAAGGTGTCTGACAGAAACTTATTCGCATTTGCTGGTCTCTGGGATCGTTGGAAACGTGATGAACAAGAGCTTGTGACCTGTACGATTCTAACTAAAGAAGCAGATGATTTTATGAATGATATTCATCATCGTATGCCAGTCATATTGCCAAAAGACCATGAAAATGAGTGGCTAGATTTTAATCTTAAAGATGCTACTGAAATGAAAGAGTTTGTTTTGAGCTTGCCTACAGAAAGTTTAGAGGCCTACCCCGTAAGTCAGCACGTCAATAATCCAAGAAATGACGATGAACATTGTATTACAAGCTTAACAGATTAAAAAAGAGGGTTTCCTATGTAATTAAAGGGGATCCTCTTCAATATGTTTTTGCTGTATAATGTAAAATTAATTTACGGATAAATAGGCCAATACATATTCCTGGTATTAAGAAAATAATCGGTAACCATACCGGACCTACAATAACCCCGAGCACTTCTGTACGGTATGAATACATTAGGCCAACTGTCACAAAGAATGCTGAAAAGACAAAAGGTAGAAATTCATACGATGGATTTTCGCCTTCTGCATGCTTATATGCATCCCATATTCCGAAGAAATATATACATGGATAGAACATCAGCCATTGATAATCAACTACATGAACAGCCTTCTCAATCTCTCCAATAAAACTATAGAGGATGGCTTGATTAAATTTACTCATGACGTTAATCAATACCTCAAGAATGATTAAAGCTATTCCTTTTACAAGTTGGTGGTTAAGTAGTTGTCCAAAACCGGGAAAGGCAATGCTCCAAAAAAGTACTTCAAGTTTTTTATTCCTCATTTTCCCGCCTCTTTTAACTCTTAATTAGTTTTTCTCGGTTAGGTACTTGTGGGGGCTCTTCAAGCCAGCCGTTTTTAATCATAATATCTGCTCCATCTTTTGCATACATTGCAATCTCAGCAGATAAACGTTGGTAGTTTAGCGTGATATCGCTTCTCATACTAGCTGTTGATGCAGTTGAATAATTTCCTTGTCCAGCAGCACTCAGAACAGACATAAAATGCATCATCAACTTATCTGAAAACACTCGTTCATGTGAGTTGGTTATATAGCTGTTAGAACCCATTGGTGCATCAATATAAGATTCTTCAATAATTTTTTTGAAAACCTTAACGTGTTTTTGAGATATGTTCATACCACGAATCATATAATCCTTTACTTCTTGATGATCAGTTGTCTGGGCTGAAGCCATGGTAATCATAACCCCAACTGTATTTGTTTTTATAATTTCAAATAAATGCGTAAGTTCGACTGTGTTGAGTGGTCGATTACTGAAAAAACTCATATACCTCTTATGATTTATGAATTCGACTTCTGGTTGAACTTCAATACTAGGGGGGCGAACAAGAAGCCCTTTTTTCAGTGATAAGTCTATACATTCATTAAATAACTTTACCGATTCTTGCGTCGTATCTGAAAATAAGTCACGAATATCTTTTCGTGTACTGACCATTAATGTTGATCCATGTGCTAAGATACCAGCTTTTAAAGTGTGTTCTAAAAACTGAATCATAAATGGATCTAAGAATAATTTTTCAGCATTCAAATTAACATCTTTACTACTGAAACCATACGGGATAGGGAGGTTTTCACGTTTGAATATAGTTTTAACCTCTTGTTCTATTCGTTCTGATAGAGCTAAAGCCTTCTCAACAATGTCCTTAGTTTCTTGATCTTCAACTGTTTCGAAGAAGTATTTTAAAATTTGTACATAAAGTGAGTTCTGAATATACTGTGTCCACATTACACTAATTTCATTACTATTTAAGTTTATTTTTTCCATTTTAGTAAACCTCCCTTCACGTCATAAACATTTAACGTTATTTTTACCTTTGTGATGTAAATTATTAGAGAAAATATCGATTAGGGATTTTTTTCAATTTTAACTTCTTTTATTGTGGGCTAATTTTGTTTATGATAGTGGTTAAAGGGAATATAAAATATAGCGACTATATTATAGTGAAGGTGATGTTAGTTGGTAAAAGTGTTATTTGTTTGTTTAGGAAATATTTGTCGGTCGCCGATGGCAGAAGCAGTCTTCTCGAATTTGGTGACTCAAAAAAATTTAGACGATCATTTTGTCGTCGATTCAGCTGGAGTTTCTAATTATCATATAGGTTCACCGCCTCATGAAGGTACATTAAAAAAACTTAAAGAAAACAATATTAATGGATCTGGTTTGACTGCAAGACAGGTGGAACCTTCTGATTTTGAGCATTTTGATTATATTTTTGCTATGGATGACGATAATATAAAAGCTTTAAATGATTTGAAGCCTGCTGAATCAACTGCGTCTCTTAAAAAATTATTAGATTATGTTGACCACCACGATACAAGGAATGTTCCAGATCCTTATTTCACAGGAGATTTCAATGAAACATACGACCTTGTGACAGAAGCTTGTCAAAATTTATTGCATGATATCAGAATAAATCATGACATTTAGACAGGAGGAATAAAATGAAATTAAAATCATGGCAGTCGAGTGTGTTGATTGGAGCCGCAATTGGATTAGCTGTATCAATGTTTAATCGAGAAGAACGGGAGAATTTTAAAAGTGGTTCTAAAAAGACATATAACCAAATAAAACATATTTATAGTCACCCTTCTGATTCAATTAGACAACTACGGCTGAAGCTAGATCAAGTTAGCAAAGGCACAGATAAATTATTGGAACAGATTGATCAAGTTGAACGACTTATAGATAAGGTAGATCAAGGTCAAGATAAACAGTAGGTGAATGAATTGTGATTTTTACAGCCCATTTTTGGAAAGATTTATATCATCATTTTGTAGATGATGATGTTGTCGGGATGTCCGCACAGTTAGCGTATTTCTTTTTATTGTCTTTATTTCCTTTTCTTATCTTTTTATTGACATTAATAGGTTTCTTGCCAATTGATAAAGATAGTGTGTTTAATATTATCCATCGTTATGTGCCAGGTGAGTCGATGAATTTGATTATTAATAATGTGAATCAATTGATGGAAGATCGAAACGGCGGGCTGTTATCACTTGGTATTATCTTAACGATTTGGTCTGCATCAAACGGGATAAATGCGTTAATGAGAGTATTTAATCGTGCCTATGAAACAGAAGAGACTCGTTCATTTATTATCACTAGGTTGATATCGATTGCATTAACGGTTGCAATGGTCTTAGTTATTTCTATTGCATTAGCCTTACCTGTTTTCGGCAGAGCAATCGGCAATTATATATTTGATTTCCTAGGTTATTCTGAGAACTTTATTCAATTTTGGGATTCATTTCGTTGGGTTATTTCTTTCTTTATTATTATTTTGGTGTTAACAGTCTTGTATATGTTAGGACCAAGCCAAAAAATCTCTTTAAAACATGCATTGCCTGGTGCAGTCATTGCGACTATTGGGTGGCAATTAACTTCATTGGGGTTTGCATATTATGTAGAGAACCTAGGAAACTTTTCATATACGTACGGAAGTCTTGGAAGTATTATCGTATTAATGATTTGGTTTTTCTTATCAGGGATGATGTTAGTTATTGGTGGAGAAATCAATGCAATATTACATCGACATAAGGCAAGATTATTTAAAGCATGAAAGCACGCGTGATTACGCGTGCTTTTCTAATTGGGGCTTCTGTGCAAACATGAGAATTAGTATGAGAACAATGCCTAGAAAGGCTGTAATGACATAGAAGAAGGAGTAGCCAGGAAATAATTCTATATAAACACCACTTAACGCAGGACCTGAAATACTACCAAGGCTAAAGAACACACCACATAATATATTACCCGCAGGGAGTAAACTCTTTGGCAGTAAATCTGTCATAAAAGACATACCTAACGAAAATAACGAACCCACCAGTAATCCGGATAAAGCAAAGACAATAAATAAACCGACGACAGAATGTTCTACCATTACAGCAACCGCAAAAATTAACATCCCCCCAGTTAGAACGAAGGCTAGGACCTTTCGACGGCCTATTTTATCACTTAAGATCCCTAAAGGAATAGATGAAATGATACTTGCAGCTGCGAAACAAGGTATAATCAATGAAATCATCGATACATCATGACCTATTCGCATTGCGTATACTGGGAAATTCCCGTGCAATGATGCTTCTAAAAAACCGTACGCAAAAGGAGCTAAGAATGCGACCCAAGCATATTTAATAGTACCTATGAAACGTCCGAGTGAACGAGTTGACGTTACTTGCATACCATCATCTTGAACAGGCAGTTCGTTACGAACGAAGAACATCAATGACCAAACAATTAAACACATAACTCCGCTCACCACAAACGGTAAAGTCGGACTAAATTGTATTAACGAAGTCATTAATGGACCAATAGCAAATCCTAAAGCGAACATTAACCCGTATACTGCGATGTTTCGACCACGATTCTTTTCATCTGTTGTCGTTGTGATCCATGTCTGAGTACCAAAGTGTAAAATGTTATCACCAATTCCAATCATCATTCTAAGAACAAACCAGAACCAAAGAGATTCCCAAATTGTAAAGAAGAATAATGATAAAAACACTAAAGCCCCACCTATTAGAATTAGTGGCTTATACCCATAAGTTCTTAAAGGTTTTTCTAAAAATGGTGAGATTACTAATATTCCTATGTATAAGGCCGTGGCATGAAGGCCATTTATGGATGACGATATACCGTTTTGTTCAAGCAAAACAGCAATAACAGGTAATAACATACCTTGAGATAAGCCTGATATCCCAACTATTGTAACGAGAATCGCAAAACGTGCTTTAGGTCCTACCAAATTCTCAACTCCCTCCTGAGCAAAGTCAATGACATTTTACCCTACATCCGTGTTAAAATGAAATCAAAACGAATTACTGATTAGGAGTGACGTTCATGAAATTCCACGTAACACAAGACGAAATTAAAACGCAGACAAACTATGGTACTCTAGATATCTCACCAAACGATGAAGTAGGTTTTCGACCTTTTCAATTAATGGTGGCATCATTAGCAGGTTGCAGTGCTTCTGTTTATAGGAAAATTTTAGCGAAACAAAAAGTTGAATTTGATGAAATGACGATTAATGCTGATGTAGAGCGTACTGGTGATGACGTTAATAAAATTGAAAAAATAACACTGACATTCAAAGTTAAAGGTAAAAATTTAAATGAGAAAAAGCTACAAAAGAGCTTAGAAATTGCAAGTAAGAACTGCTCAATGGTTCAATCGGTTATTGGATCAATTGAAGTAGTCGAGACAGTTGAAATAGAAGAAGCATAACAACGAGATCAACCCCATAAAATTTTCAAAAAGGGGTTGATTTTTTAAATCCCTACCTTTATCATGATAAAGTGTTAACGCGATAACAAGATGAAAAAGGGAGAGTTCTGAATGGCTTCAGCAGTTATTATATCTGTCATAATCTTAACGGTTTTAAGCTTATTTAAAGTGAATGTATTAGTAGCTATTATCATTTCAGCTTTTTCAGCTGGATTATTATCTGATTTAAGCTTTACAGACACTGTAGGCATGTTTGTGTCTAACATGGGTGGTAATGCTAATACTGCCATAAGTTATATATTATTAGGTGGCTTTGCAGCTGCTATCTCATACACAGGAATTACAAAGGGGATCGTACAATTTTTAAGAAAAGCGGTGAAAGGGAAGCGTGGTGTAATGCTAATTGCGATTGCGATCATTGCATCATTCTCACAAAACTTAGTACCTGTTCACATTGCGTTTATCCCAATTTTAATTCCACCATTAATTGCTTTATTCGATAAAATGCAATTGGACCGTCGTGCAGTAGCCACGTCATTAACATTTGGTTTAAAAGCACCTTATGTTATGTTACCTGTTGGTTTTGGGTTAATCTTCCATCAAACGATTCAAGATAGTATGGCAAATAGTGGAGTTGAATTGTCTGTAGGTGAAATTGCTTCTTCCATGATTATTCCAGGACTTGGGATGGTTGTAGGTTTATTAGTTGCAATTTTCATTACGTACCGTAAAAAACGTGATTATAGTCAAATTGAACCCGAGGGACAGCCAACTGAATTTGAAGATGTAGATGATGAAGCATTTAAGTTTGAAAAGAAACACCTTATGACTCTGATCGCTATTGTCGTTGCAGTAGTCGTTCAGATTGAAACTGGAGAAATGGTCTTAGGTGCTTTAACTGGTTTACTATTAATGTTTATCTTAGTTGCCGTACCATATAAGCAGAGTGAAGAAATCATGTCTAAAGGTATTGGCATGATGGGGATGATCGCCTTTATTATGTTAGCTGCTTCTGGTTACGGTGGAATTTTACAAGAAACAGGTTCAGCAGAAGCATTAGTGGATGCATCATCAGGAATGTTAGAAGGGCAAAAAGCTTTAATAGCCTTTATTCTTTTAGTCATTGGTTTGATCATTACAATGGGTATTGGAACGTCTTTCGGTACAATTCCGATTTTAGCTGTATTATTCGTGCCAATCGCAACTCAAGCTGGATTCTCACCATTGGCAATAGCAGCATTAATTGGTACAGCAGGTGCACTAGGTGATGCCGGGAGCCCAGCGTCAGACAGTACATTAGGTCCAACTGCTGGTCTAAATGTTGATGGTAAGCACAATCACATTTGGGACACCGTTGTCCCGACATTCTTACACTTTAACATTCCACTCTTTATCTTCGGTTGGGTAGCATCGTTAGTATTATAATAAAAAGGCTTTTGCGACAAGTGCGCAAAAGCCTTTTTTACTTACCTTATATTAATGACAGAATAAATCCAATCACGACGATTAAACCAATGATCATTAAAATTGTACGGATCAATTTGTTCACCTGCCTCGACTAGGGTTTTTATTTTATCTATTGCGTTTACTAAACCATTACCTAAAATCGTCCTCCTTAAACTCTTTAGGTATTATTTTTTGTATCCAACGCAAAATATAAAAAAATGCATGGAGGATGACGACATGAAAAAGGTAATCTTGCTAGTCTTAGTCAGCTTGTTGTGTAGCTCGCTTACAACAGCAGCCACACCAGTTGAAGAGACTTATGGATATGGTTATAAAAAACAATATAATGAACAACCACCTGATTTAGGCTTTTACGCACCATTAATTGAAAAATATAATGGCATATACATGGGCGACCCTAATCAGAAGAAGGTGTACTTAACCTTTGATAATGGTTATGAAGAGGGGTACACATCAACAGTACTTGACATCTTAAAGGAGAAAAAGGTTCCTGCGACGTTCTTTTTAACAGGACATTATGTTGATGATGAGCAGAACTTAGTTAAACGAATGGTAAAGGAAGGGCACATTATTGGAAACCATTCAAATAAACACTTAGATTATACAAAAGCGTCTGAGGCTCAAATGAAAAAAGACCTTAAAGACTTAGATGATAAAATTAAAAAGTACACAGGACAAGACACAGTTCAATTTTTTAGACCTGCAGAGGGCAAATTCAATGAAAAGTCACTTGCCGTAACTGACGAGCTCGGCTATGTTAATGTATTTTGGACAGTGGCATTTGTGGACTGGTACAGTGATCGCAAAAATGGGTGGAAACATGCTTTTAATGAAGTGATGGAACAGGTTCATCCAGGTGCGATTATTTTACTACACACCGTCTCGCAAGATAATGCAGATGCCCTAAGTCACTTAATTGATGAACTTAGAAAAAGAGGATATGAGTTCGGGTCTCTCGAAGATTTGTTATGGGAGAGGCACGTTCCTATTTATTAAGCGGCTTCTAGTGTAAGCCGTTTAATTTTGACTTCATCAATCAAAATGTTTTGCCATAAAATGAGATAGATGTACACTGTTATTAGTGTAGAAGAAAAGGGGAAGTTAACTATGTGGAAAGAGTATTATCACGCACAAGGCATATATGATTTCGACTATTCGTTAAGACGTCTAAGCATGGACCCACTCATTCGAACAAATCATAAAGAACGTTGGGTTGACGTGCCAGTTCGTTTAGATAACAATAAAGTAGTGGTACGCGTTAAAGCTGAAGGTACGACTGAAAAACCGGTCTTTGCTGTGATGTCTGATCATGATATAGATCAAGATATAATTTTTGAACATATCCGTAATATTTTTCAATGGGATAAGGACTTAGATGATGTTCATCAATTTTTCCAACAAACGGATTTATCTATGTTATTTAACCAGTATCAAGGAACACCAATCGTAAGAGACTTTAACTTATATGATTCATTGATGAAAGTCATTATCCATCAACAGCTAAACATGAAGTTTGCTTTTACATTATCCACTCGTTTTGTTCAAAAATACGGAAAAGAAGTAGATGGATCTTGGTTTTATCCTGAACCTGAGACAGTAGCTAAATTAGATTATGAAGATTTAAGAGAATTACAATTCAGCCAACGCAAAGCTGAATATGTGATTGATACTTCGCGCCAAATGGTTGATGGAGAACTTGATTTACATGAAATATCTAAGCTACCTACTGAAGAGATTATGAAAAAGCTTGGAAAAGTTAGAGGCATAGGCCCATGGACGGTGCAAAACTGGCTTTTATTTGCGCTAGGAAGAGATGACTTGTTCCCAGCAGCTGATATTGGGATCCAAAACGCACTCAAGAAAATGTGGCAAATGGACAAAAAGCCAACTAAAGATGTCGTTGAGAAAAAAGCCAAAGAGTGGTCGCCATATAGAAGCTATGCGGCTCTAACGTTATGGAGAAGTATAGAAGATTAAAGAGAAAGAGGTTGGGACAATACATTTGTTAACCTAGAAAAAGAAGAATATTATGAAGAATATTATGAAGAATATCACTCCTAATATTCTTCTTTATTTTTTTGCTAAGTCAAAATGTTTCGCTTACCGCAGACACGGCTTCAACTTCCCCAAACTCACTAACGTTTGTTTATTAAGGATGTTCGGCTAAGTTCGCAACATCCATGTTGCAACGCCGAACTGACCCACATCCTGTGGCCCCTTAGCTCGTGCTGTTCTGCGTCGACCCGGACGGTCTAGTGTCGGCGTTGGCCACAAATGCTACTTGCATTACTTCTTTGCCTAAGTTTGCGCCGAGTAATCGCAGGCGCAGGACGTGGCCGTTTTTAGCCGACCAGGAGTCTCAGCATTTTGACTACGCTAGTAACACTCAATTTTCGTTTTCTTATCAGCTATTTTTCTTTTGTTCCGACCTCTTGATTTCCTTGATTTAATATAACTAAATCTAATAACTGCCATCTTCAATTTCTACTACGGGCTCGGATGTTTGCTCTAATGGCGGGGCATCATGACAATCAGGGAACGTGGCAGTGACATCAGCGCCAGGGTGAAAGGATTGAATATCAGGATTCTTAAAAGGACTGTCTTGGTCAGGTGTATGAACGGTGATGTCCCCTGATGCGAATATGTCGCCTCCTAATCCAGTATGTAAATGATCGATCGTCCTATCCGAGTGAATCGTCAAATCTCCATCAACCTCCAGGTCTGTACCATCTAGCATCAGGCCACCTTTTAATATAGCGTCGTTTCCAAACACGACAGGATTATTACTAAAGATCATTTCTTTGTCTGCAATAACATATCCTCTGACACCAAAATTCCCTTTATAGTCGACTGTTTCTTTAAATCGAGCATGACCGCAAGCTAAAAATTGACTGTTTGGGTTATTTTCACTTGTCAATACAGAGTTAATATAAGCGTTTCCTTTGATTATTAGTTTTGACAGTGTGGTAATGTCTACACCATTTAAAACAGCCGTGCCGTTAACGGTTAGGTCGCTGCTTTTTACAGTCAGTTGTCCATCAAGGAATAAGTCTTCAATTTCACCATCTGAACAGTTCTTCGTATCGAAGTTCCCTTTTATAACGTATGTGCTATCGCCATCAATAGGACAACTATTTTTCCAAGAAACATCTTCATCATAATAGTAGTCAGGGTCACTAGGTGGGGAAGGGGGTGTTTCGCTATCAGATTCCCAATCATCTATAGGTACCTCGCCCTTTTTCAAGTTAAACGTTAACGTTATGTCTTCACTAAATTCATCATCATGACCAATGATATTAACTGACACTTTTGACCCTTCACTCGTATTTTCGTAAGTGAAATCAGAATCTAATTCAAAATAACGGTCAGGGTGATCAGGGTCAATTTCAACTTGCTCGATTTTGGTTTGAGTGTCAGCCACCATTGTGCTAATACCATCTTCATTTAACCTTACATCAGTTTCTTCCAAAAATATCTTGAATTGTTCTTTCACATACGTCGCACCCATTTCGGCAATGTGTGTCGCCCTATTATGGTGATCCATGACGTCATTTTGTTTGGCATTTGATAAAATACTATTCATCATCACGGTAGAAAACAGCATGATTAAAGCGATGGTTAATAACACCATAATTAAAGCAGCACCACGTTCGTTATTAAAATTGTTTTTCATCTTAATCACGATCCTTTGATCCGATGATTTGTGAAATGGAAGTCGAAACTGTCATCGGCTTAAAACGTTTATTGGATGGAGACGTTACTTCAATGAATAATTTCACTCTCTCTATATTGTTCACGTCAACGGTCTCTCCAATGTTTATTCGCGTGTCGGATAATAAACTTCCGCGATTACGAATTGATTTTCCGATGTATAAGTCATAATTCTCAGCGTGACCATTAAACGTGTATTGTTGATCATCTGGTAGTTGGATGATATATGTAGACGCATCTTCTCGAGTAATGGAGTATTGTTGATGTGTTTGGTGTATGTCTGTTAGGTGTGCCACAAACCGATTCAGGTCAGATTGTACTTGAGATTGAACTTCTGATTGTTGATAGTTATTTATGGCGGACATCGTAACAGAGAACACGACGGAGCCAACAATAAAGGTTAAAACAAGTGTCGCAAGTAACTCAACTAATGTAATCCCACGTTCTTCAGTCATTCTGAATCCACCTCAATATAAGTATAAGTTTCCGTTAAAGCTTTCTCATCAGAAAAAATGATAATTTTAGCTAACCAAAGTGAACTATTCGATTCTTCAGAGAGTTGTAGTGTTAATGAATAATTAGGATGGGTGTGAAAGTTTCCTGACTGAGTGACAGATGGGACTTGAGGATAGCCGTCCATATTAAACTGTTCATAGGTATCTAAGGTGAATGCCTCTGTACCCATTTCACGCACGTCATCCAAGGCTGTTCGTGCTAAGTTCGTCGCAACCATCTGTTCTTCATTTGTGTTTTGCATCTTGGCCGATTGAGTGAACACAGAGAAGAAGCCTATCAACACAATTGATAGAATGACAAGGGAACCCAGTAATTCGATTAACGTCATACCTTTTTCGTTCGATAATGGGGATAACATGCTCAACATTCCTCGATTTTTTTCTAGTAAAATAGTATAATGTATTTTATACTACTAATGTATCATAATTATAGTAGATTATGTATGTCTTTTCGTGACGAAAGGAAGATCTACTTGGCGAAAAAAGTAAAGCTAAGACTGGGAGAAATCCTAACCCAGCAAGGCTTAATAACACAAGATCAATTAAATAATGCTTTAGAAACAAAGCTACCAGGTCAAAAATTAGGCGACAAACTAATTGAATCTGGCGACATTACTGAAATGCAGCTTATGGAGGTGTTGCAACAACAATTGGGCATTCCCCATGTGAGATTACATAATTACAACATTGATAAAACTCTATTAAACTTAGTTTCGAAAGACTATGCAAGAGAAAATTTAGTTTTACCATTAAAAAAGGAACAGAATAAGCTCGTTGTAGCGGTTTCTGATCCATTAGATTATTTTGTGTTTAATGATTTAAGGCTATCGACTGGTTTTATCATCGAACCAGCGATTGCGACTAAAGATGAAATCAGGCAACAGATCTTAAGACATTACGAAAAAGAAGATTTAGCAGAACAATTTGACCTAGAACATGAGCCTGAAACCTCACAAGATTTAACACTTGAAGAAGAATCTTCACCCGTTGTTAAACTACTTAATCAAGTGATTCAACAAGCTGTTGTTGAAAAAGCGAGTGACATTCACTTAGATCCTCACGAACACCATGTTGTAATCCGTTTGCGAGTAGACGGTTCTCTACGAACAGAACAAACTCTATCAAAAAACATTCAGTCTTCATTGATTACTCGTATTAAAATCATCGCAGGGCTAGACATCACCGAGCAGAAAATACCACAGGACGGGCGAATCAAGCGAAAAGTCGAAGGCCGAGAAATTGATATGCGTGTGAGCACACTGCCAACGATTTTTGGTGAAAAAGTTGTGATCCGTGTTTTAGATGTCCAAGCGGTTTCAAACGATTTAGCTACATTAGGTTTTGAAGAAAAACACCTAGATGATTTTATAAAAATGATTGAAAAGCCACATGGCATTGTTTTGTTAACAGGGCCAACTGGTTCTGGTAAAACTTCTACCATGTATGGGGCACTCACTCGTTTAAACCAAGAAGATGTTAATATCATTACGATTGAAGACCCGGTTGAGTATCAGTTAAACGGGATTAACCAAATTCAAGTTAATCCAAAAGTGGACTTAACGTTTGCTTCAGGCTTAAGGTCCATGCTAAGACAAGACCCTGATATCATCATGGTCGGTGAGATTCGTGATGAAGACACAGCCAACATGGCGGTACGAGCCTCTATTACAGGTCACTTAGTGTTAAGTACCTTGCACACAAATGACTCAATTGGTGCAATTGACCGTTTGATCAATATTGGTGTGGAACGATTTTTAGTAGGAACGTCACTGAATGGCGTTGTCGCACAAAGGCTTGTTCGAACGATTTGTAAAGACTGTATTACGGCTGAGGAACCGACTAAAAGAGAGCAAGAGATTTTTTCGAAATATGGAGTCGATATTAAACAAGTTAAACGAGGTAAAGGTTGTCCAACATGTAACCAAACGGGCTATAGAGGACGAACTGCGATTCATGAAGTCCTCACCATTGATGAAGACATCCAAGCAGCCATCTTAAATAATCAAACTTCGATTGATATTCAAAAGATAGCTCGAGAAAAAGGGTTCACTTATCTATTTGAAGACGGGTTACGCAAAGTCGCACAAGGGTTAACGACAACAGAAGAGGTACTAAGGGTTGCAGCAGAGTAGTGGAGGTAAAAGATAATGGCCGCTTTTAAATATGTTGCGTATGATTTCTATGGCCAGGAGAAAAAAGGTCGTATAGAGGCTTATAATGAAGACCAAGCCAAGAAGATTCTTAAAGATGATGGCTATAAAGTTAATCAAATAGAAGAAATTAAAACGACGATCTGGACGAAAGATATTTACTTAGGTAAACCAGTTAAAAATCGTGATTTAGTCGTTTTCCTCCAGCAATTCTCAGCACTATTAGAAGCAGGCTTAACCGTTGTTGATACGATTAAAATATTACGAGAACAAACGAAAAACAAAGTATTAAGCAAAGCCCTTTACTACATAGAAATCGACTTAAGACAAGGGAAGTCGTTAGCTAAGGCCATGGACAAACACCCACATGTGTTTCCAACCATCTTAGTTAACGTGGTGCACAGTGCCGAAGTCAGTGGTTCATTAGAAGAAACACTAGATGAGTTAGCTGTTTATTATCAGAAACAGCACAAAACCATTCAAAAGGTTAAATCAAGTCTGGCTTATCCTGTTACGGTTATGGTTGTGGCCTTAGCTGTTGTAACGTTTCTCTTAATGTACGTCGTACCACAATTTGTTTCGATGTTCGATCAGCTTGGTGCCGATTTACCTTTGATTACAAAAGTCGTCTTAACGTTGAGTAACACGCTCATTGATCATTGGTTGATAATTTTACTCATTTTAATAGGTGGGTTGCTTGGTGCTATTATTCTATTGAAAAAAGATAATGCTAGATTTAAATTAGATTCATTGTTTTTAAAAATGCCAGTCATAGGGCAATTAATACTGAAATCGAACCTAGCTACAATGGGACGAACATTAAATTCACTACTTAAAAATGCGGTTCCCATTATTGATTCAATTGATCTGACCAAACAAACGATTAAAAATAGAGTTGTACGACACGTTTTAGAACAGTCTAAGCAATCATTGAAAAAAGGTGGCACATTTTCAAAGCCAATGAAAGACCACTGGGCGTTTCCATTCTTAGTGACACAAATGTTGTCAGTCGGGGAGAAGACAGGGTCACTTGAAGAAATGTTGAGCCAGATTGCAAACTTCTACGAAGAAGATGTAGACACATCAGCCGATCAACTTAAAACATTACTAGAACCACTATTGATTATTATGATGTCCATCATCGTTGGAGCAATCGTGTTAGCCATTGTTGTTCCAATGTTTGATCTATATAACCAAATCTAAATAATTCTTAAAGGGAGAGAGTGTCATGTTAAAAACAGCACGTCAATTATTGAAAAAGGAAAAAGGTGTAACACTAGTTGAATTACTAGCCGTTATCATTATTTTAGGGATCATCGCTTTGATCGCGGTACCTGCGATTGCTGGGGTGATAGAAGATTCTAAGTATAATAGTCTAAAGTCATCGGCTATTAATGCGATTGAAGCTGCGGAGTTGTACAAGGTGACGAATGATGAGTTGCCAGGTGAAGATAGTAATTTAGAAGACTATTATGATAATAAAGGGGTTACTTGGAGTGATGGGCCAAGGTTTGGTGAGAGTGATAATGGAATAAATTTATCAGGGACTATAACTGATGGTGATGTCGAGATTGTATTAGAAGGTGCTACAGTTACGGATATTAGTGAAGCGAATGTTGATAAAGACAATAATAAAATAGATTAATAATAAAAATCTTAATTTTAGTATGGAATGACACGCTATGTTATTTATATACCTTTACATCACAATATTAGCCCTCATCCTCGGCTCTTTTTATAATGTCGTAGGGTTGAGGGTACCATTAAAGGAATCAATCGTAAGTCCACCGTCTCACTGCCCGTGGTGTGAGAAACGATTACGGGCTTACGAATTGGTGCCTGTGTTTTCATATTTGTTTCAAAAGGGGAAATGTCGACGGTGTGAGAGTCGCATTTCTCCTTTATATCCTTTTTTTGAAGCACTGACAGCGATTTTATTTCTACTATCTTTCTATCATATAGGGTTTCAGTTAGAACTCATCGTTGCATGGGTGTTTGTTAGTTTACTAGTGATCATCACGATTACAGATGTTCATTACCAACTCATTCCTAACCGAATATTGTTATTTTTTCTATCAATTTTAGTACCCCTAAGAATAATTATTCCAACTGACCCTTGGTATGATGCGTTCCTTGGAGCCATCGTTGGTTTTGTGTTGTTATTTTTAATTGCGTTATTAAGTAAAGGCGGAATGGGTGGAGGCGACATTAAACTATTTGGTGTTATCGGTTTAGTGCTCGGTTTAGAAGGTACCTTGATGACGTTATTCTTTGCATCATTATTAGGCGCCATTATAGGTGTCATTCTGATGATGTTTGGCAAGGTAAAAAGGGGCGTCCCATTTGCATTCGGACCGTTTATAGCAGCGGGAGCAATCATTGCTTATTTTTATCATGAAACGTTAATTAATTGGTATTTAAATGTTCTTTTATAAGGATGACAGTCTATGAGTAAAAACATCGTTAATATTGAAATAAAAGATTATGTGATTAGGTTTACAGAAGTGAGTCCAAAGCGACCATCACAGATTCTGAGATTTGGTGAGCATTTTCTGCCCAATGGAGTCGTTGAAGGTGGAACGATTCAGGATGAGGAACAATTTAGAAGTGTGATTCGCACTTGTGTGAAAAAGTGGAGTTTAAAACGAAAACAAGTCAGGTTAACGATGCCTGATTCACTTGTCATCGTTCGTAAGCAATCAATTCCATCTTCGGTAAAGATAGAAGACATTAATCGTTATATCTTTTTCCAACTTGGAGATACCATTCATTTACCGTTTCAAAAACCAATTTTTGAAACTGCTCTGTTAAAAGAGGGAGAAGACCAACATGAGGTCAGTATTATATCGACTTGTGAGACGCATGTTAATCCTTTTATCAAATGCTTGGAAGATGAAAAAATGAAGATTGTCGCAGTCGATATTTCTCCATTAAATCACTACAGAATCTTTTATCAAAATGATTTAGTTGAAACAGATGACCATGTTCTTTTAGTTCAATATAATGCTCAAACCGTTGTCTTCTGTGCTTTTGAAAAACATGTTCCGATTTTTTTGCAACAGTTTCAATTATCAACTGAAGAAGACCAACAACAATTTGGTCCTACGATGACTCAAGATGATTTTAATAAAGAAGATGTGATGATGGAGTTTGAAGAGATTCGAACGGAGATTGAGAGAGTGGAGCGTTTTTACCAATACTCGATGAACGATGGAAATGAATCGTTTAATAAAACTATTGTCGTTGGAGATCATCCTTATTTAAGTGAGATTGTTGAAAAAATGAAAGAACGAACAGAAACTGAAATTATGAGCATGACAGATAATGAATTAAGTGGACCAAAAGGATTGAATATTGAGCGAAAGTTTCATAACGTATATGGCTTAGCAATGAAGGATGGAAGCTAAATGTTAGTAGACATTAACCTTTTACCTGAAAAAGAGAAAAAACCACTGAGTAATTTTTCGTTTGCATCTATCATCATTATACTTACTCTATTGCTTTCTGGTGCTGGTGGAATTATTTATTCGATGCAGGCCCAAGATTTAGAGGAACTTGATCGAGAGTTAATGCAACAAATGAGTATTAACCACTCTTTGGAAAGCGAACTAGAAGGTGGCGAAGAGGCGAAGCAGGCTCAATTAATCGATGAACTATCTCAACAGTTGGCAACCAATTCTTCTGGCTATATGACAGAAATCATGAATGAACTACCGCGAGATGGCGAGCTGAATGCGTCTAAGTTTAATGATAGTCAAATTACACTGACCGTAACGACTGCTAAGAATGAACAAGCGGTACGTTTTTATCAATCCTTACAAGACATGAGCTTATTCCATGAGGTGGTTATACATACTATTAACTTTGATGAAAATGAAGATCGGTTTGTCACGAATTATACGATTCACCTCCAAGAGCAAGATGAAGGAGGTATAGAATGATGAAGTTGAATACCAGTAGAAAACGATTGGTATATATATGGTCGCTAATAATCATATTATTAGCAGCTGTGGCCTTTGTTTTTGTGTTCATACCACTTAATCAACAACTCACTAATGCAAAAGAAGCTATACAATTTACAGAAAAAAAGCAGGAACTATTAAAAGAGCGAATTAAAGAACAAGAAGATGAGGAACTACCAGTGTCAGGAATCAAACAAAAGATTCCAGAGTCAATGGAAGAAGAGGGAGTCATTCAATTAATAAACGAAGCATCTGAACTTACAAATACAGTTGTTCAAAGCTATAAATATTTAGAAAGAGAAACTGTTGAAGTTAATGGAGAAGAACTTGAGCAACTCACGATGCAAATCAATGGTAGCAGTAGTTCACTAACGAACTTAAATAGATTTATAGAGTTTTTAGAGACCGATGATCGATTAGTTCATATAAGCAGTTTTGATTTTCAGAATCGAGAGGAATCAGTAAACTTTCAGATGGAATTTAATGTTTACTCTAAAAGCTTTGAGTGATTTTGATTAGTAGTTCAGTTTTGGGGGGGAGCAACCCATGACACTGAACTACTTTTTATATATCTAAAGTTATGAGAGAGTTATAGTGAGAAATATTTAAGAGGAGAGTCAATATGGAAGTCATATATTTTGCTGGTGGCTGTTTATGGGGAGTACAAGCTTTTATCAAAACTTTACCTGGAGTCATCACTACAGAAGCAGGAAGAGCAAATGGTACAAGTCACAGATTGGATGGCGAGTATGATGGCTACGCTGAATGTGTTAAAACGGAATTTAACCCGAATGTTGTTACAGTCAAAGAATTAATGGGGTACTTTTTTGAAATTATTGACCCGACCTACCCATACAGCACCCCAACCCATGATGACGTTCCAAACTGTACCAATCATAGCTGCTTGGCGCATTTCTTTTACATTTTTCAATGACATATAACGTACTAAAATATGAGGTTACCAGGACTACCAAACCCAATTCCTAGTAAACCGACAATTGCACCAAACCCAAATGTCCAAATGCTTGTGAAACCAGCACCCTCTGCATACATCGCATCTAATATAGGTCCGATTCCGCCTAATTGAATAATCGCAACAATCGGTAAAATAATTAACGAGAAGAACATAAATAATGCCTGAAGTACATCAGTTTTACTTACAGCATGGAATCCACCTAACACTGTGTATAAAAGAATAATCGCAGCTGTTAGCCACATCCCGTTTGTGGATGAGATACCTAAACTTGAAGAGAACGCTGTACCGCCACCAACGACTTGACTTGCGACGTAAGCAACCATAAAGAAAATAATAATAAATGAACTCGTGATTCTTAATAAACGAAAACGATCTTGATAACGACTTTCTAAAATATCCGGAACCGTTAAACTGTTTGTCTTTTCACTATAAATTCGAAATCTGCGGGCAGCATAGAAGAACATGAAGACTTCTACTGTTATGTACCCTGCAATCGCCCAAACGGCATTTAAACCAGTCGCAAACGCTGTACCGGTTACTCTAAGATTAGCCAAGAGCTTCTACCAGAACTAACGGCACTTAAAGCAACAGTGAATTTATTTAAACTTCGCCCTGCAAGGAAGTAGTTCGTTAGTCCGCCAGAGCTTTTATTTTTTGAAATAATACCAATAAAAATTAAAAGACCAAGATAAATAACCAGTATTGATACTGTTAATGGATGCGCTTCCATAATTATTCACTCTCCTTTTTAGTGTGTAGAAATGCTAGTAAACCTAATAAAATAATGCCTATTGGAATGACAAACAATCCTAGAATCATTTCCATGTTAAATCCCATCATCTAGCCTACTTTCTTTCAAAAAACACAATAATCAGACAATTTATATAATAAACAAAAATACCTAATAAGTAAAATTGATCATAAAAAAACAGGGATGATTGAACATCCCTGTGATTAGTGTAGTACTTTACTCCTTAAGGTCACAATCGCAAATTGCAAACAAATAATAGTTAGAATTAACGCTGTTAGAGCCGTATACCACATATCGTTGGTCAAGCTTCCAGACGCTAAATATTGACCAATATAATCAGAGATCAGTGCAGGACTCCATGTAAATATGTGCCCATAAATATTAGTTAAAACATTAAATGTAATAATAATCGCGAGTGAAATAAAAGCGACTAACCCTGGAGACTGCGTCCAAGTATTGACCATAATAACGATTGAGACGATTAAAGCGAAATATATAGTAATGAATAAGATACTCATTAATAATTGATTGAAATTAATCGTTCCAAATAAAATCATCACGTAATACCATGCAGCAATAATTGACAATGCCAAAGATACAAATACGAGTAACATCATAGAAAAGAATTTTGCTGATACATAATTCGTGAATTTAACGGGTTTTGATAAAATCATTTCGTAAACGCCACTTTTGATTTCGCCTGAAATCGTGCTCATCACGATGACTACAGTAAGCAAAACGCCTAATAGTCCTAACTCGCCAAAACTCATCATCATGGCTTCAACTGAATTAGGCATTGGAATATCAATGATTGCACCATCTGGCATGCCACCAGCCGCATCCATTATTTTAGGTAGATAATATGTTGTGAGGGGATCCATTATTGCAAATAAAATAAAAACGATTGGTACCCAAATCCATTTTAGGTTACGCCAATTTTCTAGTAATTCTTTTTTAAATATGACGGACCATTGCATTATTTTTTCACCGCCTTCATAAATAAATCTTCAAGTGATGTTTTGGCCACTTCAAATTTAGTTAACTGCCAGTTTTCATTATGAACGACCTCTAATAATTGCTTTCGAGCTGTTTGTAGATCGTGAACCGTTAGTAAGAAATCCTCTTGAACTCTGTGAACCTTAAAGACAGATTCGATTTCTTTTAAACGTTCTTCTATAAATTTTGGTTCATCGGAAAATGATAGTTTTAACGTAACTGTATTTTGTACGGATTCGATTTCATGCATGCTACCTTGTTCTATAACATTACCATTATTTAAGAGTAGAATTTCGTCACTAACCTCTTCAGCGTCATTAAGTATATGCGTTGAGAATAGTATGGTAGCATCCTTTTTTAACTCTCGCATTAAATTCAGAACTTCTCGTCGGCCTATCGGATCTAATGCCGATGCTGGTTCGTCAAGTATGATCAGTTTTGGTGAATGGATTAGTGCTTGTGCAATGCCTAAACGTTGCTTCATGCCACCTGAATATTTTGAGATGCTTAGTTTACGAACTTCTTTTAGGTTAACTAATTCTAGCAATTCATCTGCACGATTGCGCGCTTCTTTCTTAGAAAGGTGTGCTAGTTGACCTGAGTATACTAGAAACTCTTTTCCTGTCATCCATTCATGAAACACTGGAAACTGTGGTAGATATCCTACGTGTTGTCGGAAATCTTTTGATAAACTCTCATCGCTAAACTGAATTTCACCTTCCGTTGGTTTAATGAACCCTGCCAACATACGTAATGTCGTTGTTTTACCAGAGCCATTAGGACCTAATAAAGCGACACATCGACCATGCTCAAGCGTGAATGAAACGTCCTGAATAACGTGGTGATCTTTGTACTTTTTGGTTAAATGATGGGCTTGTAACAATGCCACATTTATGGCCTCCTTCCAAAAATAAAGTAAATGATCGGTCCAATGATATTAATGAAAATAATAACTAATGCCCATACCCACTTTGGACCATTTGTTTCGTGACGTACTAAATCAATTATGGCTATGACTAGTAAAATTAATTGCAAAATGATTAAGGGTAAAATTAATAGAATAATCTCTTGGTTAATCTCCATTATGACCACCTCGTTAATATTTATACATTCATTATACGATATTTATAGATTGGGAGTTTCATAATTAAAAGTAAAAAGCCGAACTTATTGAATAAGTCCGACTTCTGTTTAATGTTAGGATCTTTTAAATTCTCTCATATTCATTTATCAATTGATTAAACATCTGAATGGCAGATTTTTGTTTGCGAACGGGTAATTCCGATAATCTATTCAAATCATGGAGTAAAGCTTTATTTTTCTTAAGCATATCAATCGCGACAATTAGTTCTTGCTGATCATCATTTGTCTCATGGTCCAATGAATAAACTCTCTGAAACTCTTTTAATAGAAATTCATCAGAAAGGCTTTTTCCTACTAATTGGTCCAATGAAATAGAGAAAATGTCACTAATTTTAATTAAGGTATTTAAGTCCGGAATCGTGGACTCATTCTCCCACTTAGTGATATTAGACCTGGACACATTCAGCCTATTGGCTAATTGTAATTGGGTCCAACCCTTTTGTTCGCGAAAGTACCGAATATTAGTCGCAATTTTACTAGACATACTTTACTCGCACCCTAATTTAGTAGATTTGTGGAATAATCGTAACACTAATTATTCGGAAATTGTTGGTTATACTGGGTACGTTTCGTAACATTATTAATAATGTTCTTCAAAAGAACGTGAAGGGCAAAAAATAACTCAACAGCTAAAATCATAGCTGTTGAGTTATTTATGCTTCTAGTTCGTCGTACGATACTTGTTCCTGCTCGTGTAGGTGGAAAATGAATGCATCTTTATAGATTGCAAATAGTTCATACTCTTTGGGACCTTGATTAATTTGTTCATAGATAGCAGGATAATGTTCATTGGCTTGAACAGCGTATTCGATTTTCTTCATAGCGTTTAATGAACGTTCGTTAAGTCGATTGACTTTTAAAAACACAACCTCAATATTTTTTTCCAAAAAAAGCTCACGCAAAAACAGGTCTTTTGCATATTGATTATACCCCTTGCCGAAATATGGTTTGCCAAGCCATGTAGCAAGAAAACCTTTTTGCTCTTGGATATCGTATAGCGTGATCGCCCCGATTGGTACATCCCATTCGTCTAGGATAGTTCTTGAGATGAGCTCACCATTTTCTTCTTGGTTAGTCATCTTGTTTAAAAAGAAATAATACTCTTCAATCGTCTCAGCCTTTTCACGCACATATGGTTTAACTGCATGGTCGCTTAGTAATGGAAATAGTATTGGGGCATCGTGTAAATCTCTTCTTTTTAACATAAAAAACACCCTCCTTGGCTGAGGGTGTTGTCGTTCAATGTTGGCACACCTTGGGTAACGACCACCCTCGAATTTTTATCAATTGCTCACAAAAATTCGGGGTGGGAATCGAACCCACTAGAACTGCTTGAAACAAGCAGTGGCGCACCATTTGCCTTCCCTTAATTCTATCCAAATCATACAACATTTTATTTGATTTGGAAATAGTTTTTTGCATAATTTTATGTGTAAATTTTTTCTAAGGCTTCATGTAATGTTGGATACTTAAATTGGTATCCAGTTGACTCTAATTTTTGAGGATAGACGTACTGACCTTTCAGAACTAATATACTCATTTCACCTAAAATGGTTCTTAACGCGAACGAAGGTGCTTTTAGCCAATGAGGTTTTACTAAGACTTGGCTTAATGTTTTACCAAAATCTTTATTCCGTTGGGGTGTAGGAGCTGTTAGATTTACAGGTCCACTGATGTCTTCATGGTGAATGATGTGGTCAATCGCGCCGATTACGTCATCAATGTGAATCCACGACATCCATTGTTCACCATTGCCTAATGGTCCACCAGCCATTAATTTGTATGGTAAAGCAATTTGCGGAAGGGCGCCTTCATGTTTATCGAGAATAATACCAAAGCGAGTGAAGACTGTTCGAACACCGATGGATTCAGCTTCCTGTGCTTCTTGTTCCCAAACTGAACATACTTCTGCAAGAAAGTCATGACCAGAGATCATTGTCTCTTCAGTAAACGTTGCATCCTGTGATGTTCCGTAATACCCTATAGCAGAAGCGTTGATGTGGACTTTAGGTGTCTCAGGTAAGGCATTCATAATACGTATGAATTCTCGGGTGGTAATCATACGACTTTCAAGGATCTGCTGTTTTTTAGCATCGGTCCAACGGCCACTATTTAGTGACGTTCCAGCTAAATTAATACACACATCAATATTCTCTAATTCAGTCTCAGGTTGACTATGAGGATTAAGCCATTCTATATACGAGACCCGTTCTTTGTAGTCATGTTTTTGTGGATCTCGAGTTAGAATGTAAATTTCATGACCTTGTTTTTGAAAAAAATCCGTTAACCGACTTCCAATAAATCCAGTTCCACCTGCAATTAAAATTCTCAAGTAGCAGTCCCCCTTATATCTATACTATAATAAAAACAATACATATTCACTGAAATAGGAGTTTTAATGATGAAGATTAGTAAAGTCTCGACTCAGAAGAAAAACAAGCAGCGTTATAACATTTTTATAGATAAGAATGGTCACGATGTATTTGCCTTTGGTGTTCACGAAGACCTCCTTATTCGGCATCATCTAAGGAAAGGTTTAGAATTAACCGAAGAAGAAGTGACTGAAATACAAAAGCAAGATGCTATTTACCAATACTATACCCTTACCATTAATTATTTAAGCTATCGTATGCGTGCTAAATCTGAAATTGCAGACTATTTAAAAGGGAAAGAAGCAACACCTGAAGCGATTGAAACAGTTATACATAAACTTGAAGAAGAAAAATTAGTCGACGACCTTCAGTTTAGTCAGGCATACGTACGCACAAAGATGAATACCTCTAGCAAAGGTCCAAACAAAATAAAGCAAGAATTAATTCTTAAGAAAATACCTGAAGTTTATATCGAAGAAGCAATGGCTGAGTATACGGTCGAAAAGGAAGTAGAAAAGATCGTTAAAGCATTAGAGAAAAAGTTAAGCTCTACTTCACGAAAGAAATCTTTTCAACAACAACTCATGCAACTTAAACAATCACTTATGCAAAAAGGATTTACACAAGGTGCGATTGAAATAGCGTCTCAAGAAGTTGATTTATCAGTCGATGATGATGAAGAAATGGATGCCTTACGCTATCAAGGCGAAAAAATTTGGTCAAAGCATGCACGTAAACATGAAGGTTTTCAATTAAAACAAAAAGTTATGGGTTCATTATACCAAAAAGGTTTTTCGATGGATTTAATTAATCAATTTTTAGAAGAAAAAGAGGAAGAAGGGTAGAGAATAGGGTCAATATTATATATTTCTCAAACTAGAAAAAGCCAAATATTAGGTGTTTAATTACATCTAACATTCGGCATCGTTTTTTCTTCGTCAAAATGCTTCGCTTTCCGCAGGCACGGCTTCAACTTCCCCAAACTCTCTTTTGATCGTTTGGGGTGATTTTCAGCTCGTGCTGTTCCTGCAGGAGTCTACGCATTTTGACTACGCTAAATTTTTTCTATATAAACTATTTTCCTTTTGTCTTAGCAAGATTATTTTTCAATCACAATTTCATTTCTTCCGTCATCTTGCTCAACGATCTGTTCTGCAATTTGATCAGGTGACGGTAAAATTGAAGGATCTGATACATAATCACTCTCATCCCAGAATGGTGTGTTCATTCCACCCATATAAACTCCAGTCACGCTAATACCTTTGTCTTCAAATTCTTTCTGAAGGCTTTCGGTAAATCCGCGCTGAGCAAATTTGCTAGCACAGTAACCAGCTTCATGGACCTTTCCACGTAAACCAGCAGTTGAAATAATATTTAGAATCCGTCCTTTACTGATAAGAATATGGGGCATAAAGTGTTTGGTAGTATAGATGAGTCCAGCCGCATTTACATTCAACATTGTATCGATTTGGTCTTTCTCTAAATCTTCGAATGCTCCGAAGAAGCCGATTCCAGCGTTATTAATTAACACATCAACTTGTTGAATTTGCTTAGCTAATGATTCAAGTTCATCCCACTTGGTAACATCACATGTGTGCGTTTCGGCAGAGCCACCAGCCTGTTCTATTAATGCTTTTGTGTCATCTAACTTTTCCTGTCTGCGGCCGACTAATAGAATGTGGTGACCGTTATTTGCATATTGTTTGGCTAGTGACTGACCCAGACCAGTCCCAGCTCCGGTGATTAAGACATGTTTCATAAATTTACCTCCATAATGTTTAGTCTAGTTGATGCGAGTGCGTTTTCTATTGTAAATGACTTTGATATACTTATGAAAGTCATAAGTATAGAAAGGGGTCACATTATGCAACGTCGTTATAGTGACTATACAGTAGAAGAATTACGTAAAGAGATCGCAGAATTGACTGAGAAAGCTCGTAAAGCTGAGCAAATGGGCATGGTAAATGAGTACGCTGTCCACCAGAGAAAAATTGTTATGGCTAAATCTTATACAATGAATCCAAGAGATTTTAGAAGGGGTCAAGTTTACGATATAGATGGTGCACCCGGCGAGCAGTTTCATATTGATTATATGAACGGCGTCTTTGCATGGGGTACCCGTAAGTCACAACAAGGCCAGGTTCTTAATGAAGAAGAAGCCCTGCCAATTGCGCTACTGACGAATCAAGTGAAATAAGAGCCTTCTAGGTTAAAGGCTCTAATTTTTTTTGTAATTTGTCTTCTGAATAAACCCAACCTGTATAAGAGGTGATGATGTTGTAAAATTTATCCAATGTCACGACTGCGACAAATGGGTAACGGTCTTTAGCACGATAACGAAGGTCGATAAACCGGATTTCTGTATAATCATCGAACCGGTCGATTTCATATCTATAGACGGGTGAAAAATTAATAAATGCTTTAACGTTTTTATCCTGTAAGGCCGCATTCATTTCGGTGGTGTCCGGTAAAGGTTTTCGGTCAAACTGGTCTTTAATTTCTACATGGCCATTTTCAGACCTTGCAACATAGAATTTGTCTTTTGTTACAATGGCAACTCGCCAAATGTTATGACGTATCGTTGGCTGAGTGATAACATTTTCAACATCATCAAAATAGTCTTGCATTAATTTAACGATTTCTCGTTTGTCCATGTAACGTTTTATATAATATAAGAAAACGACAAAGAATACGATGCCGAATGTGTAACGTGGGTCTGCGCCAAGTAACCAAGCTAGAATACCTGCTATATATAATATAAAAATTAGCGGATCGAACGTATTGATGAACCCAACAGCAATCCATTTATTGACGAATGGTTTTAAGGCTTGTGTTCCGTAAGCGTTAAATATATCAACAAAGACATGTAAAAATACGGAGAACAGAACCCATAACCATAAATGTAAGTAACTCACTTCAGGATAAAACAGAAACATTGCACCAGAAACTAAAAAACTCCAAAGTAAAACAGCAATTGGAGAATGAGATGCCCCTCTGTGGTGTCTAATATAAGTTGCGTTATCTTTAATTTTAAATATTGTATCGAAATCCGGAGCATGAGACCCAACAATGGCCCCGATTAAGACAGCTTGAAATAATTGAGGGTCTTGTTGTACAGCAGGGTCAATGGTGGCGAGTCCACCCACTGCCACGCCCATCGTAATATGGGTTGCAGTATCCAAGATATGCTCCTCCTTTTATAATCTATTGAGAGTAGGTGTTTAGGTGAAAAATACAACTACTTTTTCTATACCCGTTTTATTCGATGTTCATTCGTTTCAGGCTGACCTAATTACATGGTATTCAAAAATCAAAAGAGATTTACCATGGCGTGTCAATCAAGATCCTTATCGAGTTTGGGTATCTGAAATCATGCTACAACAAACTCAAGTAGATACGGTGATTCCCTATTTCAACCGTTTTATGGAACGATTTCCGACCGTTTATGACTTGGCAAATGCTGATGAACAAGAGGTTTTAAAGTCATGGGAAGGTTTAGGTTATTATTCCCGTGCTAGAAATCTTCATACTGCTGTTAAGGAAGTTGTAGCTGAATATGGTGGGCAAGTTCCAAGTGAGCGAAATGAACTAAAGAAGCTAAAAGGTATTGGGCCATATACTTTAGGTGCTATTTTAAGTATTGCTTTTGACACACCAGAACCAGCCGTAGACGGGAATGTTATGCGGGTCATGTCTAGAGTGTTACATATAGAAGAAGATATCGCTAAACCTAAGACAAAGAAAATTTTTGATGATGTTGTAAGAGAAGTCATCTCACACGATGATCCATCATCGTTTAACCAAGGATTAATGGAGTTAGGTGCTCTAATTTGTACACCTCAAAAACCGAAATGTGGTGAATGTCCGGTTAGGGAACATTGTCTTGCTTATGAATATGGAAACCAAACAGATTTACCTATTAAATCAAAGAAAAAGAAACAAACGACGACAGAATTTTACGGGCTAGTGATACAAAATAATCAAGGGGAATTTTTAATTCAAAAGCGACCAGAAGAAGGGTTGCTTGCGAATTTGTGGGAATTTCCTTTAATGCCGAAAGAAGAACCATCTATTGAGGAATGGTTCAAAGAATATAATGGTGCTGAAATTAAGGTGAATTCAAAAGGTGAAACAGTCAAACACGTTTTTTCACATGTCATCTGGGAAATTGAAATAGTGTTCGCACATATTAAAAGTGGAGAAATAAAGAGTGGACAATTTGTTACAGCTGAAGAGTTAAAAGATTTTCCTTTTCCAAATGTACAGTACAAAATGATGGACAATATTTTTCGATCCAATTTAGGATAAAAAATTCCGTATTGGTTACATTAATCAGTGCGGAGGTGATATTGATGGCTAAAAAGAAAAACCAACAACAGCCAAATGCATCAGCAGCAGGTTCTAACGTTGAAAAAGTAAAACAGCAAAACCAAGCAGCTGAACAAGGTCAGTATGGTACTGAGTTTGCTTCTGAGACTAACGCTCAGGAAGTAAAACGCCGTAATCAACAGTCTCAACAAAAGAAGAATCAACAGAATCAACAAAACCAGCAAAACCAATAACGTTAAGCATTAACATCTGAAGCACTCCTATTAAGGGGTGCTTCTTTAATAGAGAAAGAAGGCTGTATTAGCTTATTCATAGAAACTTACAATCCTGTTATGTTACAATTACATTTACTAAAGAAGTGGTTAGGAGTATTCATAATGGTCCCAAAAATCGGAGAAAGGATTGAAATACAAAGTTACAAACATGACGGCAACATTCATCGTATTTGGGAAGAAACCATGGTTCTAAAAAGTCAATCAAATTTATTAATTGGAGCAAATGACCGAGTTCTTGTAAAAGAAAGCGATGGTCGCTTTTGGCGTACGAGAGAGCCGGCTATTACATATTTTACGAGTAATTATTGGTTCAATGTCATTTGTATGATTAGAAATGACGGGATCTATTATTACTGTAATATTAGTTCGCCATTTGTGATTGATGATGAGGCTTTAAAATATATTGATTATGATTTAGACATCAAAGTGTTCCCAGATATGAGTTACATTATTTTAGATGAAGATGAATTTGAACAACATCGTAAGCAAATGAACTACCCTGATGTATTATCAAAAATATTATATAAACAATTACATACGCTGGAACGTTGGGTCCAACAACGCAAGGGGCCATTTTCCCCAGAATTTGTCGACAAATGGTACGAGCATTACCTAACGTTTCCTAATTAAAATTGTGTGTTAAAGCTCGCCACGTGGCGAGTTTTCTTCTGTATGATGAGAGGTGAATTTTTTGGACAGCATTAAACGGTATTTACAATTCGTAAAACCTTATAAGTGGAAAATTGTTTTAACGATTATTATTGGTATATTAAAGTTCTCAATTCCACTTTCACTACCATTATTGTATCGTTATGTGATTGACGACATTGTAGATACAGACTTAACCTTTGATGAACAAATAAATAGATTGTTATGGGTAATGGGGATCGCATTCTTTGTTTTCTTAATACTAAGACCACCCATCGAGTATTATCGTCAATATTTAGCTCAGGAAGTGAGTAGTAAGATCTTATACGACATACGTGATCGTTTATTTGATCATATACAAAAACTGAGCTTAAAGTTCTATTCAAAGACGAAATCTGGCGAAATTATTTCCCGGGTGATACATGATGTCGAACAAACTAAGACTTTTGTCGTAACCGGGCTGATGAACATTTGGTTAGATATGGTGACAATAATTATTGCAGTTGGCATTATGTGGTACATGGATCCGATGCTAACAATAGTTGCTGTAGCATTATTTCCCATCTATGGTTTTTCAGTTAAATACTTTTACTCTAGGTTGCGTCAGTTGACGCGTAAACGTTCACAAGCATTAGCTGAGGTGCAAGGTCACTTGCATGAACGCGTGCAAGGTGTACCTGTGACACGTGGTTTTGCGTTAGAGGACCATGAGCAAACACAATTTGATAAACGAAATTATCATTATCTTGATCGGGCATTAAAATTTACTAATTGGAATGCTAAGTCTTATGCTGTGACCCATACGATTACCGACTTAGCACCATTATTAGTGGTTGCACTCGGTGGTTACTTTGTTATCGGTGGTAACGTCACATTAGGAACTCTCGTTGCGTTTATTGGTTATATGGACCGTGTCTATCAACCGTTACGTCGTCTAATTAACTCCATGACACAGCTTACGCAATCTCACGCTTCGATGGATCGTGTGTTTGAGTTCATGGACGAAGAGTATGATATAACCGACAAGCCAAGTGCGAAACCCCTAAAGTCCGTTCATGGTGATGTCAGCTTCGAGAACGTGTCGTTTAAATACGACGATGAGGAAGAAGAGGTTTTAAAGGACATTGACCTAAGTATTAAAAAAGGTGAAACAGTTGCCCTTGTCGGAATGAGTGGGGGAGGGAAGTCGACACTTGTTAGCTTGATTCCTCGCTTTTACGATGTAACGAAAGGTAGAGTTAAGCTTGATGGTACTGACATACGAGACTTTAAAGCACGTTCCCTACGTAATAACATCGGAATGGTTTTACAGGATAACATCCTATTTAGTGAGTCAGTTGCAATGAATATTAAAATAGGTAATCCTGATGCCACTGATGAAGAAGTAGTTGAAGCGGCTAAGGCAGCCAATGCACATGACTTCATCATGGAATTACCAAACGGCTATGAAACTGAAGTCGGAGAACGAGGTGTTAAACTATCCGGAGGTCAAAAGCAGCGAATCGCGATTGCACGTGTGTTCCTGAAAAATCCACCTATCTTGATCTTTGATGAAGCAACTTCAGCACTTGATTTAGAAAGTGAACACTTAATTCAAGAAGCATTAGAAAAACTCGCGCACAACCGAACAACTTTTATCGTCGCACACAGACTATCGACAATTACCCACGCTGACCGTATCATTCTAATGAATAACGGAATGGTAATGGAACAAGGCACACATGAAGAATTAATGAAGGTCAAAGGTTACTACTACGACCTTTTCCAAGTACAAGAGTTAGATACAGAAGAAATACGATGACAAGAACCGCTGGGAATCCAGCGGTTTTTGTGTGAATGGTTAGGCTGTGGATGATTAATTCGTTTTCGAGAATTTACTAGACAAAATTTAAGTTTTACTAGACAATATCGAGATTTTACTAGAAGATTTTTCTCAATACTAGACAAATAATTAAAAGGAGCTTGGGGTGCGCCAAGCTCCTTTACTCTTTATTTTGATAACTCACTAACAGCTTCTTCAAGTGAATTAACTCATTGTGGTAATCCAACAAATTTGAAGCCAATGGTAAGAACGTCATTCGGTCACTTTCTTCATCGTCGTATGTTTCCATAAGTTGATCAACAAGAGCGGGAATATCAGGTTCAGATATTTTCTCAAGTGGATCAGTTTCTTTTTTTCGTATACGTCCTAAGTACATTAACACTAATTTTTCATGCGTGTGCAGGGTTTTGTCAACTTCATCGATGATTCTTTTATTAATATCTGAATTGAAATGTTCAATCTCGTAATCCATCCTGTGCAGGTTTTGTAAAACGGTAAATGCCTTTTTGGTTGTCGTGATTAATTGTCTAAATAGAACGAGTTTCCTTGCTCTAACAAACCCTTTTCTTCGTGTGTATGTGCGTTCTTCAGAGAACAACATATATGTTTGATCTAATCTCGTAATATCTTCTTGTAGTCTTTGAATTTCACGTTTTAAAGCTGGTTGGTCCGAAATGTGACGAGTGGTTACACGAATCCACTGCAATATGTCATTTGTTGTGCTATTAATCTGTTCGAACAGGCGTGTTTCATATTTTGGTGGTAAAAACGCCATGTTTACAAGGAATGCTGCAATAATTCCAATAAAAATAGCTGAGAACCTTACGCCCGCTTGCTCTAAAAATGGTGTGCTAGTTGATTCCATAATGGCTATAACAGCAATAATGGCGATGAAAGTTGTGTCTTCTTTCATTTTGAAAAGCATACATATACCGATTACAAGAATAATAGCGAACCCAATTACAAACGGTTCATTGCCAACTGATAATACTAGAATAACAGCTAATGTTGAACCAATGATATTAGCTTGAATCTGTTCAATAATCGTTTGAACAGATCGGTAAATCGATGGCTGGATGGAGGAGACAGCTGCAATCGCTGCAGCAAACACCCCAGCTTTTAATCCAAAGGCACTTGCGACATATAGTGCAATGGCAGTAGCAAGCCCTGTTTTAAATGCTCTAGCTCCGAGTTTCATATAAAACCTTCTTTCAATTGAACATACTCTTTTATACTAATACCTTTATGTGTAATTAGAAAAACATATTATGGATGATTTGTGAACAAAAAAATAAGCCTATGCACCGAGCACAGGCTTGACCTGGAAAAACCAGAAAGGAAGGGAGTTTCATAACATGAATTCCTTGATAAGGGGTAATCCATTAAATCTGAATTAATTACATTCTACACAAATATTTTGAAAATTACAACTACTTTTTTGAAATTTTTTGATGAGATTAGTAGAATGCGAAGTGCTTACGAATTCGGGAGGAGTGCACGCAAAGCTGTGGGAAGTGCACTTGAAATGAAGTCAAGTGCATGTGAAATCAAGACAAGTGTCTTTGAAACCCGGTGGAGTGCGCATGAACCGATGATAAATGCACATGAAATTGACCACAATGCACGTGAAATAAGAAAAAAGGTCAGCTAACCTAGGTCAGCTGACCTTTTTACTAATGAATTCACTTTGGCGATATCTTGCCTTAATTTGGCGAGAACGCGCTTCACTTTGGCGAAAAAATGCCTCACTTTGGCGAGACCTCACGCCAATTTAGCGAAAAGTCTTTAGTTCATCTGTTCAAATGCTTGATCTACAGCTTCCAATGTATCATCAATATCCTGATCCGTATGTGCTGTGGTTAAGAACCAAGCTTCGTATTTAGATGGTGCTAGGTTGATGCCTTGGTCTAGCATTAATTTAAAGAACTTAGCAAACTTCTGGCCATCCGTATTTTCTGCTTGTTCATAATTCGAGATCTCTTCATTTGTAAAGTAGACCGTAAGTGCGCCTTTCAATCGGTTAATCGTAATCTGGACGCCATGCTTCTCAGCGCGCTCTAAAATGCCTTCTTCTAACTTCGCACCTAGACGATCCATCTCGTCATACACGCCATCTTCTTGTAAAACTTCTAAGCAGGCAATTCCAGCTGCCATCGATGCGGGGTTTCCAGCCATCGTTCCAGCTTGATAAGCAGGACCTAGTGGGGCGACTTGTTCCATAATGTCGACACGGCCACCATAAGCTCCGATTGGTAGCCCACCGCCGATGATTTTACCCATTGCAGTCATATCTGCTGTCACACCTGTAAGCTCTTGAGCACTACCATAGTGGAATCGGAATGCCGTGATCACTTCATCGAAAATAAGTAAGCTATCATTCTGGTGAGTGAGTTCTTTAACTTTTTCTAAAAACCCTGGTTTTGGCTCAACAATTCCGAAGTTACCTACAATCGGTTCAACTAAAACGGCCGCGACATCCTGACCATACTTCTCTAACGCTACCTCTAAAGCGTCTGCATCGTTAAATGGAATCGTAATGACTTCTTGAGCAATGCTTTTAGGGACCCCAGCTGAATCAGGCGTGCCTAACGTTGAAGGACCTGATCCTGCAGCCACTAGTACTAAATCAGAGTGCCCGTGATAACAACCGGCAAATTTAATGATTTTCGTACGGTTTGTATAAGCACGAGCTACACGAATCGTTGTCATCACAGCTTCTGTACCAGAGTTTACAAAACGCACCTTTTCAAGAGATGGAATCGCACTCTTGAGCATCTTCGCAAATTTATTTTCTAGTTTAGTAGGTGTGCCATACAACACCCCGTTTTTAGCAGCCGTCGTAATCGCTTCCGTTATATGAGGGTGAGCATGTCCAGTAATAATTGGGCCATAAGCACCTAAGTAGTCGATATATTTGTTGCCATCGACGTCCCAAAAGTAGGCGCCTTTTGCTTGTTCCATAAATACTGGCGTTCCACCACCAACACCTTTGAAAGCGCGTGACGGTGAGTTTACCCCACCAACAATATATTCTTGAGCTTCACTATAAAGTTCTTCTGATGTATGTCTATTCATGAAAAATCCTCCATTACTAATTAGTCCAAGACTTATTTTATCATATCCACTCACTCTTTTTTACATGTGAAGGACAATTTCTACATAACAATTAAAGAGACGAGTTTAAAGGGTGGTGTGGATGGGGTATTTAGAAATCTTATTTGTCGTGGTTATCGTCATTGTGAGCATATTTATTTTTCTAAAAAGCAATCGGAACATGCGTAATTCGTTTTCGAGTGAATTATTTATCGCATTCTTAGTTATTTATTTCATATTAATGGTCGGATTTGCAATTATATATTTTTTGATGTCTGAAATAGGCTTTACCGTTTTATCGGACATGTCGTTACAATACGGCAGTGCGTTGGATCGATTCTTAAGGTCTTTTTATTTTAGTGGTGTGACACTGATGACAGTTGGATACGGTGATATTTATCCTATTGGTGTTGCAAGGTTTGTATCACTTATAGAGGCTGCTGTCGGCTATTTACTACCAGCTGCGTTCCTATATAAATTGATAAAATAATTTGTCAACTGAGCCATTCTTCGTTAATCTAAAATAAAGAAGATTTAAGGAGGAATGGTCATGACAATAGAAGTAGGAAAACAAGCACCAGATTTCACTTTACCTGCAAGTAACGGAGAAAACGTAAGCTTGTCAGACTTTAAAGGTAAACACGTAGTCCTTTATTTTTATCCAAAAGATATGACACCAGGTTGCACGACAGAAGCATGTGATTTCAGAGATCATCATAAAAGTTTCGAGGAATTAGATGCAGTCATTCTTGGCGTCAGTCCTGATCCAGTTGATCGTCATGAGAAATTCATCAATAAACATGATCTACCGTTTTTACTTCTAGCAGACGAAGATCACAAAGTCGCTGAAGATTATGATGTATGGAAGCTAAAGAAAAACTTCGGTAAAGAATATTATGGCATTGAACGTTCGACTTTTATCATTGATAAAGATGGACAACTAGTTAAAGAGTGGCGTAAAGTCCGTGTAAAAGAACACGTTGAGGAAGCATTAAACTATATTAAAGAAAACTTAAGCTAATTCACGACTGGCCATAGTAAAAAAGCTATGGTCAGTTTTTAAACCATTATGTATTAAATTAAATGTGAATCGCTTTCGGTAGACGCTTTCCATGGGCACGGCTTCAACTTCCTAAAACTCATTTTATTCGTTTTAGGGGATTTTCAGCTCGTGCTGTTCCCACAGGAGTCGCCACCTTCGCTCTTCACATTTGTTATGATTAACTCAAGCTTACTTTCTTCATAAATAACTAATTCTAACCATTAATAAAAGAGGTGTCTCAATCATGAATATACTCGTCACAGCACGAATGAAAACGTACTTAAGAGAAGGTCTAATGGAAAAGTTCCCAGAGGCGACTTTCAACTTCAAATACCCAATCACAGAAGCAGAAACTTACATACCTGAAGCCGATGTGATCGTCACGTTCGGTGAAGACTTAACCAATGATCATATTGAACAAGCGAAAAACCTTAAATGGATCATGGTCGTTTCGGCAGGTCTCGACGAAATGCCATTTGAGAAAATCATTGAGAAAAATATCCTCGTCACAAACGCACGAGGCATTCATAAAATACAAATGTCCGAGTACGTTATTGGCATGCTGCTACAAGTTTATCGTAATTTACCAACATTCTTAGAAAACCAACGCAAGCACGTTTATGATAAACGCGTCAAAATCGAAGAAATCAGCGGAAAGACGATGATTGTTGTCGGTACAGGCGCAATCGGACAAGAAACAGCCCGTAAAGCTAAAGCATTCGATATGAAAACAATCGGGGTTTCAAGAACCGGCGCTAAGAAAGACCATTTTGATGAATGTTATAAAAATGAAGAGCTATTAAACAAGTTACCAGAAGCGGATTTTGTCATTAATGTCTTACCAGCTACACCCGATACAGAAAAAATGTTTAAAGCTGATCATTTTAAAACAATGAAAGAAGATGCGATATTCTTAAACATGGGTCGCGGAACGACAGTAGATGAAGAACAAATGATTGAAGCGTTAAGAGATAACGAAATCCGTCATGCGATTCTAGATGTCTTTGAAACAGAGCCATTACCAGAAGAGAGCCCGTTATGGGATATGGAGAATGTCACATTAACCCCACATAACTCTGCTGTTACTTCTGGCTACATGCCACGTGCATTAGATATTTTTGAAAAGAATTTAAAACAGTTTTTAAATGGAGAAGAACCAAGTGTTAATGTGATCGATCCAAAAAGGGGGTACTAGAATGAGAATTTATACACGTTCTGGTGATAAAGGGACGACGTCATTAATTTATGGAAAACGTGTTCCCAAAAACGATATTCGTGTTGAAGCTTATGGTACTTGTGATGAAGCCAACTCAATGGTAGGGATGGCTCGTAGTCATTTAGTCAATGAAAGTTGGGAAGGGAAAGATCAAGTTGTTGAAGCCTTACATAAAGTGCAAACCGTACTGTTCCATGTAGGGGCTGAACTCGCAACGCCTAGTGGCAAAGAAGTCATGTGGAAGCTTAAACAGGAACATATCGACTTTTTAGAACAACAAATAGATCAATGGGATCAAGATTTGGATGAGTTAAAAAACTTTATTTTACCTTCAGGGCACCCTGCAGCAGCATCCCTACATGTTGCACGTACAATTGTACGACGTGCTGAACGTATGGCTGTTGCCATTGAAGATGTGGAAAATGATCTTGTATTACAATATCTCAATCGACTATCAGACTTCTTATTTGTAGCAGCTCGCTATGTGAATAAAGGGTTAGGTGGAGAAGAGTTACCATTAAATACCGATGTATAAGTTCTTCATTTTTACCATATAAATTGACAAAAGGGCTGAATACGAATTAAACTATTTATAAGAATTCTTATTTAATAATTTTATAGTTGAAAGAGAGGTGCATGACGGTGTCTGAACAAAGATTACAAGAAGCCTTATCTCAGCTAAAAAGCTCGGGTGTACGTATCACGCCCCAACGTCATGCAGTGCTTGAGTATCTCATGCAATCGATGACTCATCCTACAGCAGATGATATTTATAAAGCACTTGAAGGTAAATTTCCAAACATGAGTGTTGCTACTGTTTATAATAACTTACGCGTATTTCAAGAAATCGGTTTAGTTAGAGAATTAACATATGGTGATTCATCTAGCCGTTTCGATTGTAATACGACGGAACACTATCATGTTATTTGCGAATCATGTGGTAAGATTGTGGACTTCCACTACCCTTCACTTGATGAAGTGGAGCAATTAGCGGAGCAAGTAACAGGCTTTGAAGTCAGTCATCATCGCATGGAAGTCTATGGAAAATGCGAAGACTGCCAGCACAAATCACATATCAATCACTAATTCAATTAGACCACTCCGAAGCAGGGGTGGTTTTTCATTTATGTAGTAAGAAAAGGAGCTACCTATTATTAATAAAGATAGCTCCTTCATACTAATTACTATTTTTCTCTTGCTCTTTCCAATATTTCTTCGAGTTATACTTCTCATCAAACTCCTCACCCTCTAAATTAGGGTCAAGAGTTAGAGGTTGTTTACAAAACATACAAGCATCGACCCTGCCTAAAACTTTAGTCGGCCGTTCGCATTCAGGACAAACGACTTGTACTGCCCGGGTGGATAACATTCCAATCCAAAAGTAAATCACCGTACTTAAGATAATAGCTATTAATCCTAAGAACATAAATAGCACCATGACCCACTCATAGTTTTTAAAAAGTAGACCGATATACATAATGATCATACCAGCAAAAACTAAAGCCAATGCTACCGTTCTAATTTTATTAATCTTGTTACTATATTTTAACTTCATTTTAAGGGCACCTCCCTTGTCATTCCTTAAAGCTTTGATTAATGTATAAAGGTATCTTGTCTGAAACCTTTGTACGATTAACGTCTGATAGAAGTATAGCACAAATTTATTTTAGTGTATGTGAAGAAAAAAGGAAAATCATGAATATTTGTAGAATGTAATTATTTGAGGAAATGGTCGAGGGAGGATTTATGTCATGGAGAATCTATTGCGTCCTATATATCAAGAGAGAGCTAGCCAGCCAAACACATTAGGTGTTTTATTATACGAAAAGTTACACGACCAAAGTCCAGTCACTGATAACTTCGATGTTATATTATTGATTGTTGTTCGTGATGCAGATGAAGACTGGTATGTGAAACATTACGAGTTTGAGCAAAAGACAGCTGCTATGCATATTGTGGACGAACAATTACTAAATGAGTGGATTGATAAAAGTGGCTACAGAAAAGTGATTGACTGGGCCATAAATGGTAAGATTGTTTTCGATCGTAATGAATATATGGCAAACCTAAAGGAAACATTGCGTCAATTCCCTGAAAAAACTAGAAAACTAAAAAAGGTAGTCGAATTCGCTAAACTAATTAGAGCTTATCGAGAATGCAAAGATCTATATGCAAGTAAACATTATATGGATGCTAATAGTTTAATGGTAAGATCCTTACATTACTTAGCGAGGGTTACAGTATTAGAAAAAGGATTTCACCCAGAAATAACAGTATGGAATCAAGTGAAGAAGATAGACCCCGAAGTTTACAAATTATATGAAGAACTAATGGAAAGTGAAGAACCACTTGAGAAGAAAATATCATTAATGCTCTTAGCAAGTGATTTCGCTATCCACTCTCGAGCGGAACAAGGAGCAGAACATTTATTAAACATAATGAAGGAAAAAGAAGAGCCTTGGTCATTTGGAGAACTTAAGGTTCATCCTGAAACACAAGCATATACATTAGATCTATCCATATTATTAGACTACTTAGTAGAGAGAAAAATTGTAGATACAGAATTAGTTGAAACAAAAGGAGATAGTATATTCCATAGACAATATATTTTGAAGTAGACCATTAACCGTGTTGGTTTTGAATTGATCAACACGGTTAATTAATGATAACAAGTTACTATTTTGCATTTGAATGTATTTATTAAATAAAAAATGATAACAATAAGGAACGCTATGCATAGACTTAACATATTATTTATAGTGGTTTTTGAAAAAAGTATTGACGTTAATTTTTGAACCGTGTTATATTATTTCTTGTCGCGCTAAAAAGATAGCGTCAACGACACGCAAAATTGAATTTAATCTTTTTGAAAAAAGCACTTGTCAATCTGATTAATTCATGATAAATTATTATACGTCGCGTTAAGGAAAGCTACGCGAACATACAAAGAAATCAACTTCTCAAAACAACAAAAAAGTTGTTGACATACAATTGAGAAATTGTTATTCTATAAAGGTCGCTTTTTTGAGGCGACATCATTTGAACCTTGAAAACTAAACAAAATAGCCTGTAGTCAATTCTAGTTTTTCATCTGGATTGGCAGATGAAAAACCTTAAACTATTTAGCCAATCAAACTACTTTTATGGAGAGTTTGATCCTGGCTCAGGACGAACGCTGGCGGCGTGCCTAATACATGCAAGTCGAGCG
>NZ_JBQQCO010000003.1:0-184590 GCF_052246295.1 Piscibacillus sp. B03 | reverse complement strand
TTTTCACAAAATCACGTACAAGCTCCTCAATCTGTTTAGAAAATACATTTTCTGTTATACTATTAGACATAGGGTAAGGCACATCCTTTCTAGTTAATGTCAGAGTTAATTAGAGGTTGTACCTTACTTTTATTTTTTATACATTTTCTTACACAGACTATTGTACGTCATCTCGATAGAGAGCGTGGGAGTGTAGATAGGGAAGCCTGAAATGTCAATAGAGGGCGTGAGAATATAAATAAGAAAGCTGAAATAGTCGGAAGAATGGCTGGGTTTAGTAGAAATATGGGATTTTGAACTTTTCTATGAAGTAACAGCCAGATATTTCTCATATAGAGTCGGGTCTTATCATGTTAAAATAAGTAATAGATTAAGAGAAGGAGCTGAGGGTCTTGAAGATATTCCATACGGCTGATTGGCATTTAGGGAAGCTTGTGCAAGGTGTGTATATGACGGAAGATCAGGAGTTTGTGCTGAGGCAGTTTGTTGATGCAGTACGAGAGGAAAAACCCGATGTCGTTATTATTGCAGGGGATTTATATGACCGAGCTGTTCCACCGACTGACGCAGTGAATCTTCTAGATAATATTTTTAAAGAACTCGTGGTAGATATCGAAGTCCCGGTTCTAGCTATTGCTGGAAACCACGATAGTCCTGGTCGATTGAATTTCGGATCTAAAATCATGCGTGATAACGGCCTACATATCGTTGGACAACTTTCACCTGAACCTAATCCGGTTGTATTATCGGACAATCATGGCGACGTTCATTTTCATCTTGTACCTTATGTTGACCCAAGTGTCGTCCGCCATCTTTTTGACGATGAAAACGTACGCAGTCATGACGATGCAATGAAGCGGATTGTTCAGGAAATTGAAAAGCACATGGACCCAGATGTACGTCATGTGTTTGTTGGCCACCATTTTGTAACACCATTAGGAGAACCAGAAGAAAATACGAGTGACTCAGAGCGACCATTATCCATTGGTGGTGCTGAACATGTGAACGCCAAGCATTTTGAAAAATTCCATTATACCGCGCTTGGTCACTTGCACCAAGCACACCATGTTGGGAACGAAACGATTCGTTATGCGGGCTCGCCACTTAAATATTCGATTTCTGAAGAGAATCATAGAAAAGGTTATTTAGTGGTCGAACTTGAAGCTGACGGTACAACCACTATCGAGAAACGTGAACTCACACCGCGCCGTGATATGTGCACCATTGAAGCGACGATTGACGAGCTATTAACCCACAACATGAGTGAAGATTATGTTTTCGTACGTTTACTTGATGAAACCCCTGTGCTCTATCCTATGGAAAAAATTCGTTCTGTCTATCCGAACGCCATGCATGTCGAACGTAAACTCCTAATCAGTACTCAAGATGAAGGGAGCTCATCTCCGAAAGTCGAACGCCATAAAATGAGTGATTTAGATTTATTCAAAGCCTTTTATGGAGAAGTAAAAGGTGAAGAAGTAAGCGAAGAAACAGAAGATATTTTTAAAGAAGTACTGGATGAAGTTCTGAAACAAAAACGTGAAACGGTCACGAAGTAAGGGAGGGTTAGACGAATGAAGCCTATAAAATTAACCATGACAGCATTTGGACCGTATAAAGACCGTGAAGTCATTAATTTTAAAGAATTAGATGACAATCGCCTGTTTGTCATTTCGGGTAAAACCGGTGCAGGGAAAACGACGATTTTTGATGGCATCTGTTTTGCCTTATACGGGTCTGCGAGTGGTGAAGACCGAGAAAACTTTAAGATGCTGCGCAGTGACTTTGCGGACGATGAGGTTCACACAAGTGTGGAGCTTGTGTTTGAACTGAACGGCAAAACCTACCGAGTATTACGCCAGCTTGGGCACGTCAAAAAAGGGAACAAAACTGCAACAGGCGAAAAGTATGAATTCTATCAGATCACTAATCAAGGCGAAACACCGTGTGTCGACCGCCAAATGAAATCAGAGATTGATCAAAAAGTAGAAGAAATCGTCGGGTTAACCAAAGACCAGTTCTCTCAGATTGTCATGTTGCCACAAGGCGAATTCCGGAAGCTGTTAACTTCAAAAACAGAAAACAAAGAAGAGATTTTGCGCCGAATTTTCCAGACATACCCTTATCAAGAAATTACCGAACGTCTAAATGCCAAGCGTAAAGAAGTGGAGGATGAGTTTGCGCGAATTGCACAACAACGCGACAACTATGTAGCAGAAATTCGCTCAAAACTTCCAGAGCGGGAAGAGTCGAAACTTGTTCAAGTATTATCCCAGGAACACTTCAATATGAACCAGCTCGTTGAGGCGTTACAAGAAGAAACAAATTATTACCGCGAGCAGGTCGATTTAAAGCAAACCCAAAAAAGCCAAGCTCAAAAGCATACACAAACGATTCAAGACCAATACCAAACAGCGAAAGCACTAAACGAAAAATTTAAAGAACTAGCGCAAAACGAGCAGAAATTAACAGAGCTTCAAGCGCAAAAATCCGAGATTAATCACCAACAAATTTTATTGGAAAAAAGTGAGCGCGCCAGCCAAATTGAAGTGCAAGAATCCTACGTAAAGGACTTGCGCCAAGACCTTGAGCAAAAAAGACGAGCGAAGGCAGATGCAGAGCAGGCTCAAGTAACTGCGGGCGAGGCACAAAAACAAGCTGAGGCACAATACAAAACGGAAGAAAAACGTAAAACTGAACGTGAAGAAAAAGCTCAATTAGTTGAAAAACTTAGAGAATTACGACCAAAAGTAAATGAGTTAAGTGCACACCAAAAAGTTGTTGAACAAGCTGAATTAAGTATGAAAGAGCTGAGCAATCACTATCAATCAGTTGAGCAACAACATCAACACCAACAAAAAGAGCAACAGCAACTCGAACAACACATCCGAAAATCAACTGAAGAGGTTGACCTTTTACCTCAAAAGCAAAAAGAACTTGAGTCCCTAAGAGAAAAGGGACGTGAAGCTCAAAGCTACATTAAGTTGCTAGATGAGCTTCAAGGGATCAAAGCGACGTTAAAAACAGAAGAGGCGTCTTACAAAAAAGCTAAAGATACCTTTGAACAAAAAGAGCAAGCTTGGATTCATGGCCAGGCAGGTTTACTCGCAGAACACCTCGACGATGGAGAGCCTTGCCCTGTATGTGGCAGTATAGATCATCCACAAAAGGCTGAAGTGGCGATTCATACACCAACTAAAGAGGAACTGGATCAAGCAAAAGAAGAGTATGACAAGCAATATCAATCGTACACAACGGTTGTAGCTCAATTTAAAGCGAAGCAAGAACAAATCCAGGAAAAAGAACAAGTATTAAAGAACCACGAAATTGAACCTGAAACAGTCAAACAAACGTTTGATTGGATTGTTGAACAAGGTCAGGCACTAAGTCGTGAAGTTGAACGACTAACTCAATTATCTAAAGAGTTAAAAAGTCAGCGTGAGCAACTGGATAAATTAACAAAACAACTTAATAAGTCCGAGCAGCAAAAAGAACAAATCAAAAAACAGTTAGACCAGAAGAATTTAGAAGTGGAGCGTGCTAAGACAACTTATCAGAATGCGTTAGAATCGGTACCAGAAACATTGCGCGAGCCTGGCAACTTAGAAAAACAACTGAATGGAGCAATTGAAGCTAGAGAACGACTTGAGAAGGCTTGGGAGAGTGCACAGGCCGAACTAAACAAAGCAAGGGAAACAGCGGCAAAAGCTAGCACGCATGTTGAGAATGCTAGCCTTAACTTGAAAGAAGCACAAAATAAGCTGGACAAGGCTGAACACAACTTTAAAGAATCCTTATCAGAACATGGCTTCCAGAACGAAGACGAATATCGGAACGCTAAACGCACCGAAGAAGAACGCAAAGCAATGAAAGATAGAATTGAACAGTATAACCAACAACTAGCAACCGTCAATACTAGAATCAAAGATCTTCAAGAGCAGTTAACTGATCAAGAACGAGTTGATTTAGAATCATTTGAAGCTAAAGTGAAGGAAGCTCAGGAGCAATACGAGCAAGCTTTACAACAGTACAACCAAGCAGTCCAAATACAACATGACACAATGGATCTAAAGGCACGAATGATCGAGACAAGTGAACAAGTAGCAGAACAAGAGAAAGCTCTTAATAGAGTTCAAGATTTATATGATGTCGTTCGTGGACAGAACAATCGTAAAATCTCGTTTGAGAGATATTTACAAATAGAATACCTTGAACAAATTGTAGACGCTGCGAACGCGAGGTTAAAACGACTATCAAATGGTCAGTTCTACTTGAAACGTAGTGACCGCCAGGAAGCAAGAGGTCGACAAAGCGGGTTAGGCTTAGATGTCTATGATGTTTACACTGGGCAGGACCGTGACGTTAAAACCTTATCAGGCGGCGAGAAGTTTAACGCCTCACTTTGCTTGGCACTCGGAATGTCGGATGTCATCCAAAGCTTCCAAGGCGGCGTATCGATTGAAACGATGTTTATAGATGAAGGGTTTGGCTCACTAGATGACGAGTCATTAAATAAAGCCATTGATACGCTAATCGATCTGCAAAAATCGGGCCGAATGATCGGTCTAATCTCACACGTTCAGGAACTAAAAGCAGCCATACCAGCCGTGCTAGAAGTTAACAAATCACGAGATGGCTATAGCGAAACAAAATTTGTGCTGAAATAAAGAAAACGCCTCAACTAATGTTGGGGCGTTTTGCTATGTCTATATTATTTATTATCTAAAACTAGTGGTTTATTATCTAATTATTAGTTTTATTATCTAAAACTAGTGGTTTATTATCTAATTTTTAGTTTTATTATCTAAAACAAGCAGTTTATTATCTGTTTTTGAATTTTATTATCCAAAATGAGCCACTTATTATCTATTTTAAAATTTATTATCTAATACGAACAGGTGGCCATTAACATTAGTTTCATTTGAGATAAATCCCTCAAACAATTTATGGTAAAATCTAATTATCAGTCAATTTTAAAGGCGGGTCTCTAATGAGTTGGAACGTAATCAATAATGAGCATGATGCCAAGCATTTACTAGAATCATTTGACTATTTTCATGATAGTTGTCTAAAAGAGTTGTATATGTGGACTGGAAGCTATGTAAGTGAAGATCTTGGAATGACAGTTCCCACTGAGCTAGACACAAATATTCGAGTACTTTTTCAGGGGCAGGGCAAGCCGATATCTGCTGTTGAACTAGTATTTAAAGGAGTAACTCAATTACAATTAACCCCGACACCTAGAAACTATGATTCAATCATCTTAGATGCTGCCGTAAACTATCAACATAATCAAGTATGCTATGAAGACAGTCTAGGGAATATAATTAAATCTAATACATTAAAATGGCGTGATGTCAGCCGTTGGATGGGACCTACTCTTAGGTTGGGGGAATTAGATGAGTGATATAAGATATAAGTTCTGGACGGTTGTGATGATTCAAGATGGTGACCGCGTTTTATTACTAGATCGGCAGTATGATGATTTTAAAGGGTTTATCCCGCCTGGAGGGAGAGTTGACTTCCCTGAAAGTTTCGTAGATGGGGCTGTTCGAGAAGTGAAAGAGGAAACAGGTCTCACCGTACATAATCTTGTTTTTAAGGGAATATCAGAGTTTGTGAATCCTGTAGGAAAAGCACGTTATATTATGTTTAACTATTGGACAGATGATTTTAAAGGCGAATTGTTGGAAAATCCGCCTGAAGGTGAACTTCATTGGGTGAAAATTGATGAAGCTAAAGCTTTACCTATGCAAGAAGATATCAGAAATAGGTTCGATTTATTTTTTGAACAAGGAACATTTGAAATTCAAACACAATGGGAGAATGGTCCTAAAGAAGTTATTATCAAAAGAACATGAACAGGGGTGGATGATATGAGTCAGGATTATACGAATCAAATCCTAGAGTCGTACAATCAAAAAGCGGCTGAGCGAGATTCTAATAAAATCGAAGACTGGAAGATTGAAGAGCGTGAAGTTTTCCTAGATTACATAAAAAATGAAGGTGTTGGATCCATATTAGAGTTAGGCGCAGGACCTGGTAAAGATAGCCAGTTTTTTAACGAACAGGGCTTCGATACCCTTAGCACAGATTTATCCCCAGAGATGGTTAAATTGTGCCGCCAAAAAGGTCTTAAAGCTGAAGTGATGAATTTCTCTAACCTAGAAATTGAGGACAATACATTTGACTCAGTATGGGCGTTAAACTGTTTACTACACGTACCCAAGCATGATCTTAAAAATGTTTTGTTAGAAATTAAAAGAGTGATGAAACCAGGAGCCTTATTTTATATGGGTGTTTATGGTGGTCCGAACCATGAAGGGGTTTGGGAAGATGACTTTTATCGACCACAACGTTTCTTCTCTTTTTTTAAAGCAGAAGATCTAAAAGCTCTATTGTCTGAGTTGTTTGAAGTTGAATATTTTAATATCATTCCTAAAGAAGTTATTGGAAGAGAACTTGAGTTTCAATCTATAGTGTTAAGGAAAAGTTTAAAAGAATAATTTTTTATTACAATCTGACCTGTCGGTAGGGAATCCTGAATTGTCGATAGAGAGCAGAGAACTGTAAATAGGAAATCCTGAATTGTCGATAGAGAGCAGAGAACTGTAAATAGGGAATCCTGAATTGTCGATAGAGAGCAGGGAAATGTAGATAGGGAAGCCTGAATTGTCGATAGAGAGCAGAGAAATGTAGATAGGGAATCCTGAATTGTCGATAGAGAGTAGGAAAATGTAGATAGGGAAGTCTCAAAGACCTATTTCTGTGCTTTTTTATAAATGATCAATCAAATAAACCATGTGAAGAACATGATAATTCTCTTTTTTAGTTAATTCCAATTTAATTTCCTCGTCTTTAATATCTCCTGAACAATAGAATCAAACAAATGAAAAAAGTAGTTCAGCTTAAGTACAGAGCTCTTGTACTCTAAACTAAACTACTTAAATGAATGGTAGATGCCTACAAATTACACTGATTCTTTAGGTTGTTGGCTAATCATACTTAATACATATCCAATTAATCCACCAACAACCGCTGGAAGTAACCATCCTAATCCAACTGTGTACCATGGTAGTACAGCTTCAAAGAAGTAATGAATTCCATCTACAGGAACTTCTAATAAATATAGTTGCTCGATCATGCTGATGATCAATGTCATGAGAATACTTAATTGGTAGACTGCAGTGCGTCCTTTGAATAATGGGTGTAAGAACGTTAATACAAGTAAACAGATTGCCAAAGGATATAAGAAAGATAATACCGGAATTGAAAACTCGATAATTTTATTTAATCCAAAGTTGGCTAAAACCGTACTAACAACTGTAAATACAATAGCCCATTGTTTATAAGATACGGTTGGTACAATCTCATTAAAATAAGAAGCACAAGCTGTAATCAGTCCAATGCTCGTTGTAAGACAAGCAGCTATAACAATAAAGGCTAATAAGACTGAACCAAATGTACCGAAGTAATAATCAAATGAACTTGCCAGAATCGCTCCACCATTATCTAAATAACCAATACCTTCAACACTTGTAGCTCCTGAATAAGATAAGGATGAGTAAATAATTCCTAGTAATACAGCTGCAATAAGGGCAACTTTTAGTCCGTTGACCATTAACGCTTTCTTGCTTGTTGATCCACTTTCTTTTAGAAGATTAATGACGATAATTCCAAATACAAAAGCAGCTAACATGTCCATCGTTAAATAGCCTTCTTGAAATCCTTTGAAAAAGCTTCCGGTTAGAAAGCTATCATCAGGCGATTGGATCGAACCAATCGGATTAACAATTGCTGTAATCACCAAAACTGAAATTAAGACTAACAGTAGCGGAGACAACATTTTCCCAACAATGTCCACAAGCTTTTGAGACTGTAGTGAAAAGTATAGAGTGACAGCGAAAAATATAATCGAAAATACCAATAATGGAATGGTATCTGCTTGTCCACTTACAAAGGGATCGATTCCAATTTCATATGCAACAGTACTCGTTCTAGGTATCGCAAATAATGGTCCAATGGTTAAATAAAGAATACTTGCAAAAGCAATTCCATATACAGGGTGTACTCTGCTTGCTAGAGCTTGTAAATTATCTTTTCCAGAATAAGCTAATGCTAAAATTGCTAATACCGGTAACCCAACTCCGGTAATGATAAAACCGATATTGGCTAGTATTAAATTTTCTCCTGCCATTTGTCCGAGCATAGGAGGGAAGATTAAGTTTCCGGCTCCAAAAAATAAAGCGAATAACATAAAACCAATAGCTAAAATCGATGACGTTCTTGCTGACATATATAAAACCTCCGATGATTGAAATATCTGAAAATTTACTTATTAAAACACATAAAAAAAGTACCTAAAAGAATTTAACACAGCTAATTCAAAATTGCAAAAACATTTTTATAATATAATGATCACTAGCTTAGGACATATAAAAACTGCCCTTTACTTAAGGGCAGTCAATTGTATATATTTATTATAATATTATGAAAATTTATATTAAACGAAAGGGAAGGAGACACCTTCCAGCTTCCGTGGGGTTCATTAAGTTAGTAAGTATATGTTGTGAATTATTTTTGTTTCTTGTTGAATTTTTGTTCACGGATGTATTGATCACGTAAATCGTTAATACGTGTTGTAGTTGAGTAAATATCAAACATGTTTATCCCTCCTGTGGCTAATTTTTCCTTAAAGCCAAGAGTCATTATAGTACTCTTACAAAGGTATAGCAACTCATTTGTATCAGCCTTAAGACTGATTTTAATCATGTAATCGCTTTCGTTCACAATTTGTTCAGAAAGAGTATCGGGGGAGCCAATACCCTTTCTTTTAAGCTAATTTTCTAAGGTGTCTTCTATACCAATTTGTGCGAGATTTTTGACGTTTTACTTTTTTGATAGGTCGAAATTTTTTTTGTTGATCTAAACATTCATTTCTTATATCTTCAGCTCTAAGTAAATAAGCGTTATTAGCATCGTACATTTTATTTTCCTCCAGTGCTCTTTTCTTAATATTAGTTTACGTTGAATACGGATTTTTCTTAACGGTATAAGGGTTGATTTACGCTCATTCTGGAGACTGATTTTAGTATCAGACTTATGTGTAGAGAAAAAGTGACTAATTAAAGGAAATATATTACAATGAAAGTGAAGGTTGACGGGGAGAGGTGTGAGGATGTGTATTTTAGATCCTTAAGTGTGTTTATAGTTGCTTTAATCATTAGTTTAGTTACTTACACAAATTTGACACCTGAGATTCCAATCCACTGGTCTGGAGGAGAACATGGAAACTATGTACCAAAGGTCTTCGCTATATTATTTATGCCAGTATTTATGATAATCAATGTGTTAGTTTCTTTAATGGTTCTAAAGAAGAAAGAAACTTATCAAGAACGCCGTATGATTTTATCAGTAAATCACGTCGTATTATTAATTTTATTTATACTCCATTTATTGATTGTTTCTTGGGGACTTAAGATTCAATACATTATGCCTCATTACATTGGGGTTGTGGTGGGCGGTGTATTAATTATTCTTGCGATTAATATGCAGAAGACAAAGCCTAATATGATCTATGGATTAAGAACGCCCTGGACGTTAAAAGATGAACGGGTTTGGGAGAAATCAAATCACTTTGCAGGACAGTTCTTATTTGTTATGGCGTTAATGATCATCGGTTTATCTTTTGTTGTAGCTGACTTTATATCGCAAATCATTATGTATTTAATTCTATTGTCCGTATTAGTCTCGGTGTTTATGTCTTATTGGTATGACAGAAAACTTAATTCTTAAACAATAAAAGTGCAGAGTAGGGTTACTCTGCACTTTTTGTTAATAACTTAGAGGTTATGAACAGGTTATTCACATCATCCACAAGTTTTGGTGCGTTATACTGAACTTATCCACAAAAAATAAGAACGGCTGTTTGTAAAAATTGTATTTATCCTCACCAATTTCGATTATATCCCCAAAAAAATTAAGGTTTTCCCCAACTGTACACAGGTTTATCAACAATCTGTGTGTATGTTTCGGCTACCATTCATCTTCATTGTGAATAAGTCGATCAGTTTAGCTAATTGTAATCTTGTATTGTGGATTATCTTTATGTTTACGGTAAAATTGTATGACAGAAGGAACGACTTCCTTAAAGTCTGGACATTTGATCCCTGACTCTTCTAGATCATTTATTGTTTGAGTACAATCATGCTGGGCGATTAAATAAGAGTAATCTAATGATTCTTTTTCGATCTGGAGCCATTGCCGTATGATTCTGGACGAAAGCCCAAGTTTCGCTAATGGTAAAGGGACGGTCCACTTAGGGTTTTTCCCAATATACCCTTCTAGTAGCATGGCGTAAACCTCTTTCATCTTATAAGGATTTGGATCCGTTAAGTGATATGTTTTATTAATACCCACATTCGCGTGTGCTAAGTAAATGGTGGCTTCGAGTACATAATCAATAGGAACAAAATTACCAAGTCCATGACTTTTTCCGATATAAGGTATCGGAAACCTTTGAAGAGCCTCAAACATGTTTAACATAAAGTAGGGACCATCAAATTTTAATGTTTCTCCTGTTTTGGAGTGTCCACAAACCACACCTGGTCTGATAATTGTTGTTGGCACTTCTTCTTTTAAAGCTTTTACTAAAACTTCAGCTTCGAACTTAGTGTATTCGTAATGATTTTTAAACTCTTGTCCACAATCTAATTCCGTTTCTAGAATCTTACCAACACGTTTTCCAGACACATAAGCTGTGCTGAAATAAACGTAACGCTCGAGTTTATTTAGTGTTTTAACAAATTCATTCACGTTATGTGTCCCATTTACATTGACTCGAAAAGCAATATCTTTTGGGACAGCCAAATCATAAATCGCAGCAAGATGGAAAACATGTGTTATATGGTTTTGAAGATGCTCTAATATGTTTGGACCTATATCAAGATTTTCTCGTGTAATATCTCCGGGTATGATGTGAAACGGATCTTTTATCTGATTCTCTTCTATAATTTGTTTAATTTGTTCTTCAGCTTGTTGAACCATATCTGGAAGTACTAAAACATAAATAGCTTGAGGGTCTTGATCTTTAATAATTTGTTGAATTAGATTCTTTGCAATAAATCCAGGAAACCCAGTGAAAAAGTAATTAGCCATAAGCGTTACTCCTTTAAAAAGTATTCTTCTTCATATTCCTCAAAGTCTATTACCTCAATGGCATTAGACCAGTGTAATGCTGTGCTGACAAAGTCATTAATGTCTAATCCTTCCATGTCATATGTCTCTGAATCATTGACCGTGCCAATTGCATCTTCTAGAAATGTAACTTTATAGCCACGATCAAAAGCAGCAATGGCTGTGAACATACAACAAAACTCTGTATTAAATCCTGTGATCATAAGTTGATTAACTCCTAGATCTTTCAGTAAATCATCTAATGTTGTATTTAAAAATGAACTAGGTGTTTGCTTCTCAACTGTATAATCGGCGTGTTTTTCAAAAGGTGGATAAATTAGTGATTCCTCAGAATCATGATGGAAGGGATTCTCTGGGTTGGCGCTCACGTTTCTTATAAAAATAACTGGTAAATGCTTTGCTTTAAAATCATTAATAACTCTCTCGATTTGACTCAATCGTTGAGAAAAGTCCTTAAAATTCACAATGACATTTTGTACATCAATGACTAGTAGTGCTTGCATAAATAGAACCTCTTTTCTTTCTTATATAACACTTATTTCCATATAAATTAGATTATTCCTGCAAGATTTTGTGGAAATGAAATGAAGTTACAAGGATTTTAAAGGGTGTATCATGAAATATATATTAGTGAAAAATAAATATAGAATTCTTTTTAGGGAGAGACGTTATGAAAAATTCCGAACGATATATTATAGCGTTTAATCAGATCGATAAATTTTTAAGTAACGAGCTTGGTCAAAATGGACATTACGTTGGCTTCACACAGGCAGTTAATAAAGTTGCTAAAAATAATCGAATAGTGAATCGTTTTAAAGAGGATTTGCAAGAGTTTGCTGTCCTAAGAAATGCGATTGTCCATGAACGAACGGATCCAGAGTATGTTATTGCAGAGCCACACGATTCAACAGTTGAAAAAATAGAAAAAATCCTTAGTGAATTAACAGAGCCTAAAAAAGTGATTCCGACTTTTTCACAGGAAGTAAAGTCTTTCAAGGTGACGGATTCGCTTGCTGATGTTTTAAACATGATTAAGTACACGCATTACTCTCAGTTTCCTGTTTATGATGATGAGGAGTTCAAAGGATTACTAACAGCCAATGGAATTACCAATTGGTTAGCAGAAACAGTTGATGATGACCTCTTGTCACGTGAAGAAACGACATTAGAAGATATGCTAAGTTATGAAGAAGGTACAGAAAATTATAAGTTTGTTTCTAGAGATATATCTATTTATGAAGCGGAAGATATTTTTAAAGATCAAGTGAACAAGGAAGACCGAATTGATGCTGTTTTAATCACCCACCACGGTAAACCTGACGAATCATTATTAGGTATTATCTCAGCATGGGATATAATTGATATACCATAAAAATAAAAAGGGAGGAAGGAACTATGAAATACTTTGCTTGTTTTTTGTCTATGAAAGATGAGGAGAAGAGTCAGAAGTATCGCCCACAGCATTTAGATTTTCTTGAAACAATGAGGCAAGAAAAGAAAGTCTTAATGAATGGAAGGTTCACAGATGGAGCAGGTGGACTCGTCATATATCGTGCTAAAAGTTTAGATGAAGCAAAAGAGTTGGTTGAGCAAGATCCATATATAAAGTTAGGAGCACGTGAGTATGACATACATGAATGGGAGTTAGTTACAGACTACAACTTTGATTAAGGGGAGATTAACATGAAGATTGGTTTTATTGGTCTTGGAATCATGGGGAAACCGATGTGTAAGAATTTGATTAAAGCGGGTTATGAGGTAGTCGTTTCAAGTTCCAGAATTGAAACAAATGAGGAAATGAAAAAAGCTGGCGCAACAGTGGTTAGTACATATAAGGAATTAGCTTCTCAATCAGGTGTTGTTATAACCATGGTGCCTAATTCGCCAGAAGTAAAGGCCGTTATTGAGGAGATTAAAGAAGAACTTAAAAAAGGGTCGACTGTCGTCGATATGAGTTCAATCGCCCCGTTAGCTAGCCAAGAAGTTGCGAAAGTATTACAGGAGCGAGGAGTTGGTTTCTTAGATGCTCCAGTTAGTGGTGGAGAGCCTAAAGCCATTGAAGGTACCGTTTCTGTCATGGTTGGAGGCAATGAGGAAACGTTCACGAAATGTAAACCGATTTTGGAAGCTATGGCAGCTTCAGTGGTTCGAGTTGGAGACGTTGGAGCTGGAAATTCAACTAAACTAGCGAATCAAATCATTGTCGCATTAAATATCGCCGCTGTCTCAGAAGCGTTTGTTTTAGCTAAAAATATGGGAGTGGACCAAGAGCTTGTCCATCAAGCTATTCGTGGTGGGCTTGCTGGTAGCACGGTGTTAGATGCAAAGGGTCCCATGATGATTGAGCGTGACTTTAAGCCAGGTTTTAAGATTGATTTACACCTTAAAGATCTTAATAATGTACTTGAAACAGCTGATGAGTTGGGTGTATCTCTACCGTTAACACAATCCATGCAGGATGCACTGGAAACCTTATCAAACGAAGGGTTTGGGCAAGAAGACCACTCAGCTATACTAAGATATTTTGAAAACATGCATGCATAAAAAGTCCCTTCAACTCTTATATGGGTTGAAGGGACTTTTACGTTATGCAATCGACAATAGAAATCACATTTTAACTCCTCTCGTTCTAAAATATTAGTTCGAATTAGCGATGATTTTTGGCTTTGCGAGCTTGCTCTTGTTGTTTTTCGTATCGTCGATAGCGCTCTTTGTACATAACACTGTGTAACTGAGTGTCAAATAAATACATAATCTTTGGCCTCCTTTTGTTCTTTGTTCACTTATAGTTTACCCGTATTCATAGTCCGGCAAAACGTATTTAAGGTTGAAATCACATCCACCTCTGGTCGGATTTTGATATCAGACCATTAGGAAACCAAAGAAAAACGACCGACAAATGCCGGCCGTAATCTATGTTAAATACGGTTCGAGCACTGGTTTTAGCTTTCGTTTAACTTCTTTACCCCAGCCTTTCACCGCATCAGTTGTCGTTTGCTCCTCTTGAGCAATTTCTTTAATCTCTTTGCCTTGTATGATTCTCTTTTTAACATAAATCCATTGCTTCTCTGTCAAAGCATCACGTACCATGTCCCAAAATAATGGATCAAACCCCTCAATGTTGGCATCGAGCACAGCTTCTTCCTTGAAGAAATCACTAATGGTTTCATGTTCAATCAAACGGCTTTTCTTACGAATTAGATCGATGAGTCTACTGCGAATCGTGATGTATGTAATCTTCGGAAATGAATCTCGTCCGTGATATTTTTGATAAGACTCCCATAATGCGATTAACCCATGTTGGTAAAACTCCCCGTCTTTGTCTTGAATATTGAGCTTATGAATTAAGTGATAAATCATACCTTCATATTTAGAAAGGATTTCACTAAAATCTGTTGTCTGTTCCTGAACAATACCTCTCATACCCCCGCCTCCTCTTATAACCATAAGATAGAGTGTCAGCACACGGTTGTCATCTTTCTTTATAAGGAGAAAAATTGATCTTTATAGTAGAAAATTAAATTTTCTCGACGAAAATGAATAAAAAACGTCCAAAAAACGCGAGAAAAGTTAAAAATTGAAAACTAGTTTTCAAACATATAATCGAATGGAAAAATCAATTGTGTGAAAGAGTAGTTGGGATAGAGGGTGTATTAAAATTAAGCAAAAAGCTTGCTTTTTATTAGCTTCATTGATTACGATGGAAACTAGTTATTTTCATCAGGAGGAGTTTTTATGAGTCTAAAGATAGTTGGTATAAGTGGGAGTCATAGACAAGAATCGATTAATAAGAAATTACTAGATTTTGTATCAGAACAGATACCAAGTCATGTTGAATATGAGTATGTGGACTACTCAGATGTTCCTTTATTTAATCAGGACGAGGAAGAGCCTGTACCTGAGAGTGTGAAAGCCTTCAAACAAAAAGTAGAGTCAGCGGATATTCTTTTATTTTCAACACCTGAATACAATGGCTCGATTCCGGGTGTCTTAAAGAACGGCATTGATTGGCTGTCACGTCCTGCTGGTCAGAGTTCACTAAAAGGTAAAGTGGCAGGCGTCATGGGAGCAGCACCTGGACAAGGTGGAACTCTAAAAGCACAGCTGCATTTACGTGAAGTATTAAGCCACATGGACGTTGATGTACCAGGTCAACCACGCTTAATGTGCAGTTTTGCGGGTGATAAAATGAAAGATGGGCGTTTTAACCTTGAAGGAAAAGATCTAGAAACGACTCAAAATTTAATCAAACGTTTGATTGAAATGGCAGAGGCTTATAAAAAAGAAACCGTATCTGTTTAAATGTAAAAAGTCCAACCGCACAAGTGGCGGTTGGATTTTTATTTGTAGATCGTTAGATAAATTGTGTTTTGGGGTAGATAAAAGAGCGATTTTTACTCCGTCGACAAAATTCGCGGCTGATATATTGAAAAATGGGGTCGATAAATCCGGAATAGGGGTCGATAAAATAGTCTTTTTTATTGCGTCGAAAACTTCTCGGTCGATATTTCATATTTTGGGGTTGATCACTCTTAAAACAGGAAGCTCTCCTATTATGTACTCGCACCAATATAGGCGGTTGTGCATATGATGCTCCAAAAGGGGGACATCAATATGGAATTAACTTTAGCCCATTGGCTATATGCGTTAGTCACATTAGTCGTCATCTTGACGATGGTGTTTCGTAAAGGCGTTGTGCTCCCGACGCTTCTTGGAACATTTCTCGTCTCTTGGATTTACAAAGGTAGCTTAGTGACGGGTTTTACCGCCGTTTTTAATGCAAACTTAACGGCAGCCAAAGAGTTGTTTAGTATATTCTTAATCATCACATTCATGGTTGCGTTGTTACATTCATTAAAGGATCTTGGAGCAGACCAACAAATGATTGCACCTGTTCAGAGGATCATGACGAATGGACACGTCGCTTTTTTCGTATTAGTAGGAATCACATTTGTTATATCGTTATTCTTTTGGCCAACACCAGCTGTACCTTTAATCGGTGCGCTACTTATGCCAGCTGCAGTAAGAGTAGGGATGCCAATTATGGGAGCTGCCATGGTCATGGCACTCGCTGGGCAAGGAATGGCGCTAGCATCAGACTATGTCATTCAAGTCGCTCCAATGTTAAGTGCGACAGCTGCTGGAGTTGAGACTTCAGTCGTTGCAGACAAAGCACTCATTCTGTCATTAATTACGGGTGCTGTTGCGATTACGTTTGTCTACTTCATGATTCGCAAGGAAATTCGTAAACCAAACGACCCAGTCAATGCTGATAATGTTAAGAAGTTGCCGGGCCAAGAAGAGGCAGATGTTGTACCAAACAGTGAGAAATGGCAAAAGTTCTTTGCTGTTTTAGTACCTCTCTCAATGCTTGGGGTTATGGTTTTTATGGTTTACACCAAGTTTGAAGGTGGGCGTTCCGGTGGTTTTGAAGGTGGAGATGGAGCAGCATTAATCGGTGGAGTGGCTGTCATTTTACTAGCCTTCGCAACCTTGGCATACGGCAAGGTAAAAGCACTAGACCGAGTCAGTGAGCATATAGTTAGTGGCTTTGTATTTGCTTTTAAAGCAATGGGGCCCGTCATACCAATCGCAGGTTTCTTCTTCTTAGGAAGTAGTGATTTCGCTGGCAGTATTTTAAGTATGGGAGAAGCTGAACCGCCAGCATTCTTATTTGACTTAGTTCAAGCAGGGCAAAATGCGATCCCTGAAAGTGCCTTCTTAACAGCGTTTGGAATCCTCATCATAGGGATTATCACAGGCCTCGATGGTTCTGGATTCTCAGGCCTTCCATTAACAGGTGCTTTATCCGGAGCATTGGCTAATGGCGGACTCGATTCATCAACATTAGCCGCTATTGGTCAAATGGGTTCTATATGGACTGGTGGAGGAACGATTGTCGCTTGGTCATCGCTTGTTGCAGTCGCAGGTTTCTGTGGAGTATCTGCACTTGAATTAGCCAGGAAAAACTTCATACCAGTTATGTTGGGGCTAATCGTTTCAACGTTACTAGCTCTATGGATTTGGTAGATAACCATCTGAACTACCCGACTCGTTCGGGTAGTTTTATTTGTTTAAAAAATTTCAGAAATTCTAACCATAAAAATGATATGATAGATGTAATAAATTGGTTAGGTGATCAAATGGAAAAACATTTATTATGGCTTTGGATTGGAATGCTATTAGTCGTTTGGGGTGTTAGCTTAGGGGAATTATCTCAAGTTAATGCTTATCAATATTTGGGAAGTGCGAGCTTCTTTGCTATTATTTTTTTACTGCCGGCATTAAAAAATCATAAACATTTAACTGTAATCGGAATCATGACAGCATCAGTCATTACGACACTTGTTTTCTGGCAAGAGGTCAGTGCACTACATATCTTAACGTTTACATATCTATTAGGAGAGACAGTCTATCGTTTGAAAGGGCGGGCAGTTTATATAGCTGGAAGTTTAATAGCAGTTAACATCATTCTGTTATCGCCAATTTCGGTTACTTTTTCGATCATTTATGCCGTTTTTGCACTAGTTGTTTCGTTTATTAGTTATCAAAAACTGACTCAATTGAATGATGCGGACTCCAGGTACCAAGCCCTTTTGCATGAGTATCGAAAAATTAAACTTAAGTCAGCGACAGATGAAAAGTTTGCCCGACAAGAAGAACGCACACAAATTGGCCGTGAAATACATGATCGGGTTGGCCATAAGTTAACCAATTTACTTATGCAATTAGAGGTTACGCGTATGGAGTCAGTCGGTGATACTAAAACAAAAATTAACGAACTTAAAATGCTCGCAAAAGATAGCTTAGAAGAGACGAGAAGTGCTGTAAAGGCGATGGATCATGAAGATGTCGGCGGATTAACAGCTATTGTTAGGCTTATAAGAAAGCTAGAAGCTGAGAATTATATACGGATTCACTTTTCAGCAAAACATAAAGCATTTAGCTCTAATTTAACGGCGGAACAAGCTATCGTTGTCTACCGTTCGATTCAGGAAGCGTTAACGAATGTGATGAAACATAGCGCACAAAGGGAAGTGTCAATTCTATTCGAGTCGCCTGGTGAGAGTGTGTTTAAATTTGAGGTAAGTAACCCGGTTAATGAACAGGATAATTTTCAAGAAGGGTTTGGACTTAAGTCGATGCGTGAACGACTTTCAAGCGTAGGTGGAGAGTTAGACGTGCGAATCTACCAAAATCGTTTTCTATTACGTGGTACAGTACCATTGAAGAAAAAAGGGAGTGGAGTGAAATGGCCCGAATAGTCATTGCTGAGGATCAGTCACTTGTCGTTCAAGGTTTAAAAATGATGATTGAAACGGACAAAGACCTCCAAGTCACAGGTGAAGCTCGTAATGGAAAAGAGGTTATAGAGCTCTGTGAGAAACAATGGTTTGATTTGGCCCTACTTGATATTAGAATGCCTGTGATGGATGGGCTTGAAGCGGCAAAAATTATTCGTGAACGATGGCCTGACATGAAGGTGTTAATGCTTACAACTTTTAATGATGATGAATATGCTTTAGAGGCTTTAAGAATTGGTGCACATGGCTACATGTTAAAAGATGCCGATGCAGAATCGCTTATTCGTTCTATTAAAAGTTGTCTGAGTGGCGGGCTTCAGATTCAAGGTGAAGTGGCAGCAAAAGTCGTCCCTAGATTATTTGACCACAAAGAAGCGAAACCCAAATTACAGCATGAGTTAACCCCAAGAGAGACAGACATTTTAAAACGTATAGGTGAAGGTAAAAACAATAAAGAAATTGCTGAGGAGCTCGCTTTATCAGTAGGGACCGTTAAAAATAATATAAGCGTTTTGCTAGATAAATTGTATCTTAGAGATCGGACTCAATTGGCTATTTTTGCGATAAAAAATGACATCGTTTAATAAAGTGACTTAAGTCACGATGATTTGTGACTGGAGGCAGTGTTTACACTGTCTTCTTTTTTATATATTAAAGTTAAGCTGAATTATAGGGAGAGTGGAACATGTTAGAAACGGTGGATTTGAGAAAAGTATATAAACGTAATATTGCCGCAGATGATGTCAATCTTTATTTAGATAAAGGGGAGTCAGTAGGTCTTCTTGGACCTAATGGAGCTGGCAAATCGACAACAATATCAATGATTTCAACTTTACTTAAACCAACAGCTGGTGAAGTGAAGTGGCATGGTGAGAGTGTCATTAGGAACCCCTCGTTAATTCGTAACGTGCTAGGTGTGGTTCCCCAAGAAATTGCACTGTACGAAGAGTTGACAGCACGTGAAAACTTGAAGTTTTTCGGAAAAATATATGGCCTTAAAGGTAAACAGCTTGATCAAAAGATTGATGATGTACTGGAGATCGTGGGGTTAAAAGAACGGCAGAAGGAGTTAGTAAAAACCTATTCTGGGGGAATGAAAAGGCGAATTAATATAGCCGTCGCTCTCCTTCATGAACCGGACATTATTATGATGGATGAACCGACTGTCGGTATTGATCCACAATCACGTCATTATATTCTTGAAATGGTACGGAAGCTGAATGAGGAAAAGGGAATGACGGTTCTATATACAAGTCATTACATGGAGGAAGTCGAAAAGCTTTGCGATCGTATATATATTATGGACTACGGAAAAGTCATTGCAACGGGAACTAAAGATGAACTGACGAGTATTTTATCAAGTGAAGAAACGATTCTTATTGAACTTGATCGTGATGAACCTGAATTAGTAGAGAAACTGAAGAGTGTCGACGGAATCCTTCAAGTGATCGAACGAGAAAAAGCAATTAAATTAATTGTTCCTAAAGGATCACGAATGCTCGGAACTATCTTTCAACTAGCTGAACAACTAGAAGCTCAGATTAGTAGTATTAATGTTCAGGTGCCAACGTTAGAGGATGTTTTTTTACATTTAACTGGCCGAAACTTAAGGGACTAAGGGGAGAACGCTATGTGGAATTTTCTAAAAAAAGACATCCTTGTCTTGTTGCGAGATCGTACAGAATTGGCCGTTCTACTTTTAATGCCTCTGATTTTGACAGCTATTTTAGGGTTCGCGCTAGGAAGTGTCATGGGGGGGAGTACGGAATCGATTGAAGCCAAGATCGCCATTGTTCAAGAAGATCAAGTCGAAGAAGGTTCTGAACGATTTGTTAATGAGTTAGAGGGATTACCAACTCAAGCTATCGATGAGTTGTCAGAAGCGGCTCAAACATTTAACCCTACTTCCATTATTGAGAGCGCAATAATGGGGACTGATATTTACCAGATTAGTGATCTAAGCAAAGAAGAAGCGGAGACGGCTCTTAGTGATGAAGAAGTCGTTGCTATTCTGACCATACCAAAAGATTTTACGTACCAGACGTTAAATAAACTTTTACTAAATCAAGGTTCTGGTGGGGAATTAGTAATTAAATCAGGGGATCACAGTGCTTTTACGAGTACCATTTTTCAAGATGTGATTGAGTTAATTGTCGCTCAGCTCAATTTGACCTCTGCAGTTGAAAAAGTCGCAGCCGAAAGCGGTGTTTCCATTGAGTATGAAACTAGTTCAACGAAAATCGGTGGCACTGAAAATGTGACCGACCGCCCAACGATGTCAGCATTAAAGTATTATACATTTGCCATGGCTGTGATGTTTGCTTTGTATATCGCATCAACAATAGCCACAAAAGCCTTTAATGAAAATAGTAACCATACCTTTAGTCGAATTATTTTAGCAGGTAGAAGTCCTATAAAGTACTTATCTGGAAAAGGGATATCAAGTTCGATCTTGGTGATGATTCAGCTAGCAATATTATTAATGGTATCAGTTTTTGTATATCAATCTTTTAACTTTATATCGGTTGTGGATATGCTAGGAATCGCACTCATTACTTTTGTATTTGCGTTAAGTGTTGGAGCGATCGGAATATTACTAACATCCATAGTCATGAGTACAAATAGTGTTAATGTAGCAGGCTTTTTCTCGGGAGCCGTCGTTAGTGTCTTTGCCTTTTTAGGTGGTAGCTTTGTTCCGAAGACTCAACTTCCTGACATTATAAACTCCATAGGGAATTGGACACCTAATGGCCTTGCGTTAACGGCTTACTTACAGTGGTCGCAGGGGTTAGGGTTTGAATATATTGCGACACCACTGATCAAAATTTTCATTATATCTCTAGTGATAACGTTCATAAGTATTGTGATCTATCCGAGGAAGAGGGTGGTTTAGGTGAAAGCGATTTTTAAATTACAATGGCAACGGTTAAAAAGAGAACCACTCCTCACTGGATCAATGGTCTTGATGACGATTGTATTTATCATGGTCATGGGAGGGTTTAATGCGACAGGTCAAGTAACGGTACCTGTGTATTTTCAAAGTGATATAGATCATCCAGACAAGTGGGTTGAAGAGCTAAACGAATCGACGGAAGTATTCAAATTTGTTAAAACAAATGAAAATGCAGCTATTGAAGGCGTGGCCCTTGGTGAATATTACTACGCAGTAAAGCTCATGCCAGGAGACTACCGTATACTGATGATGGCAGAGAATAACCAATTGTATTCTCTCGATCAAGTGTTAAATCAATATATATCCAGTAAGAATTTACTGAGTGAAGTGGCCACGCAGGTTGAAGACCCTAAGCCCTTTGTTCAAAAGATAAACGAAGTTGAACCCATTTTAACGGTTAACAGAGTTATTGAAGGTGAAGAGGACTCGGATGGATATAATCAGCAACTCCAAACATTATTTGGAATGACATTGTTCTTTTCTTTATATACTATCATGTTTAGCTTAGGCAAAATTGCCCTTGAGAAACAAACTGGCACGATGAATCGTATCATTTTGTCACCTATTAAAAAGTGGCAAGTATATTTAGGCTATATGAGTTTTTCTTATTTGTTAGGATTTGTTCAAATTGTCTCAGTCATATTGTTGTTTAAGTATTTATTTGGTTTTGAAGTTGGAAATCACATGCCTGCAATCATTTTGACGGTTGCTTGCTTTGTCTTTGCCATCGTCTCGTTAGCCATGTTAGTGCTTGGCTTGGTTAAAAATTATCAACAACTAAATGCGGTCATCCCCATTGTGACCGTAAGTATGGCAATGATCGGTGGTGCATTTTGGCCGCTTGATATTGTAAGTAATCGTTTTATTTTAGCGATCGCAAAAATAGATCCTATAGCTTATGCCATGGAAGCCCTTCAATCCATCACGATGTTCGGTCATGGAATAACTGATATTTACGACTCACTTGCTATTTTAATTTTTATCGGGGTCTTGTGTATTGGTATCGGCATCAACTTAATGGAGAGAAGGTCTTAGGTTATGAATAAGCACGTTGGCTATGACATTTTATTTTATCTGGTAATACCTTTGCTTATCTGGAATTATGGTAGAGACTTAATGGGAGATTATTATGCCATTTTATTATCTACCATTCCAGGTTTTCTTTACACGATCTATCGATTTATTGAGCAAAGGCAAATTAATCTTACTGGAGTGTTTGTCATATCTACTTTACTGATTTCAACCATGGTGGATATTTTATCGCCAGATGCTGAAACAATGCTTTGGAATCAAGTTTATCTCGGTTATGCTTTCGCAAGTGTGTTCTTAATTTCGATGTTAATTAAAAAACCATTAGCACTGTATTTAGCAGTTGATTTTGCTTACTTACAAGGCTATAAACGTAAAAACAGTATGGAATTGTTTAAGACCAAGGGGATTTTCATATTATACCAGTTGTTAACAGCCATATTTTTCATTCGCGGGATCTTTCAAAGTTATTTTAAATCTTGGTTACTTCAAGTCTATGGAGTGGATGGTTATAGTCAGGTGTTGATCTATTTAAAAATAACAGGTTGGATCTTCGGAGGGATTATCACGGCAGGGTTCTTTTACATCGGTTATAAGATCAACAAATTTGTGGAACAGCAAAAAGAAATTGATAAAAGTACAGAAGTTCAAGCATAATACGCCAAGTTTCTATTCTAAGTAAAAAGTATATCTTAAGTATAAAGAAGACGAATGTTTGGAGTTAAATCACTCCTAACATTCGTCTATAATTTTAGCTACGTCAAAATGCTTCGCTTTCCGCATGCACGGCTTCAACTTCCCCAAACGCACTGTCGTTCGGGTATTAAGGATGTTCGGCTAATTTCGCAACATCCGTGTTGCAACGCCGAACTGACGCACATCCTGTGGCCCCTCAGCTCGTGCTGCTCTGCGACGTTCTGGACGAACTAGTGTCGGCGTTGGCCACAAATGCTGCTTGCGTTACTTCTTTGCTTAAGTTTGCGCCGAGTAATCGCAGGCGCAGGACGTGGCCGCCCTTAGCCGACCTGGAGTCTGCGCATTTTGACTACGCTACACTAATACTTAATATTCGTTTTCTGATAAGCAGCTTGCTATTATCTCAACCTCTTACTGCCTTTAATTTATTTTGCACGTAATCTAGCAATACGGTCGTCTAAATCAGGGTGAGAAGAGAATAGGTTCATTTTTGTTTTATTGTTAATTTTTAATGTTTGTACAGCATTGTCATCGTGCTGTGGGTCGCGTACACGATTGACTTGTTGTTTTAGTGATTCAAGTGCGTGAATCATTTTATCTTTACCAGCCAAATCAGCCCCACCGTTGTCTGCATGATACTCACGGTAACGAGAGTAAGCAAAGACGACGATTGAACCAAGAATTGAGAATAGTATCTGGAAAATGATAATCGCAGCAAAGTGTACGACAAATCTCATTTCTTCTCTAACAAAGCTAGATACGATACTTGCAACGACACGTGATAAGAAAACAACGAATGTGTTTACGACACCTTGAAGTAAGGTCATCGTAACCATATCGCCATTGGCAACGTGTGCAACTTCGTGTGCTAATACGCCTTCTACGGCATCATCATCCATCGAATCTAGTAATCCAGAAGAAACCGCTACAAGAGAACGTTTCTTAGATGGACCTGTTGCAAATGCGTTTACTTCACGTGAATTATAGATTCCGACTTCTGGCATATGCATAAGACCTGCTGCACGAGATAAGCGGTGCACACGATCTACTAAATCTTTTTCGCGTTGTGACATTGACTTACTAGGATCAATAACGCGCACGCCCATCATTTTCTTAGCCATCCAGCGTGACATAGCTAGTGAAATGAAGGCACCAGTGAAACCGACTACGATACTAAAAATCATTAAGGCTTCAAAATTTAATCCACCAACACCGTTAATTCCATTGATGCTACCAACGTCAAAGAATGATGTAATAATAGACCAAACGATTACGATGGTCGTCATGACTAGAATGTTTGTTAATAAAAAGTAAAATATTCGTTTGCCCAATCTATTTTCCCCCTGCTTGTTTGATGTAATTTTCAGTCTTTATTATACCACGAAACACCCCCTGATAAAATGAATTCGATGTGACATTGTAACGGGTCAACCTATTATAGGCATATGTTATATAGAATATGGTCAAGAAGGAGGAGAATGATGAATCCATATTATCGTAATCATTTTCAACCCAATCCGATGCCCCCTTTTTTTGATGGCCGCCAACAAGTAATCCAAGGTCAGGCGACTTGGACAGAGGGAGGACAAGTCACACAATGTAATATTCCTTGGTCTGATAACGAATATATGACAGTAGCCGTGAGCCCGAGAGCAGGCTTTCAATGTGGTCAGACGTTAAAGGTTCTAAATCCCCAGAACACACGCGAAATTTTGGTAGAGGTTGTAGATACAGTTCCCAATAACCCACCCAATCGTATTAATTTACACAAAAGAGCCTTTGAAGCATTAGGTGTAAATCCAGATGTAGGTGTCATCAATGTTGAGATTACTCCGTCACCTGAACTAGAAGAAGAGAAGTTTGGAAAGTATTTGGTTGAGTTAGTTCAAGTGGGTTACCCAGGGTATCAAGTTACAAACTATGATTTTGAGGGTAGTGAAGAAGTGTCTTCAAATCGCACACGAGAGACGTATCTGTATACTTTGGAATCTCCGAGAGAAACAATCCAAGTAAGAGGGTCTGTCGTCTATAATCCAAATACGAATCGTGTAATTTCTTTTGATCTAACTGAATTAGAGCAATGAGTAGAAGCCGCAGCAAAAACTGCGGCTTCGTTTTTAGTAAATAATGGAATGAAGTGATATAATATTCTGACAGAGGTGATTTCGGTGAAGCGTGCTTTAGTGATAGGCGGTTCTGGGATGTTGGCAAACGTTTGCCATTGGTTAGAGAATGAAGGATATGAGGTTTATGTTGTTGGACGTACTAAAAGCAAAATGGCTAATGCCTTGAAAAAAACGGAGCGGACCATCCCTTTATATACAGATTATCGTAACTTAAGTGACTTTAAGGTTAAAATCAATCAAACGTTTGATTGGTCATTAATTGTGGCTTGGATTCATAATGTGCCGGAAAAGCCAATGGACGTATTATTAGATGCGTTATCGAAACAAGAGTTAACTTGCGAACTTTATCATGTTTTAGGGAGTAGTTCTAATTTAGAGGACATAAGAAGAGTGATTAAGACTCCCAATAATTGTACATATCATCAAGTTCAACTTGGTTTTAAGTTGGAAAAAGAATACTCTAGGTGGCTTACGAATCGAGAAATTTCAGATGGGGTTATTGAGGCTATAACTCATAAGAAAACAACTTATATTGTGGGGCAGTTAGAACCATGGAATAAAAGACCTTAATATAGGGGGAAGTTATGAAGCGTGTCATTTTAATAGGTTCACCGGGTTCAGGGAAGTCAACGATGTCTAGGAAACTAGCTCAAATACTAAATCTTGAACTGTATCATTTGGACAACTTGTTTTGGAGTCCGGGTTGGATTATGGCATCTAAAGAAGAACAAATAAGCATCACAAAGGACCTTATTCAAAAAGAAGAATGGATGATTGATGGGAACTATAATGGCACGTTGGAACTAAGGTTGGAACGTGCTGATTTTGTTGTGTTCTTTGATCTTCCAAGGTGGTTATGTATGGTAAGGATTTTTAAGAGAATGATTCAGTATCGTAATCAAAAGCGTCCTGATTTTAATGCTGGTACTGAGAAATTCAATTGGGAATTTGTCAAGTACGTATGGGATTTTCGAAAATCTAATCGTCCGTCAATCTATGAAAAACTTAAACAGTATCCTAAAAAAGAAATTATTATTCTTAAGATTAGGCGAGAGGTAGCAGCTTTTATGAAACAAATCAGCCAAGAAAAACATAACTATCAAGCGAGTTAAGGAGGGGTGAGTTATGATTTTGGATGTTAGATTAGAAGAAGCGGGTTATCATCAAAACGAGCCTGTTATTAAAGACATTCATTTTACGATCAATGAAGGCGAATTGATTGGTTTAATCGGTCCGAACGGGGCTGGTAAAAGCACGACCATTAAATCAATTCTAAATAGCATTGATTATATTCAAGGTAACGTGCAGTTTCAGAATAACGAGATGACCTACGCATACATCCCTGAACAACCTGTTTACTATGACGAGTTGACATTACTTGAGCATATTCAGTTTACGGCCTCTATTTGTGAACTTACCGAGCGTGAGATGAACGAGCGAGTTACGCCTTTATTAAAAATCTTTAGGCTAGAGGAGGTCATTCATGAATATCCTATAACCTTTTCCAAAGGGATGCAGCAGAAATTAATGATGGTCTTAGCATTTTTAACAAAGCCTAATCTATATATCATCGATGAACCGTTTATTGGGCTAGATCCTAAAGCGATGAAAGATTTTCTCCGTATGTTAGAAGAAAAACGGAAAAGCGGAGCTGCGGTCCTTATGTCTACCCACATGTTAGATACAGCTGAACGGATTTGTGATCGATTTGTGCTTATCATGAATGGGCAGGTAATGGTTCAAGGTACATTAGATGATATACATGAAGAGTCGAATATGAAGGCAGCGACGTTACTTGATAGCTTTGAATTATTGATGGAGAGGTCAATGTCATGACTGGGTTTGAGTTGTTTCAAAAAAGGTTAAATCAACATTATAGGTTTTATAAAAGATTAAAGACGGTCACGGTCGATTGGACGGTTTGGGTATATATAATTATTCCTTTCTTTATCGTGGGGGCTAGTGTTTATATCGACCTTTGGAATGAGGTTCCCACATGGCCGAAACTCCTTACGATTAATCATCTGTTAATGTTTTTTGTTCTTTACATATTTACAAGTCAGTATTATTCATTCTTGTACCCTGCAGATGTTTTATACTTATGGCAGAAGAGACGGCTGATTCAAACATTAAGTAAAATGAGTATTGTTTACATGGCATTGGTTCAATTGTTAAAAATGAGTCTCTTTCTAGCTATTTTATCTCCGCTAGTTATAAAATATCTTGGTTTAAGTTTACAAGCATTCTTTGAATTGTCAGTGTTAGTTTATCTATTATTGATTATAATGGTAATCTTAAAGCGCAAGGCAAAAGTTGGGTTATCAAAATGGAAATTTAGATTTACTTTTTTTACACTAATCTCAATCACATATATGATGCTTTATATAAACTTATGGTTGAATTTTTGGATTGTGTTAGGGTTTGTGTCTAGTGTTATGGTTAGCTTGTTCATCATAATGATAAGTAAATGCAAAAACCTTGAACGTGAAATTTCTCTAGATGTTGATCAACGAAATAAAGTGTCTCAACTAGTATTAATGCAGGCTGCGCATATTGGTGCACCTGATTGGATGACACAATCTAATAGTCTATCATCAAGTAGACCATGGATTTATCGAAAATCCCAAAAAATATACCCTGGTTATACCCCGGAAAATGCATACCAAGAGCTAATCATAAAGACGTTTTTAAGACGTAGAAATTGGATGTTCATGTATCTGCAGTTTACATTTGTCGGTGTTGGATTGCTAATATTATTTCCAAGTTGGTATAAGGTACTTATTTATTTTATACTCATTTTCATCATTGTACAGCTTGCGAGGTCTTATTGGAATCAGATTATGTCGGCTCAATTTTTAGACCTGTTCAAATGGAGAGTAGTGAATCTATCAAATGTGTCACAAAAAATGTTTAAACTTTTTTTGTTGCCAAGCTTTTTAATCCTAAGTCTTATATTAGGGTATACATTGTTTTCGTTTATGGGAATCATTGTAATGATTGTGGTGGGTTTAGCTCTCACTAGGATAACTGCCAATCTCCTCAGTCAGAAGGTTATAATAGAGTTAGAACGTTAGAGAAGTGGAGGACACTATGGATATTATTATTTGGATTTTGATTATAGCCTTTTTTATTCTTAGTTTTATAGGGATTTTGTTTCCGATTATCCCTTCTGTACTCGTTTTATGGCTAGGCTTTTTAGCTTATCATTTCTTTATTGATAGTGGTGAACTAGGCTGGGTTTTCTACACCGCTATGATTATCTTTACGATTATTTTAATTGGTGCTGATGTCATTGCTAATAGTTATTTTGTTAAGAAATTTGGAGGTTCCAAACGTGGTGAACAGGTAGCGGCTATTGCGGTTATTGTTGGGTCATTTATCATTCCTCCATTTGGTATATTGGTCGTTCCATTTATCGCAGTGTTTGTAACAGAATTGATTCAAAAACGAACAGCAAGTGAGGCAGTTAGAGCTTCAATAGGGTCATTTATTGGTTTTCTAAGTGGCTCGATTGCTAAAGTCGTCATTCAGTTAGTTATGATTGTATGGTTTTTTGCTACAGTAGCATTTTAGTATTGAAAAAAAGGGTATGGTATTGGTAAGAGGTGAAAACGTTGAATGCTTACCAAGTCGTCTCCTTTATTCTCATAGGAATGATTGTATTTGCTATAGATAAAAAGAAAGAATACTTCCCTGTACCAATCATTTTGTTGCTAGCAGGAATAGGTTTATCTTTAACTCCTTTTTATGACAACGTTGTACTGACCGAGAAAATGATCTTACATTGGTTTTTACCTGCTTTATTATTCATAACAGCATACGAATTTTCTTTAAAAGACTTTAAGAAGTATTACAAGACTTTTGTTTCTTTAAGTACAATAGGGATGCTGTTAATGGCTTTTCTGTTTGCATTACTGATTTATGCCATAATTGGCCCCACATTATCTATAGGATTTTTAGGCGCATTATTAATCGCTTCTATTTTAACGCCAACTGACCCAGTATCAGTTGTTAACATATTAAAGACGTCCACAAATAAAGAAGAGTTAGCAGATGTAGTAGAAGGTGAATCGTTATTTAATGATGGGACGAGTGTTGTTTTATTTACAGTAGTTGCAGGTTTATATTCAAATCAACAAGGATTTCAAATAGGATCTTTCATACAAGAGTTCTTACTCGTGTCTATTGGTGGGATACTTATAGGGCTAATCTTTGGTTTTATATTTAGCAAGGTTATTTTTTGGCTTAATCATAGAGAGTATCAAGTTATGGTAAGTATCGTTTTAGCTTATGGGAGTTTTCTTATAGCAGAACATTTTGGTGTATCTGGTGTGTTAGCGACTGTTACATCAGGTTTGATGTTGTCGTTTGAATTAGAGAAAACAAATAAAAATAACACAAGAAATTATTTGAAAGGTTTTTGGGAAAACTTAAATCCAGTCATATTATCTGTTTTGATAATAGTTATGGGGTTAGAAACGAGAGATTTACTTAACGTTAATGAGTGGTGGGCTATGCTAGTCATTTTCATGCTATCAATTCTAGCTAGAGAAGTAGTTCTTTTTATTATGTATCAAATCATTCCTAACTTTCGCCATCATTTTAAACGTAAAGATCTCCATATTATGACGTGGTCAGGAATTAAAGGGACTATGTCAGTGGCCTTGCTTCTAATGTTTAAAGATCAGTATTCAAATGAGGCAGATATTTTTCTATCTCTTTCAATAGGTGTTATTATTTTATCAATGGTCATACAAAGTCTGACGATTTATCCACTATCCAAAAGGATTTAATCATATATGAAACTTGATGGAATGTTATTTCGTCTTAATTAGTAAAACCACTGAAGGGTGTACGGTATGAAGAAAATTATCTTATTAATGTTAACAGTGTCATTGTTGGTTTTAGTTGCTTGTTCTGACGATAATGAGGGGGCACCAATTGAAGATAAGGTTGTTGGAACATGGAACGGTGCGATCGAAGTGGAAGAGGACCCACTTAATATTGTTATTGAGTTAGACAATGAGGAAGAATTCACCGGAAATATCAGTATCCCTATCCAAGGTTTAAATGAATTCCCACTTACAAATTTGAAATTTGATGGTGAGGAGATTCATTTTGAAATGGGTCTTCCTGGACAAGAGGTTGCGTTTGACGGTGAACTTAAAAATGAAGAACAAATAGAAGGGACGTATACTCAGGACGGAGAGGAGTATCCGTTTTATTTAGAACGTGGTCAATTGGCTGGACAAACGGGTGATAGGGCACAACCTGATCATATGTTGAGTGTTGAAACGGATCATGGTGAGTTAAAAGGCGAGCTATTATTACCTGAAGAGGAAGGACCTTACCCAATTGCTCTTATTATTCCAGGGTCAGGGCCAACTGATCGTGACGGTAACACGACGACTTTACCAGGTAAAAATAATAGCCTCAAAATGGTCGCTGAATCACTTGCTGAAAATGGAATTGCTTCTATTCGTTATAGTAAGCGTGGTGCAGGTGAAAATCAGGAAGCCATCATCCCTGAAAACGAACTGCGATTTGAAGATTTTGTCAATGATGCTAAAGCATGGTTGCATAAGATTCATCGAGATGAACGTTTTACAAAAGTGAGTGTTATTGGTCATAGTCAAGGTTCTTTAGTAGGTATGCTAGCCATGCAGGAAGCTGGTGCTGATTACTTTGTTTCACTAGCTGGGGCTGGGAAGTCGATTGATGAGGTCATGATTGATCAATTAACGGATCAGCTAAATGAAGAACAATTCAATGAAGCCAAATCCGTGCTAGACCAATTAAAGCAAGGCGAGACGGTTGAGGATGTAAGTACAGAACTCCAAAGCCTGCTTGCACCAGAGCTTCAACCATTCTTGATTTCATGGATGCAATATGATCCGACTGAAGAGATTCGAGAGATCAGTAAACCTATTTTAATCGTACAAGGAACGAATGATTTACAAATAGCTGAATCAAACGCAAATAACTTAGCTAATGCCAACTTAGATGCAGAGAAATTAATTATTGAAGACATGAATCACGTATTGAAAGATGCGCCTGAAGACAGAATGAGTAATTTTGACACTTACACTAACCCAGAGTTGCCTTTATCAGGAGGGTTAATGGATGGAATTTTAGATTTCTTAAGTGATGAGAAGTAAAAAGAGAGCTTGCCTGATGACTTGGGCAAGCTTTTTGCTGCTTTTGGGTTCATTTCCCTGTAAATCAGAAAAGTTCCTTATAAAATTAAAAAGTTCCCCATAAACTCAGATTTTTCCTCATAAATGGGTTTAACTTAACAATTCTTTTAACACTTGCGCATGGTTGTATTTTTCATCTTTTGTCGCATATAGCAGTGTCACTTTTCCTTCCGATGACAAGTCCTTCAATTGATTCAACGCTTCTTTTTGTTCATCGTCCTCTTTTAGTTCTTTCTTATACTTCTTTTTAAACTCATCAAATTTATCGGGATCGTGGTTGAACCATTTTCTTAAGTCGGAGCTAGGTGCGACTTCTTTCAACCATTTATCAAGCTGTGCTTGTTCTTTAGAGACCCCTCTTGGCCATACCCGATCAATTAACACACGTTTTCCGTCATTATGATTTGCATCATCATAGATGCGTTTTAAATGAATGGACATTCTTGATCACCTCTTATTAAAACTATGACCGTTATTTATAAAGCGTAAACGAGAATTCTATCAATTTTTGCGAATAAATTCGCAATTTACAAAATCTTAATAATAGCATGTCGTAATTTAAGAAAATGTACCTACTATTTTTGTGATATATTGTGATTGAAACATACATAAGGAGGAATTCTAATGAGAAAGTTAGCTATTATTCTAGTATCTTTGTCTTTACTAGTCCCTTCATTTAGTGGCTTAACAGCTGCAGAGGAAGATTTAGTAGAGGTGCAGTTACTAGGTTTAAACGATTGGCATGGTCAAATTGATTATGAAGATTATTTTGCAGACTTTGATGGAGATGGGGAGAATGACCCGGCTGGTCGCGCAGATTATCTAGCAGCATATCTAAAAGAACGTGAAGCAACTAATCCAGAGAATACTTTACTAGTCCATGCAGGTGACATGATTGGTGGAAGCCCACTAATTGCAGCTTCTTTCCAAGATGAACCAGTAGTTGAAATTATGGAAGCAATGGGAATGGATGTAGGTACATTAGGTAATCACGAGTTTGACGAAGGCGTTGATGAGCTTCTTCGTATGATTCATGGTGGCGATCATCCAGATGGTACAGAAGGTTACGATGGCATGAACTTCCCAGTAGTAGCAGCAAACGTTCAGTATAAAGATACTAAAGAACTATTAGTAGATCCATATGTTATTGAAGAAGTAGGCGGACAAAAAATAGCCTTCATCGGTGTAGCAACAACTGAAACGCCTAGCATGGTAATAAAAGAAGGAAACGAAAATGTTGAATTTACAGATGAAGCGGAAGCTATCAATAAATACGTTCCTGAAATCAAAGAACAAGGCGTTCGTTCTATTGTTGTGTTAGCACATAACCCTGGTTACCAGGATGGTGATGTTATAACAGGCGATGCAGCTGACATTGCAGAAAATGTAGACGATGAAGTGGATATTATTTTCGCTGGTCACAACCATGTTGAGAATAATGGTATAGTAGATGGTAAATTAATTGTACAAGCTTATGCTTATGGGACAGCATTTTCAGATGTTGATATTAAAATTGATCCAGCAACTGGTGACATTGTAGACAAAACAGCTGAAATCGTAACAGTGGCTCAACATGGCATGGAGCCAGATCCAGAGGTAGGTGCGATTTTAGAAAAATATGAAACATTAGTAGATGAAATTAAAAATGAAGTAATTGGTGAAGCAGCAATGCCACTTGAAGGTGGATATGCTGAGCGTGGTGAACAAGGTGACAACGCTTTAGGTAATTTAATTGCGGATGGTATGAAATGGGCAATGGATGCTGACATGGCCATGATGAACGGCGGAGGAATCCGTGCTGATATTAATGAAGGCCCAATTACGTACGGTGAAGTTTTCACAGTCCAACCGTTTGGAAATACACTAGTGAAAGCAGAGTTAACGGGTGAATCTATTATTCAAGTATTAAATAATCAGTTAAGTGAACCATATGGACCTGACTATAGTGTTGCAGGATTTAATTACACTTGGAATTTTGATGCGATGGAAGTGATTGAGGTTTATCTTCCTGACGGCACTGAAATCGACCCAAATGAAGTGTACACAGTTGTTGTAAACAATTATATGTTTGGTGATGACGATAGTGGAATTGAAGATCTAGCTATAAGTTCAGAAGTCGGACCAACAGACTTAGATGCAACGGTTGATTACATTAAATCTTTTGATGAACCAATTGAATATTATGCTGAGGGTCGTATTCAAGAGGTCGAATTAGTAACACCACTTACAGGTAACCCAAATGCATCTGAAAAAGCAAAAGAAAGACTTAAAGAATTAGCTAAAGAAGGTAAGTTCAAAAATAAAAATAATTAATGAAAACTGCTGGCCAAATTGGTCAGCAGTTTTTTACAATTTAATTCCTATTAATTTGAAAAACTTAACAAATATAAATAGTTTAAAAGCTTGATCTAATTGGGCTCACAGGCATTAAAATATATTTAAGGAAATTTTGTAAATATTTTGTCGAATTACTTTAAATTTTTCTAAAGAGTGGTATAGTATAAAATATAAATATCGTTATATTTTATATATAGCGATATCTAAAATTTAGTAGCGGGGGCACCTACATGGGTCAAGAGATTAATGTCCAACACTTTTTAAAAGAACAAAGTAGAATTATAGAGATGTTAGCGGCAGATCACCTGCCCCTATGTAAAATATTAGAGAGATTAACTGAGACGATAGCAGTGGTTTTTCCAGATGTTCGTGCAACAATCACTGAATATAATGGGAAACTACATAGTCTGGAGAACCCTATAGGCCCTAGGTTTCCGAGGGCTTACTTAGAAAATATGGACGGCTTAATGGTTGGACCTAACTCAGGCTCTTGTGGGACTTCCGCATACATAAATAAGTTAGTGGCAGTTGAAAATGCCAAAAAAGATCCTCTTTGGGAACAATATCATGATCTTGCTGAAAAGTATGATATTAAAGGTTGTTGGTCTCTACCTATTGTTTCAGCAAATGAAGAGTTATTTGGAACATTAGCCTTTTACCCAAATGAGTATCGTAAACCAACTGAAGAAGAGATTCAAATTGCTGAGCAGTTCAGTCAGTTGGCAGCAGTCATCATCAATAAAAAGCAATCTGAAGAAGCATTACAACTAGCAAACCGTGTAATTGAAAACAGTCCTGCAGTCATTTTTAGATGGAGTGCTGATCAAGGTTGGCCAATTGACTACGTGTCAAATAACGTAAAGCAGTTTGGTTATACTTCTGATTGGTTTATAAAAGAGCAAATTGACTTTTCAATGATTGTACACCCAAAGGACTTACCACGTATTGAAGCTGAGGTAAATGATTACTTAAGTCGTGGTGTAAATAAATATAAACAAGAGTATAGGCTGATTACAGCTGATGGACAAATTCGTTGGATTGACGATCGGACGACAGTAACAAGGAATGAAGACGGTGAAATTTCATATATAGAAGGTGTGCTAATAGATATCACGGACCGTAAAGAGGCTGAACAAAAAGTATTCTATCTTGCAAATAACGATCCGTTGACAGGAATTCCGAACCGTCGATATTTTAAGCAAAAGTTAGAGAAAGAGTTAGTAAGAATTAAAGATTCTAAAGAGAAAATAGCTGTGTTATATGTTGATTGTGATAATTTCAAAAAAATAAATGACGATTTAGGTCATGATGCTGGTGATGATTTTCTTTTACATCTGGCAAAGCGATTAAGGAATTGCTTAAGAAAAGAAGATACAATTGCAAGAATTGGTGGGGATGAATTTAATGTTCTGCTTACCAATGTTGAAGATGAAGATGATGTTTTAAAGGTTGCGGAGCGATTAGATCGCGCTTCATCAAAACCATGGGAAATTAGTGGGAAGATATATCATGTGACACTAAGTATTGGTGTGGCAATCGCTCCAGATGACGGTGAAGATGTGGATGATTTAATAAGGAAAGCTGACCGAGCATTATATAAAGCAAAAGAGTCAGGCAAGAACCGCTTAATGTGGTACGTTTCTAAAATGAGTATATAAAATGCTGCTGTTTTTCGGCAGCATTTTTATTATATCGAAAGGTGGAATTTTATGACGGTCGTTGGGATCATTAGGCATGGAATCACGGATTGGAATTTGGCAAAGAGAGCGCAAGGTAGTTCTGATATTCCTTTAAATGATACAGGGATTCATGATGCGGAGAAGCTTGCTGATCGGTTAAAAGATGAAGAATGGGATATAGTCTATTCTAGTGATTTGAAAAGGGCACATAAGACAGCTGAAATTATTGCAACAAAGCTGGAAATTCCAGTTATTACTGACGAGCGCATACGTGAAGCCTATGGTGGTCAAATAGAAGGAACAACTAAGGCTGAGCGTGTTGAACGATGGGGAGAAAAGTGGTTTGAAGAAGATTTAGGTATTGAGAGTAATGAGAGTGTTTTGAGTCGGGGATTAGACTTTTTAAATGATATGATAGAACAGCATCCAAAAGACAAAATTTTGGTAGTGTCTCATGGTTCATTTATAAGACAATTAGTGGATAAAATCTATGGCAGCGAGAAAAAGCAACGATTTGATAATACTTCTCTAACAATACTACGCCACAAAGGTGACGATTGGGATGTTGAGCTAATCAATTGCACAAAACATCTTTAAGATTGTGTAACATCATACCCCGAAATAAATATTTGTGTTAGAATAAGGAAAAAGTCGGAATAATAAGATTTTTGGGGGATTATGATGAAAGTTGCGGCTAAAATCAGTTTTGTATTAGGAGTTGCTGCCATTTTAATTGGGGTTGGTTTGCTATTAGTTGACTTCCCTAGTACAAATGGCTTACAAGAAACATTGAGTTATACCCTGTTTGAATCAGGTGCTAGAGGATTTTGGGTGATAGGATTAATTGGTTTAGTCATTGGTTACGCGTTACATAAAAAATTAAAGAAGCGTAATCGAATATTCTATTAAAAAAACCTTCCATAGAGCGAGTTAGCTCGAATGGAAGGTTTTTGGTTATCTAACGAACGACTTATGTAATTGTTGCAATTATAACAAAAAATCCCTCGAAAAATTTTCGAGGGATAATCTTATTATCTATGAGGAGGGCCAGGAACTTTAACGGATTCTACAATGGTGCGTGTGAATGGGTAACCTTTTTCTGTCACACCTTCGATATCGATGGTGACATTATAAGTGGTGTTCGGTTGATTTAAGTGAATGTTACGTGTATGGTTCTTTTTATTCGAGAATGTCATTTTGTTATTTGGGTTATTAGATTCCGTAATTGTGTATGTTGTTTGGTTTATGTGACTCTTACCTTGCATGTTGTACGTAATGTTTAAGTCCCCATTACGCTTCACTGTTTTATTTAAGTTGAATTTATGCTCTGTACGGTAATCATTCATTAGTAAATATGAATCTGGTTTGTTGGAATTAACTTTTAAAGTCCATTCACCAGGGGGTGGATTCTTCAAGCTAGTCATATGACTTTTGGCATTTTTGAAAACTCCATGGTCTATCGTAGTAGATTTGAAAAATGTTTCATACTCATTACCGTTTGGGTCGATTAGTTTCATAGATTGTGGTTGCTGAGAAGTCATTAGGTTGATACTGAGCTCAGAAACACCATCCTCTACAGACATCTTAATTTCATCTTGGCCCTCACTTAGCTCTCCACCGTGATACCATTTATTCGATTGTAATTTGTTGTTTTTCTTACCTTTGGATTGTTTGTTGGTACTAAAGGTTTGCTGGTCAGATAAGTAATTTTCAAAGACAGAGAAAGTGGTGCCTGTTCTGATGGAGGAGTGATCCCAATCACCAACGGCTACTTCTGTTCCGCCGGGTAAGCGACTGCTGTCAACGGTCACAACACCGTCATTAGACCCGTACTGTGATAAGTACATGCCGCCATACCAGGTGGATGAAAAAGCCGAGCCCCATGAGGTACCAGCTAATGTGTAATAATCATTATAATAAGCAAGTGGTTGCGGGTCTGTTTGGTTACGGAAATCTTCCATTTCTGCCATCTGCATCGAGTAGGTGCCATCGCCTTTAGCTCCGATTAAATCAGCCAACCAGCTAGCCCATGAGCTGTAAGCAAGATCAGCTAACTGCGAACCATGGTGCGGACTTGATAGCGTAATGACGTTATCGACAAGTTGGTGGGAACCATAGTATGTCAGTGCTGTTTGAGAGTCAACGCCGCCTTTGCTATGTGCGACAATCGTGATTGGCTTTCCGTTAAAATGGTTGGAGATTTCAGTGATTTTTTCTGCTAGTAGTTGACCGTTATCCCAGGGGTCTTCGTTGTAGCCGCCTGCATCATGTAATTGAAGGAAAGTCGTTTGGTAGCCAGCGTTGTAGGCTGTTTGGTACATGTTATTGTCTTCCCACCACACTTGGGCTGTACTGTTAAGCCCATGGACGAAGAGTAGAATGGGTTTGCTTGGATCGAGGTTTGTAGGCGTAGAACCAATGTACCATTCACCAGGAGTTTCTTCATTCCCATTACTTGCTTTCCCCATGATGGTAAATCCATTATTTTCTTGCTGTACAAGTTTTGGCGTATCAGGCTGAGGTTGCGCATAGATGGAAACGCTTCCAAAAATAAAGAAGATTAATAGAGTTAATACAGAAAATTTTTTATACATAATGACCTCCTAAATATTAGTTACTCTAATTATCTATGATTTGAACTAGTAATTATTAGAGGCAAATGATGTGTTTTTTAGGTGGGTCAAAAGTACTTGTCTAAATTTGGAGAAATTTTTATAATTTATTTGAAACACTCATTGGAGGAAGGTGTAATGATTGATCTGTAAGGACCACGATGAACCTATAAAACTATGGAAGTTAGAATCACTCGTAGGACGCGCTCGAAATGGTTTGCAGGTTTTTCCCGAGATAGAAGAGTCACTCCGGATTGTTAGCATTGGCGACAGAGGCGAGCGGTCTCTTGATTATTACATTGTTTTAATCGAAAGTCCTGACTTGCTGTGTTTCCATGACCTGCGTCTTCCTAGAGGTGATTACTTCTTTCAAATTGATACCACGCTATTGACCCCGAGATTCATACTCTTAGTTGAGGTCAAGAACTTGTCTGGAGATATTTATTTTGATCTCGAAACGAAGCAGATAATTCGAGTGCTTAACGGTATCTCCGAAAAATTCCCCAATCCTGTACTTCAAGTTTTACAACAAAAGCATCAACTCGAGCAATTCTTAAAAGCGCACCGCTTTCCCGATATCCCAATTTATACGTTAGTCGTTTTTGCCACCCGAAAAGGAATCCTTCACATCAAGCCTAACGATACATTCCACTTAGGAAACGTCATCAACATCCAAGAATTTATATTTAAATACCAAAAAATTAATAACGCGAACACTCAACCATTATGGAACGATTCGCATTTACAAGCAGTTCAAGAATTACTACTACGCGAACACACTCCAGTACAAGTAGATGTCATGAAACAGTTTGGATTAACGCTAAACGACCTCAAGAAAGGTGTTCGATGTCCTGTTTGTAAACGACTGGGGATGGAACGAAAGCATGCATCTTGGATGTGTCAGTGCTCTGCAACCAGCAAGGACGCCCATTTGTCAGGACTCCGGGATTACGCACTACTAGTTGATGAGTGGATTACGAATAAGGAGGCAAGGGACTTTTTAAGGATTGAAAATAGGGAGGTTTCTAAGTATTTATTAGGTCAACTAAATGTTCCAAAGGCAGGAGTGGGGAAAGGGATGAAATATCAAATAGGGAAATTAATAAATTCCCCATATATTTAAAAATTTCCCCATAAAATTAGATTTTTCCCTATAAAATGAAATTTTCCCCCATAAATTAAAATTTTTCCCTATATATCAGAAAAATTCCCCATAAAACAAAGCGGGACCTCAATCAGAAGTCCCGCAACCATTTATAAAACATATTCAGCTAATACGGATTGTACCTTGTAGATGTTAAGTTGCTTGTTAAATGTCTTCTCGAGTGGTGTTGAGCTGCCGGAGATCCAGATTTTAAGTTCAGCGTCTAAATCGAAGGTGCCAGCTGTTTCAATAGAGAAGTGGGTAATGCTTTTGTAAGGGATGGAGTGGTATTCCGTCTTCTTACCTGTCATCCCTTGTTTGTCGATTAAGATTAGTCGTTTATTTGTAAAAACAAATAAATCCCGAATCAATTTATAAGCATGTTCGACTTGCTCGCTTGGTGCCAGCAATTCGGTAAGTTCATCCTGTACCTTATGGGTGTCCATCTCAGAAGCGTTACCCATCATGCCGTCAAATAGTCCCATTGGCCATACCTCCTATTGGTTATTACTTACATTTTAAAGAACTGTTATAATAGAGTCAAAAAGAAGGACCACAGGAGGTAGCTATGGACGTACGTGTTGAAAAAAGGGACAAGGTTACCCTGATTGGAATAGAGATTAAAACATACGGCATTATGAAAAAGAGTGAACCGAATTCAATCCCAGGTCTTTGGGAGGAATTTAATCAATCTACGGAACGCATTCCTAACGTCAAGAATCAGCATGAAGGATATGGGTTGATTGAGTTTCCAAAAGGTTGGCAGCTAGGGAACCGTTTCCTTTATACAGCTGGAGTAGTGGTAACGAGTGTGGATGATGTACCAGAAGGAATGGTCGTGAAGGAAATTCCAGAGCAGGAGTACGCGATTGTTCGTTACCAAGGTGAAATAAAAGAGATCGGAAAAGGGTTTAATTATTTTTATAATGAATGGTTACCTCAATCTGACTACCAGAAATCAGGTGCCTTTGAGTATGAGTATTATGGTGAAGGTTTTAAAGGAGACAGTCCTGAATCAGTATTGGAAGTACATTTTCCAGTGACAAAAAAATAAACCGCCCAAAATAGGCGGTTATGATAAAACGGGCACTTGTATTTCGGACAGGTGCTCTTTTTCATCATGACTAATGTAGTGGTCGATAATTGCGCGTTCAATTGCATCACCTGCGACCTTAAAGCCTTCATCTTAAATAAACTGTAATAACAAGTGAAATTCGTCGTCTGGTTGAATCGGCTTAATTAGAATGAAGTTTGATAATTCGAGCGTTTTTGTTTATAGTAAAACCACAATAAGAGACACAGAGGAGTACAGGATATGTTAGAAAAACAAGCGCCGTATTACGTGCAGTTTTATCATATGATTAAACAAATGATTTTCGATGGAAAGTATCAACCAGGTGATCGCATTAATGAAACTCAGTTAGCTCGTGAACATCAGGTGAGTAAAAGTCCAATACGTGAAGCCATTCGTATTTTAGAAAAAGAAGGATTGCTAGTCGTAGAAAAATCTAAAGTCGTCGTCTATGAGCCTAATATAAAGGATGTTAAAGAAGTCTATTTTTGTAGACAAGCGCTTGAATCATTTGCGGTTCGCTTAACGACCGAGATTGCATCAGATAGCGAGTTACAAAAAATAGAAGATGTTTTAGATCAAACGGAATCGGCTCTAAATGAAGGGGCCGAATCAAAATCAATCATTACCTTAAATGAACAGTTTCATAGTTTAATTTTAGAGTTTACGAAAAACTCAAGACTACAAAAGCAGGTAGAAGACTTAAACAGTTTGGTTCACTATTTTAGAATTTTAAATTTCACGGGTGCTAACCGTGCGCATGATATTCTAGATCAGCATCGAGGGATATTTAGTTATATGAAGAAGCGGAAGGCCGATCAAGCTGCGGATGAGATGATGAAGCATCTTGATTTAGATGTAAAGCATTTACTTGAAGTATTGGAGTAGTCTCACGGTTGGCTATAGCTTACGGTGGGACCGATTTCCCTATAATTTTAAAATTTTCCCCATATATTAAAAAAATTCCCCATAAATCAGATTCTTTCCCCATAAAAATCGAAAAATTCCCCATAAAACAATATTTTTCCCCATAAATATAGTGGTAACGAGTCTCAAATGAGTAATTGCTATATGTCAGAAAATAATGTATATTTGAATTAACTAGTAATCAGTCGACTGTCGACTCAAATAGGAGGAATCATTATGAAAAAGCTTAAAATTGCATCGATCCCAGGTGATGGAGTAGGGAAGGAAGTTGTTCCTGCAGCGATTGATGTCCTACATACAGTTGCAGATATGCATGGTGGATTAAAGTTTGATTTTGAGGAATTCCCATATAGCTGTGAGTATTACTTAGAGCATGGGGAGATGATGTCAGAGGATGGAATGCAACGGCTCTCAGACTTTGATTCTATTTTCCTTGGTGCGGTAGGGAATGAAAACCTTGTCCCAGACCATATTTCGCTATGGGGACTTCTCATTAAAATTCGTCGTGAGTTTGAACAAACAATAAATGTTCGTCCAGCCAAACAGTTGCCAGGGATTCAGTCACCATTAGTGAACCCGAATGACTTTGACATTATGGTCGTCCGTGAAAATAGTGAGGGTGAGTACAGTTCAGTCGGTGGGCGAATTTACCGCGGTGAAGATGAGATTGCGATCCAAAACAACGTATTTTCTAGAAAGGCGACTGAACGTGCTATGCGTTTTGCGTTTGACCTAGCTTCGAAACGTCGTAAGCATGTAACGAGTGCTACGAAGTCAAATGGTATCGTCTTCTCCATGCCATTTTGGGATGAAGTATTTAAAGATGTTTCAAAAGATTATTCAGATGTTAAAACTGATAAGCAACACATTGATGCGTTGTCAGCATTTTTTGTGACGAACCCTAGTCGATTTGATGTTGTAGTAGCAAGTAATTTATTCGGAGATATTTTATCAGATGTTGGAGCGGGAATTATGGGTAGTATTGGAGTCGCGCCAGCAGGAAATATTAATGTGAATGGTAAATACCCATCCATGTTTGAACCTGTCCATGGTTCAGCACCTGATATTATTGGAAAAGGGGTTGCCAATCCAATCGGTCAAATTTGGACAGCTAAAATGTTGTTAGATCATCATGGTGAGGAAGAAATTGGACAAGTATTATTAGATGTTATTGAAGAGACGACAAATGACCGCATTGTGACTCCTGATTTAGGTGGTCAACATTCAACTACAGATGTGACGCAGGAAATTATTAAACGCCTTAGAGCTAAGGCTTAGGAGTGTCAATAATGAAAGTCATCATCGCAATGGATTCGTTTAAAGGAAGTATATCTTCAATAGAAGGTAGTCAAGCAGTATCAGATGGTATTCGTGAGATTAATCATCATGCAACGATTGTCACTCTGCCACTTGCTGATGGTGGGGAAGGGACGGTTGACGCTATTGTGCATGCCACGTCTGGTAAAATTGTTGAAACAAAGGTTACGGGACCGCTCCATGAACATGTTCGTGCTAAGTATGGTCTTACTGGTGATGGTAAAACAGCCGTCATTGAAGTAGCAGAGACGTGTGGATTACCTCTTGTGCCTGATGAGAACAGAAACCCGCTTAAAACTACGAGCTATGGTGTCGGTGAATTAATTTTAGACGCCGTTGAAAAAGGTTGCCGACATTTCGTGGTCGGCCTCGGTGGTAGTGCGACAAATGATGCAGGGGTTGGAATGTTGCAAGCATTAGGGGTGAAATTTTTAAACCAACAAGGTGATGAGGTAGGATTAGGTGGCCACGTTTTAAATGAAATAGAAGGTATCAACTTATCTGAAGTAGATTCTAGAATTCATGAGTGTGTATTTCGAGTTGCTTGTGATGTCAATAATCCTTTATACGGTGAAAAGGGTGCTGCTTATATCTTCGGCCCACAAAAAGGGGCAACGGATGAGATGGTTGTTGAATTAGACCGTGGATTAAGACATTTTTCTGATGTTGTGGAAAAAGAGCTCGGAATCGATTTGCATTCTAAACCAGGCTCTGGTGCAGCAGGTGGATTAGGTGCTGCATTTTCTGGGTTCCTTGGGGGGACATTAGAGTCAGGAATAGGTTTAGTATTAGATTTAATAAAAATGGAAAAGTATTTAGACGGAAGCGATTTAGTCATCACAGGGGAAGGAATGCTTGATGGTCAAACATCAATGGGAAAAGCACCTGTTGGAGTTGCTAATTTGGCGAAAAAATATGACGTTCCAGTCGTCGCTTTAGCTGGTGCCATTAAGCAAGAAAAGTTTCAGTTAAATGACCAAGGAATTGCCTGCTTCTCAATCATACAATCACCATTGTCTTTAGAAGATGCGATGGAGAGAGAACGGACATACCAAAATTTGAAGTTCACCGCACGACAAGTCGCTCATTTGGTTTTGCAAGTTAAAAAATTTAAGTAAAAAACCGTACTACGATATTTTAGTCGTAGTACGGTCTTTTATCTATTTAGGTTTTATATTGAAACTATTTACCTTTATTATTCTTCTGTAAAACTTTTAATCCCTGTCCCATGTCAGAGGCCAGTACGTAGTTTCGATCCACAAAAACTCCCCATACATTTCCTTGATCTGGAGTGTATTGTCCAATTTGAACTGGATTGCTAGCATCGGAAATATCTACTGCATATACACCACCAGCATAATGTGATAGGTAAAGCGTATTACCACGTACTTTCGGGTCATGTACTGTATTAGCGAACGTGACACCATCTTCAACATTATCGACTAAATCAGTTTTGAACTCGCTTAGAAGTTCAGGGTTTGATTTATCTTTTATGTCAAAGATTCTAGTATAACCATAAGCCTCTTCATAACCTTCACGAACAGGTACATATACCTCTCGAGTTTCAATTAACACGTTGCCACCTTTTGCTAGAGTTGCAGAGTGCGCAGAACCTTGTTGATCAGAGGCGAAGTCAGTTCGACCTAAGTACTCAGGGTTTTCAGGGTCACTTATATCAAATAAAATCGTCCCTAAATCCCACATGGAGACATAAGCATATTTACCAGTGTTATCGGCTATGACACTATGAGAAAAAACTGGGCGAGTCTTACCGTCTGGCGATTCCCAGTGATAGCCATTAAAGTCATCCGAAACCTCTGGCAAGTCACGAGGGTCGAATTGCCATGTTGTCTCTGGGTTAGTTGGATCCGTTACATCTACAATTTGAAAATCTTTCTCTTCCCCATGGCTGTAATAGTCAGCATAAGGGTTAGCAGTTAATACTAGCGCTTTATTTCCCTGTTGAGTTAAATAAAGCTCATGTGTTCCGTTTGTATTGTCGTACACTTCCCAGAAACCTAATTTTTCAGGGTTATACGGATCAGTAACATCATATAGTAAGAAACCGCCCGATGTATCTGCGTTTCTATTAAGCTGCTGAACACTCACAACCGCCAAGTCTCCACTAAAATGCGGTGTGTTAATTGATTTTACAATCACTTTTTCATGCCAAGTGCCAGGTACGTCATCATGAGCGAAGACGGCAACTTCTTCCGGGTTCTCCGGATCTTGTAGGTCGAAAACGCGTACACCACCATTTCCGCCATTAGCAGTGTGGGTTCCTAAGTAGGCGAATCCTTTGTGAGCGTAAACATCTGCAGTATTGTTTTGAATCCCTTCATAGATTTCCTTTGTTTGTACAGCTGCAGTTTCAGATAGGAAATTCAGGTTTTTAGACCCATCCTCTAATGGTTCACCTAATTGTTCAAGTTGCTCAGGTGTAAAAACTGTTCGTTCACCTTTTTCTGCTCCGCTATCATCCAGATCATCATGAGCCAAAGTGGTTGGAGCAAACGATGAAAAGGCTAGTACACTTGATAACGTCGTCGCTAGTAATAATTTTTTCTTATTCAACTAGCATTCCTCCTTTTAAATTATTAGAAGATTCTTATAAAGAGTATAATCAAGGAGAAATAGTATGGTAAATAGGGATAGTGGATTAATATTTCGACACACTAACTTTTATGGTAAAAATAACCTATACTTGTAAATGAAGTTGTGCCGGGCTATGTTTAATTTTTATAGTAGAATAGACAGATAGAATAGACTCCTACTTCATCACTATATCGAGATAAAGTTTTAATGTAATAAGAGTTTTTAGTTTCTCTTTAACTCTTTTTTTATGTAAAATTGCCTTGTAGTTAATGAAAAAAGGAATGATCAAACATGAAACGTATACATAGTGATATTGTTCAATTTAGAGGTTCGCATTATGATTTTGGATATAAACTGGGTAAGAATTTAAGAGATTCACTTGTTGTAAGTAATCGTCAAAAAGGTTGGAAGTTGAAGCGTCCTAGGTTTGAAATAGATGTTGATGAGGCTAGAGTTCAATTTCAACGTTACGCACCATCCATCTGGTCAGAGATGGAAGGACTGCGAGATGGATTGCAGTTACCGATGGAAGAGGTTCTACGAGATTTTGGTGGCTACCGAGTAGAGCCTGACAAAAGTGGGTGCTCGATTTACACGACAGAGCGCTTTATGGTTCGTAATTATGATTTTCACCCGTTCACATATGATGGTATGTTCTGTCTTTATCAACCAACAGATGAAGGTTACGCGGTTATTGGGCCGACTTCAAGAATAACGGGACGAATGGATGGCATGAATGAAAAAGGACTCGTGATGGGATACAATTTCACCCATCGTAGAAAGACAGCAGATGGATTTGTCTGTTATATGGTAGGACGAATGATTCTTGAAACGTGTGCAACGGTGGAAGAGGCAATCGAGCTAGTCAAGTCTGTTCCTCATCGTGGGGCATTTAGTTATAATGTTTTAGATAGACACGGGAAGACCTTTGTGATTGAAGCGGGGCCGAGAGCGGTTGAAGTTCGAGAAGCAAATGTTTGCACAAATCATTTCGAAATTTTAACTGAAGAAAACCGTCGCTACTTAAAAGACTCCTTAGAACGCAAGCATGTAATCGAAGACAATCGCAATCAATTAATAGAACCTGAAGCGGCTTTTCAATTTTTCAATGACTCGGAAGCAGGTGTATTTGCAGATAAGTATAAAAGCTGGGCAGGAACGATTCATACGTCACTTTACTTACCTAACGAAATGGAAGTTTGGTTCACTCTTGGTGGAGACCGTGACCCTGTTGTATTCGATGCGAAAAAATGGTTCACGGGTGAAGACATTCCTTTACAGCGCATGTACGGTGATGTTGATACAGATCTAGGTTTTGCGAATATGGACGCAAAATTACGTACATGAGGTATAAATTCTTCAAATTTGCATATAATATGATAACTATGAGTGTTCGGTCACTCTTTTATAGTCAAGCATAGTTGAGGCCCTTAATAAAGGGGGGCAACTCGCTTCTAACACGTAACCACCTTATAAAAAAGAAAAGGTGGTTACTTTTTTATGCAGATAGTCGTGTATTTGAATAAAATTTAATCTTCTTTTTATAATCTACATATAAAAAACAACTAAGAATAAGTAATCCACTAACCATCAAGAGTGAAACGGACCATAAGGGGAATTGGATTGCTTGAAATACAACAACTAAAACAGTTAAGATAGGTGCTATTATGTAGTAACTTGTTGCTTGATAAAACCAGCCATAAGGGTAAAAGTGTGCGCCCGTAATCGCAGCATATACCATCATCATAATAGTAGGCTCTTGAACAAAAGCCCAAAACACTAGTGGAAAGTAGATTAGTTGTGCTAAATTTAGAATTAACCCTAAAGTACTTAATGGGTTATCATCCATTTTCCAATCGGCTTTAATCAATTCAGAAAACAATAACGCTAAAGGAAACATTGCACCTGATGCAAAGAATAAAGAAATATTTTGAGTGAAGATATCCAAATCTAATAAAAATATAATAGTTATAACAATCCAAATGATAGAGCCCGCTAACAAGAAACCAATGCCATTTTTACCTTTAATAGAAAGGTCAAATCTTAACTCATTTATAGACACTTTAAGTCCTCCATTTATATTAGCTCTTCTATTTTAAACCTGTTAAAAGATTCATCTGTCAGTCGTTCAAGTTCATTAAATAATTCGGAATCAAACTTTTTAAAATTAAAACATGATTTACCTTGCATTCTAGCTTTTAAAGATGGTGAGATTGATTCTAAGAGGTCGAGGAACATGTAGACAGGCATTAAGTAGTAACTAACGTAATTTTTCTTAACGGATACAGAGCCGAAAAAGTAGGGTTTGTTATTTCTTGGAAAGATTTTATTGGAATCTAGATAGTATAATTGATTTTGGTCGGTCGTAACGACTAATTCTTGTTCGTATTTCTTTAAATAAGGTTTAAGCTGATTAAAAATCTCTTGAAAATCGGTTTGACTCATTCAACTTACCTCCTTTTTCTAAAAGTATAACGGAATTTAAAGGAAATAGGTAGGTAGAGTTAGAAAAGATATAAGGAGAAAGGAGTGTTTCGTTTGAATAAAACCATTAGTGATGTAAATCCGATCTTATATGATGTTGATAGTGTGTTAGAAACGGAGCGTTTGTTTTTGCGTGCACCAAAGCCAGGAGATGGCGTGGAGGTGAATTCTGCCGTTCGTTATTCAATTCTAGAGTTGAGGGAATGGTTAGATTTTGCTCAGACCACACCAGAGGTTGAGGATACTGAAATTTATCTTCGTGAAGCTATTGCTCAATTTTTTAGAAAAGAAAGGTTCCAGTACTTAATTTTTGAGAAGGATTCAGAAGTATTAGTAGGGTCGGTTAGTTTTGAAAATGTTAATTGGACGATTCCGAAGGCTCAAATTGGTTACTGGGTCAATACTCGCTATTCTGGTAAAGGGTTTATGTCTGAAGCCGTTGAGAAGCTTACTCATTATGGTCTTGAAGAGCTGGGTTTTAGAAGAATTGAGATTACTTGCGATTCAAAGAACACCAAATCACGAAACATTCCTGAGCGTCTGGGTTATGAATTGGAAGGCATTCTTAAAAATGAAGACCGTAACCCTGACGGTACAGAACTAAGAGATACATGTGTATATGCCAAAACTATTTAGAATATCTAAAAGCCGAGGTGGATTCCTCGGTTTTTTACATGATGACATTATCTATAATAATATGAATAATTAAAGCCGCTGTAACGAGTCGCAGTAATGGCTTGACTTGGTGAGGCTTGAGTTTTCCTGCAATTCTTACGCCCATTTGTGATCCAGTTAAGGAACCAATCATAAGTGCGAACGTAAGTGGCCACAGGATCTGCCCTGTTGAAATATAGCTGATGGCCGCCCCAAAGCAGCTGGAAAATGTGGCGATTCGCATTAATCCAACTGCTCGATAATAGGCAATGTTTAGATATGAGAATAAATAAAGCATCAAAGTGCCTTGGCCTGGGCCAAACATGCCATCATATATTCCGATCCCGTATAATAATGGCGTGCCTTTTTTCGTTAATTGGAAGGATTGGTTACCCGTGAAGTTCGATTTACCAATGAATGAAAAAATAAATGCTAATACGAGTAGTACTAGAGCCAATTGATACATTCTGTCAGGGGATAGGGAAGCGGCTACAAGTCCCCCAGTTACACCACCCGCAAGACTAACGGGAATGATTTTTATTCCTTCTTTGATGGTAACGCCTTTTTGTCTATAAACGAGTAAAAATCCTTGTAATGAACTGACCGTATTAGAAACTTTGTTAGCACCGATCGCGGAATGAACGGGTACGCCAAGTGCTAGCATAGCTGGTAAGCTGATTAAACCACCACCTCCAGCAAGTGTGCCGAGAGTAGTTGCGATGACACCAACAAAAAATATTAATACAAATTCCAAGTCTTCATCCCCTCTAACATGATAAAAATCCGCCACGGCGGATTTTTTAAAGTATAATTTATACAAAAAAATTTAGTTTTTTATTATGGTAATTTTTGTCTAGCGCAATGCGTCCAATCACTGCGTGGTTAAACAGGCGCTTGCGCTTTTCTTATTGACCATATTCCATTAAGTCTTCTTCCATTAGTAATATAATTCGTCGTTCGTATTCTTCTAACGACTCATTCTCTAATTGTGGGTTCTGTTCTTTATAATAGGCAAATAATTTTTCTTGAACGAGGTTTTGTTTTAAACGCTCATACTCCCATTCATATAAGTATTCGTCTTCTGTTAAATCTAGTGCTTTGCTAATTTTTACGAAAAATGGGTGTGATTGTTCGCCTTTTTCAATATAGTGTAATTGAGTTTCAATGTATTCATCTATTTCGTCTTCAGTAACTTCAATGTCGTGTTCAATCTTTGCCCATTCTATAATAGCTTCATTGTTATGCTTATATTCCATTGCTTGACTCACTAGTTGAATGCCTTCAAGCTCCTCATTTTTAATCACAGCAGACTGAATATGCGTGTGAATGATCCAATTCTTAACATTAGGGTCTTCAATCTCAACTTTTTCTTGATTGATTGTAAGATGATCATGTTGAGATTTAATTTCCTCATAGTTTAACAGTGCTTGTTGAATTAACGCATCAATATTTTGTGTGACACGAGGAACTTCTTGTTCATCTTGTACAGCGGTGACGTCCTCTTCAGAAGAAAAAAAGAACTGATAGCCTCCCCATAAAACGAAACTTCCAATGAGTCCTACTATGAACCATTTTTTCATTAATCTCGCCACCTAAAGTTATATTCAACTTAAAGGTAACACATTTTGGAAAAAATATCGAGACTAGTTACGTAGGCTTTAGACTTATTTTAATTTAGTTGATTCAATCAAACGTTTGATTGAATTTAAATCTTTCTGCTGTAAAAGGTTGATAATTTTACTACCAACGATGACGCCATCAGCTATGTTACTCATCTGTTTAACGTGCTCGGGTGTTGAAATACCAAAGCCGGCTAACACAGGTACGTTGCTCGCATTTTTAAGTTGCTCGAAATGTTCTTTTAATTCTATTGCAAATTGCGACCTAGCACCAGTAATCCCGTTTACTGTAATAGCGTATGTAAACCCTTGTGATGCTTGAGCTAACTGCTGAATTCGTTCTGTGGAACTGGTCAGAGACACTAGTTGAATGAGCGCAATATTGGCTTTAGCTAGTTGGTCTGAAATTAGTGACTGTTGTTCATAAGGTAAATCGGGAATAATTAACCCGTCTACGCCTGCTTCCTTTGCATCTTGAACAAAATAATCAATTCCATATTTAAAAATTGGATTGATGTAGGTCATGAAAATAATAGGGACATTAATTTGATGACGTTCTTGTTTTAACAAATCAATAACAGACTTTAGTGTGACATCCTCTTCAAGTGCACGTATGCCTGCTTCTTGAATCGTTGGGCCATCAGCAACTGGGTCAGAAAACGGAATACCTAATTCAATCGCTGTTGCACCTGATTCACTTAAAAATTTTAACCTAGGAATTAATTGATCGAGACCACCGTCACCTGCCATGACGTAGGGAACAAAAACCTTATCTCCTTGGTCTAATGTGTCGTTTAAAGCTGATTCAAGGTGATCACGACCGTTAGTGATTATGTTAGACATAAGATAACCTCCTGTTTTTTACTTATTTAACGCCTGTTTCACTGATTCGACATCTTTATCACCGCGTCCAGATAAACAAATAACAAGCGTTTCATCCTCTGACATGCCCTGAGCAAGTTTAATCGCCTGAGCAACAGCGTGAGAACTTTCTAAAGCTGGGATAATACCTTCTGTTCTTGAAAGCAGTTGAAAAGCTTCTAAAGCTTCCTTATCGGTAATGGAGGAATATTCAACGCGTTCAATGTCTTTAAGGTGGCTGTGCTCTGGGCCAACTCCAGGATAATCAAGGCCAGCAGAAATCGAGTGAGCCTCTTGGATCTGACCAGCTTCATCTTGAAGAAGATACATCATCGACCCATGTAAAATTCCAACAGAGCCTTTGGTTAAGGTTGCGGCATGACGGTCCGTATCAACACCACTTCCGGCTGCTTCAACCCCATATAGTTTTACGTCTTCATCTTCAATAAACGGGTAAAACATGCCCATCGCATTGCTTCCGCCTCCCACACAGGCCACAATGGCATCAGGTAACGATTGTTCTTTTTCTAACATTTGAGCTTTGGTCTCTTGGCCGATGACGCTTTGAAAATCACGCACCATTTTCGGGAAAGGATGCGGGCCAAGGACGGAACCCATAATGTAATGCGTGTCTTCCACGTTTGTCACCCAATACCTTAACGCTTCGTTAACTGCGTCCTTCAGTGTCGCACTGCCTTGTTCAACACTCTCAACACGTGCGCCAAGCAGTTCCATTCTAAAGACATTCAGCTTCTGGCGACGAATGTCTTCAGCTCCCATGAAGATGACACAGTCCAAGTTGAGGAGAGCACAAACAGTGGCAGTTGCAACACCATGTTGACCTGCACCCGTTTCAGCGACGACTTTTTTCTTACCCATTCGTTCGGCGAGAAGTGCTTGCCCGATGGTATTATTGATTTTGTGTGCCCCTGTGTGATTTAAGTCTTCACGTTTTAGATAAATTTTCGCACCGCCGAGTTTTTCGGTTAGATTTTTCGCGAAATAAAGTGGGTTGTCGCGCCCTACGTAATCCTTCAGTAAGTCGTTTAGTTGTTCGTGAAACTCAGGGTCACGGATTGCTTCCTCATAAGCTTCATTTAATTCTGTAACAGCCCCCATTAACGTCTCTGGGATGTAAGTACCACCGTACGGCCCATAATGTCCATTTATTGGTTGTGCGTATGACATGTTGATCGCTCCTTTACTTTTTGTATAAAGCGTTGAATTTTTTCAGAGTCTTTCGTTCCGTTGGTTTCAACACCACTAGATACATCGACCATAGCAGGATTTGTTTGGATTATTGCGTCCTCGATGTTCGTTTCGTTTAAGCCGCCTGCTAGAATAAGCTTTTTGCGGTCGATGCTGGCACGCTTTAAATGTCGCCAGTCAAACGTCGTGCCATTTCCACCCTGATAAGGCCCCGTTGCGCTATCTAGTAAAAAGTAGCTGGCTTGACGGTAAGACTCTAAAACTTCTAAATCCTGCTCCGTCTTGACTCGTAATGCTTTAATATAAGGGAGGGAGAGGCGTTCGCAAAATTGAGGCGACTCACTCCCGTGTAATTGAACGTAATCGAGGCCAACTTGATGGAACGTATTCTCTAGTTCAACCTCGCTAGCATTTACGAAAACACCGATTTTTTTAATGTGCTTCGGCAGTTGCTCTGCGATCCGCGCAGCTTCTTCTACTGAGACTTGCCGCTTACTCTCTGCAAAAACGAATCCTATCGTGTCAGCTCCTGATTTTGCTGCAGCTAAGGCATGCTCCAGAGTTTTTATGCCGCAGATTTTGACCTGAGTCATTCGTGTGACCTCCTTTTCCAAGTTTTTTCTAGTAAATCTTCAGTTTTGTCTAGTAAAGCAGTAGATTTGTCTAGTAAAACACAAAGTTTTCTAGTAAACAGCCAAATTGTCTAGTAAAAAAGCTACGTCCGAGCAAGTTCAACTTGCAGATCCTTCAGTGACTCCAATACGTTCTCGCTTTGCATTAGAGATTCACCGACTAAGATTCCATGAGCACCAGCTTGAGCCACGCGCTTAGCGTCATCTCGTGTCATTATGCCACTTTCACTAATGATAACTGTGTTTGGATCCGTTACCTTTCTAGCCAACTTCTCAGTCACAGCTAGATCAACTTCGAACGTCTTTAAATCACGGTTATTAATGCCAATGATGTTAGCCCCAACTTCAAATGCCATGTCTAGTTCAACTTCGTTATGGACTTCGAACAACACCTCAAGGCCTAATCTACACGCATAATGGTAAAGTTCTTTTAACCGATCAAGGTCAAGTGCCGCTGCGATTAGTAAAATCACTTTTGCGCCAGCTTGACGTGCGCGGTCAATCTGAATCTCATCAATTATGAAATCTTTGTTTAAGATTGGAAGGTTAACCGTCTCCCTGACACTTGATAAATCCTCTACCGATCCTTTGAAAAACGGGGCATCCGTTAATACTGATATTGCTGATGCACCACCGAGTTCATAAAGTTTCGCCTGCTCATTCGGCTCCATTCCAACATTGATGTCGCCCTTAGAAGGTGAGGCACGTTTGATTTCTGAGATTACGGATAATGTGTTAATGTTAAGAAAGTTTTTGTAAAGTGATGCCCCGTGTTTAACTGTCTCAACATCGTAATTCAAACCAATTTGCTTAAGTTGACGAACTTCTTCACGTTTTTTATCTAAAATTTTATCTAAAATAGTCATGAAGACATCGCCTCCTTTCGAGATTGGCTGAACTCAACAAGGTAATTAAGCTTATCGAGTGCACGGCCAGACTCAATACTTTCTCTAGCGCGCTCAACTCCGTCCTTGATGGTCGATGCAATGCCACATGAATATAATCCGAGTCCTGCATTTAGTAGAACCGTGTCTAAATAAGCACCAGGTTCACCTGTAAGGACTTTTAACAAAATTTCTGCGTTCTCTTTAGCGTCTCCACCACGAATGGCTTCATTAGGGTAAGTGTTGAGCCCGACTTCTTCTGGCTTTAGCGTAAACGGAATGAGTTCTCCTTGATCAAGTAATACGAGATGGTTTTCACCAGCAAGTGAAGCCTCATCCATATAACCTGCTCCGTTGATCACGATACTGCGCGAGCGTCCTAATTGATTTAGAACAGCAGCCATCTTCATTAACATGTCACGACGGTATACGCCTAGAAATTGTGTGTCTAATTCAACCGGATTTGTTAAAGGTCCAATAAAATTAAAGATTGTTGGAACCCCAAGGTCTTGACGCACCTTCATAATCCGTTTGAGTCTTGGGTGAACGTATGGTGCGAATAAAAACGCAATGCCATTTGACTCAAGCAGGTCTTCAACTTCCTCACTTGTAAAATCAAGAGCGATTCCAAGTTGTTCTAAAACATCCGCACTACCTGTTTTACTTGAAACACTACGATTACCGTGCTTCGCAATTCTAGCTCCAGCTCCAGCTAATACAAATGCGGATGTCGTACTGATATTAAAGCTACTAGAACCATCGCCACCTGTACCACAATTGTCCATGACGTTTGTGGCCTTAGGGTGGACCGTCATCGCGTTTTCTCGTAAAACTTCAACAATGGCGGCTATTTCATCTGCTGATTCACCTCTAACACGTAAAGCAGTTAAAACAGATGCAATTTCACTATCGGATGTATCGTAATTAAATAGTGCTTGAGCGACTTGCCTCATTTCATCTTTCATTAATTGTTTTCCGTTAGTTAGCTTCATTAACAATTCTTTCATTGTCTTGCTCCTTTCGTAACGTTGATATAAATTGGTTTAACATTCTTTTGCCTTCAGACGTACCGATGGATTCTGGGTGGAACTGCAAGCCATAAACTGGATAATCACGGTGTTTCATAGCCATTAGCTCTCCGTCATCCATGGCGGTCGCGACCTTTTTCATCACTGGAGGTAGGGTCGCAGTGTCAAGCACTAGAGAGTGGTATCTCATAACCTTTATTGGCTGTGGTAAATATTGAAAAAGACCAGCACCATTATGGCGAACAAGTGAGGTTTTACCATGTTTAACGTGTAGAGCTCTTTTTACGTTAGCTCCAAATGCAACTCCAATCGCTTGGTGGCCTAAACAAATACCAAGAATAGGGATGGTTTTATAAAATGCTTGAACCATTGATACGCAAATCCCCGCATTCTCAGGTCTTCCAGGTCCAGGTGAGATGATGATTGCATCAGGTGATAGGTTTCTAACCTCTTCAAGGGTAATCTCATCATTACGCTTAACAACGACGTTGACACCTAACTCACTAACGTATTGAAACAAGTTATAGGTAAACGAATCATAGTTATCAATGAGCAAAATCATCTAATTCACCTCCAGTAGTGCTCGTGCTTTATTAAGAGTTTCTTCAAATTCATTGCTAGGTATGGAATCATGAACCACTCCAGCACCCGCTTGAACATGCGCTTGTTTATCTTTAATTACCATCGTACGAATAGCTAAGGCGAAATCTAGATTACCGTTGACCGATATATATCCGACGGCACCTGAGTAAACACCCCGCTTGACGTTCTCTAATTGGTTTAAGATTTGCATCGCTTTAATCTTTGGAGCTCCACTCACGGTTCCCGCTGGAAGACACGCCTTCAAGGCTTGAAGCGATGTTTGGTCACTTGCTAGTTGTCCAGATACTTCTGAGACGATGTGCATTACATAACGGTACCGTTCAATGACCATATACTTGGTGAGCTCAATCGTGCCAGGCTGGCAAATTCGTCCTAAATCATTTCTACCTAAATCTACGAGCATGTTGTGTTCGGCAATTTCTTTTTCGTCGTTTAAGAGTTCTTTTTCTAACTCGTGATCCTCATTAGCCGTTGCACCGCGTTTTCGGGTACCCGCAATAGGATTGGTTGTAACTGAGCGCCCTTGCACTTTTATTAAACTTTCTGGCGAAGCTCCAAGAACAACGTAATCTTCAAAATCGACGTAAAACATATAAGGTGACGGATTCGTTTTTCTTAGTTTTCGGTAAAAACTAAACGGATCTCCTCTGTAATTGGCTGATAAACGTTGAGACAACACAGCTTGAAAGATATCACCTTCTAAAATACGCTCTTTGATTTGTGAAACCGTCTTTTCGTATTGAGCCTGATCTATATTTGATTGAAAAGGGGAGAGGTGGAATTTTTCCAGGTCCTGTTCATCGCCTTGTGTAACTTGTTGTTCCAACTCATCCAACGTTTTGGTTAAGTCCAAATCTTCACCAGTAATCCAACGATCCATCGCCACTAGATATATCTTTTGAAATAAATGGTCGTAAACAACCACCTTCTCATAAAACATCAGGTGAATATCCGGCATATTTAACGGATCTTGAAGCGGTCCTCCAATTGATTCGAATTGTCTAACCGCATCGTAGGCAACATAGCCAACCCCACCCGCTGGAAAGGGAATGTCGATCGGTAGTTCTAGCTCCGTCATTAAGTAAGATTCAATGTCATCTATTGATAATTGTTCGTCGTTAATCTCGTAAAAAGGATCTGAGCCAACGATGGAATAACGTCCTGTCTTTTCGTGTTTTAATGAACTTTCGAGTAAAAATTTCTTTTGGCCATTCAGTTTTAAAAAAATTGATATTGGAGTCAGCGTGTCACCTTCAATGACTCTGTAACTCATTTGGATCATAATCGTTCCTCCTCATAAAAAAAGTCCCCTGCAAACACAACTCTTGTGTATGCAGAGGACGATTGATCGCGGTGCCACCTCAGTTGGAAAGTATAGACTTTCCCTCTCATTCAGGTACGGGAAACTGAAGGGGGACAATTTCCGATACCCTATCCTGATAACGGTGGAGGCCGGGCTCCCATACTTGCTTAGCTTTCAGGTCACCTCTCGTAAGTCCATTCGGTATAACGTATCGTGCTAGCTCTCACCAATGCTAACTCTCTGTAACGAATCCGCTATACTTACTCCTCTTACTCGTAGATTTAGATTTTTGTTGTTTTGGTTCGACTTTATTAGAAGGATTCCAAAATTAGTTTTGTTCGTGGTTCGCTTTCGGTGGACGCTTTCCGCGGGCACGAGTTCAGCTAACTTTTAGAAGAAATTCTTTCTTCTAAAAGTGGATCTTCAGCTCGTGCTGTTCCCGCAGGAGTCGCCACCTTCGCTTGCCTGTAACGCTTGCACCACTTTTCTTTACCCAAATAAAAAAGGGTTCCCCATCCTCATAAAGGACGGGAAACCCGTGGTGCCACCTTCGTTGACTGCTTGAACAGTCCACTTTAGTCGTATCGAAGCGAGTTGCTTGAATACGTGTCTCTTATAACGATGAGACTTTCGCTAGCCATACTAATAACTGTTTAGTTACGTTGGGCTAGAGGCTCAGAAGTCCATTCCTTTCACGTCCTACGCTAGTTCACACCAACCACTAGCTCTCTGAAGAATTCTGTAAAAGTACTCCTCTTCATCAACGCCGAACCGTTGTAAATTTGTTATTGACTATCATATGACGGTACAGAAAAAATGTCAAGACTTTTTTTATGTACTTAATTATATTCAGCAATTTGAAGTATTAGTATAATGAAAATCCATTTAAATGAACCGAAATGGCGCTGTTCTCGCTAAAGTGGAGCATGATCTCGCCGAAGTGGAGTGAGATCTCGCCGAAGTGGGGTGAGATTTCGCCGAAGCGGAGCATGATCTCGCCGAAGTGGGGTGAGATTTCGCCGAAGTAGAGCATGATCTCGCCGAAGTAGGCTGAGATTTCGCCAAAGCGGAGCATGATCTCGCCGAAGTGGGCTGAGATCTCGCTAAAGCGGAATGACTTTTATTTCGTATATCAAAAATAATTAAAAATGTCTTTTTTGTGTCAAAGTTGTGGATGATTTGTTACAATGGACATAAAGATACAGTACGGAGGTGAGTCAGATGGGTGTTGCTTTAATGTTCATGATTTTAGCAAGCGTTGCACCGTATTTGTTTTACCAATTAAATAAAAGATGGCTTGCTGGCGTGCAAACTATTTTAGTCATGGGCATGTGGTTGTATGCGATCAATACACATTTGCTCGGGATTAATCCAGGTATGTTCTCATTAACTTGGTCATCTTTCTATCTAAGTTTTCTTTTAGCCGAAGTCGCGTGGATTATGTTTATTATCCGCGAAGTAAAAGCTTCAGAAAAAACAACTTTAAGTTATTAAATCCCTCATTTCAGTATTCACTGAGATGAGGGATTTTTGATATTTATTAGAATGCATAGACCATCACAAATAATGATCCTGCCACAACAATCGCTGCGGCGACAAATCCATGAAACATCATATTCCAAGGGACATGTCCGTTTTGACTCTCGCGTTCAACGATGTGCATAAACATGATTAATTGAATACCTGCCTGAATAACCGCAAGTAGCATAATAATTATAATGATCCAATTTGTTGATAAGTCTGAACCAACTGCTGTCCAAGCTGCGATCACTGTTAAAACAAGTGATAAGACAAATCCAATGATATGCTGTGTTGGTATTTTTTTAGCGTGGTTTGCCATTTAAATCACCATCCCAATTAGATAAACACCTGTGAAAATGAAAATCCAAATCACATCTAAAAAGTGCCAATACAAACTAATAATAAACACTTTTCGACTCGTAACATGCGTGAGCCCCTTTTTAAACAATTGTATGATGAGGAGGATCGCCCAACCAATTCCTAAAGTCACGTGTAACCCGTGCGTTCCAGCTAGAATGTAAAAGCTAGACCAATAGGCACTAGAAGGTAATGTTGCACCTTCATGCGTGTAATGAATAAATTCATAGATTTCAAAACCTAAGAATCCAAGCCCTAATAATAGAGTAATAATCAACCAAGTAATCAAACCTTTTGCCGAACCTTGGCGCATCTGATGAATCGCAACTCCACACGTAAAACTACTTGTTAACAGCAAGAACGTCATGACAAGAACAATATCTAATTCAAACAATTCAATTGGTAATGGAGCATCAGCTGTTCGACCAAACATCACGGCATAGGTGGCAAATAAGGTTGAAAATAACACAACCTCTGCTGCTAGGAAAATCCAGAAGCCTAGTATACTCATTTGACTATGCTCAGTTTGATATTCTAATGGGGCATCTTTAAATTTTGCTTCCATGATCTACCCCCCTCAATTGACGTTCAGTTTCTTTAATTTCTTCTACCTCAACATGGTGGCCTTCGTCTTCATCAAACGAGCGAACGACCATCATAACTAACACGCCTATTAAGAACAACACGGACAATGTAATCCATTCAAACACTAATGCAAAACTAGACATAAACAGGAGGGCCATCATGATAAACGGCTGTCCTGTGTTATTCGGCATGTGAATAGGTTCTAATTTTGATTGATCAAAAGTCGTTTCGCCACGTTCCTTCATGTCGATAAATGCATCTATGTCTCTAATCGTTGGTAGAGTTGCAAAGTTATAATGTGGAATTGGCGTAGGTGTTGCCCATTCAAGTGTACGACCATCCCATGAATCACCAGTTGTTTCACGTTTACTAGTTTGATAGCTGTAATAGATATTAAAGACAAAGATCGCAAAGCCTAGTCCCATTCCGAATGCACCAATGGTCGAAACAAAGTTAAGTGTGAACCACTCAGGTCCAGTGTCAAAAATCCTGCGTGGCATTCCGTCTAACCCTAAGAAATACTGAGGGAAGAAGGTTACATGAAAACCAATTACAAATAACCAAAAGCTTAGTTTGCCAAATTTTTCGTTCAATTTATGACCGAACATTTTCGGATACCAGTATTCCAGTCCTGCAAAACAAGCAAACACGGTACCAGCAATTAATACATAGTGAAAGTGAGCAATTAAGAAATACGAATTATGGAATTGATAGTCTGCGGCAGCCATACCTAGCATGACCCCTGTGACACCACCAATCACAAAGCTTGGGATAAAGGCTAATGCCCACATCATTGGTGTTGTAAATTGAATCTTGGATTTATAGAGTGTACCGAGCCAGTTAAAAATCTTAACCCCTGTCGGCACAGCAATTAACATCGTAGAAACTGAGAATACCGAGTTGACGAAGGCGCCAGCTCCCATTGTAAAAAAGTGGTGAACCCATACTAAGAAGCTTAACCCAGCAATGAGAATCATCGACCATACCATGGCTTTATAACCAAATAGTCGTTTCTTAGCAAATGTGGCGATGACTTCTGAAAAGATCCCGAATGCTGGTAAAATCACGATATAAACTTCTGGGTGACCCCACATCCAAAAGAGGTTTGCCCACATCATTGGCAACCCTTCACCCGTTAATGTGAAAAATTGTGAGCCAAAGATTCGATCAATCGTCATGAATGCTAACGCAACCGTTAAGATTGGAAACGCAAATATGATAATGAACGAAGTGACGAGTGTCGACCAAGTAAAAATTGGCATCTGGAATAGCTTCATGCCAGGTGCTCTCATTTTGAGAATCGTGACCATTAAGTTGATTCCGGTTGCTAAGGTACCAATACCTGATAACTGTAATCCTAATAGATAAAAATTTTGACCAGGTCCTGGATTCATTGCTGCACCAGCTAATGGTGTATAACTGGTCCAACCTGCATCCGGTGAACCACCAATGACAAACGAAATGTTAAAGAGTAGCGCACCAAAAAAGAATGACCAGAAACTAAGCGCATTAACATACGGAAACGCAAAGTCACGTGCACCGATTTGAAGCGGCACAATGATATTCATTAGTCCGATTAAAAACGGCATGGCCATGAATATAATCATCACCGTTCCATGCGTTGTAAAAATTTCATTGTAGTGCTGTGTGTTCAAAAAGTTTAAGTCAGGGAAGGCTAGCTGAACACGCATCATCAGTGCATCAACCCCACCTCGGAATAACATGGCAAGGGCACTTAAGATATACATAATCCCAATTTTCTTATGATCAACGGTTGTAAGCCATTCTCGCCATAACCATCCCCATTTTTTAAAATAGGTTAGTAGAAAAATAATGGCACTAGTCACTAATACAATCGCAACCATTCCCGCATAGATTAAAGGTTCTCCAGTTACGAAAAACTCATCAAGACTCATCATCGTCACCTTCTTCCTCGTATTCAGTCAAACTTTTGATGTGAAGGTGTTTGTCATAAGCACCTAAATGTTGCTGTATAGCATAATCGCTATCCATCATCGTGCTGTGATCTACCCAATCTAAATGAGTATTAGAAAACGCCATCTCACCGACAATGCCAGGTTCTAATAGTTTGTTATATTGCTCTTGCGTTAATTTAGGCTCATTCGACTGAATGTCCTCTACCCAAGCATTAAAGTTCTCTTCATTTTCTGCATGGACTTCAAATGTTTGTAATGAAAAACCCTCACCTGTGAAGTTAGAGTTTCGCCCGTCATAAACGCCTTCTTCATCCGCTTGAAGGTAGAGGACGGTTTCCATACCTGCCATATTATACTTTTGACCTCCAAGGGCAGGAATCCATAACGCAGCCATTGAGTCGGCTGACGTTAATCGGAACTCAATAGCTCGATTTGTAGGTATGTGTAAGTAGTTAACCGTTTCAATATTTTGTTCAGGATAGCTAAAAAACCATTTCCAATCTGCTGACGTTGCATGTATTACAAGTGGTTCTTGATCACTTGATGATTCAGGTGGTTTTTCTAAATCAAAAAGGGTTTCAACTGTTGGAATAGACAATAACGTCACGATAATTAAAGGTATTGCCGTCCATAAAATTTCTATTTTCAAACTTCCATGGATATTTGGGTCATAATCTTTGTCTCCACGTCCAGGATAGTCACGATATTTTATGATCATGTATCCGAAGAGTACAAAAACGACCACGACAATCCCTAACATAAACCATAGAGAATAAACAATGAGATCCTTTTGGCTTTGCCCAACAGGACCTTTAGGGTCTAAGACAGTTAATTCACTGCACCCACTTAAGAGTAAAACCACACCCGATAATAACAGTAATAAAACTTTCTTATATTTCATGAGCAATCACTCCAAGACTTTGCTTCGAATTTTCCTCTATTGTATATAGTTGCTATACCACGTTTAAATATGGTTTACTCTTTTGTTAAATAAACATCACAATATTGTTGAAGAGTTGACATAATATGTTCAAAAGGCCAAATTATAAAGAAACTTAAGTGAAGGGTGCAGTCGATGGTTCAATTAGAGGATATTTTGCGAGCACGAGGGAGCATTATAGATCTTATCAAAACCACACCTATCTTAAAATCACACCAGCTGTCAGAAAAAGTTGAAGCTCAAGTTTTTTTAAAATCAGAACACTTACAAACAACGGGTTCATTTAAAATTCGAGGGGCAACGAATCGGGTTATCCAGGCGAAAGAAGAAGGCGCAAAGTTTGTGACAGCTGCATCATCAGGCAATCATGGTCAGGCTGTTGCCTACATTGCAAACCAACTTGAAATTCCAGCTACCATTGTTGTTCCAACTGATGCGAATGAAAGTAAAGTTAATGCGATCAAACAGTACAGTGGGTCCATTGAATATTGCGGAACGACTTCAGAAGAAAGAATACCTCGTGCCAAAGAGTTAGCAGAGGAGCTAGATGGGGTCTTCATCCCACCTTATGATCACCCCGATATCATTGCAGGTCAAGGAACAGTAGGATTAGAGATTTTAGAAGGATGTAGATACGGTCATCGTTCCAGTTGGTGGGGGAGGTTTAAGCTCAGGTGTATTAACAGCTATAAAAGAAAAAAAGCCTAGTGTTCAAGTGATTGGTGTTGAACCCGAACTCGGAAACGATACGCAAGTTTCTTTAGAAAAAGGCGTGATTACACCTGTGGACGGAACAGACCAAACAATTGCAGACGGATTAAGAACGACCCAACCAGGAGATTTAACGTTTCCTATATTACAAACTTACTTGGATGAGCTCGTCTTAGTAACGGATGATGAGATTAGGTATGCTATGAGCTTTGTGATGGAACGAATGAAGCAGCTCATTGAACCATCAAGTGCAACGACTGTAGCGGCTGCTATGTACAGAGACCTAGGCATTCAAGGTGAGAAAGTCGTTTGCATCATCTCAGGAGGTAATGTCGACTTAAGTAAGCTCGGAGAATTATTAGTGAAGACGGGGGAGTAAATATGACTGATTTAAAAAAATACTTAAAAGGGTTAGAGGAACAACTGTTGTTAAAGCAGAAAGAGGATTTTGAAGAGTTATTAGCCGAAGACTTTTTTGAGTACGGGTCTTCTGGAAATACCTATAATAAAGAAGACCAATTAGCGGCTTTTAAAGGTGACAATCATGAAAGGCATGTTGTCTATCAACTGTCTAACTTTGATATGACGCAGCTGGCAGCTGACGTCGCTCATGTAACCTATAAAGTTTTTAATGAACAGACAGAACAGTACTCATTAAGAAGTTCAATCTGGCGAGAATACAACGGGAAGTGGCAAATGTTCTTCCACCAAGGGACGGTGACAAGGTAGTCATCCGCATTCACTGCGGATGACTTTTTATCTTATAAATTGAATTATAGCTATTAATCTATTATGGTAGATTTAATTAATAAAGAGGAGTGAACGCCATGAAACAGGTAAGAAGTTTTTCAGATTATAATCAAAGTGGAGGAAAATATATTGTTAAGGTCATCAAAGGAAACGAAAGAATTATTTAATGAATGGGCTACATCGTACGATGAGTTTTTAGAAAATGCTTCTGGTCCATTGTTGGGTTACCAAGAGAGTCTTGCTTTTGCTAAAGAGATTTTATCTGTAAAAGATAATGCTAGGTTATTAGATATTGGCATTGGAACGGGTGCATTTGCAAATCTTCTTAGCAATAAAGATACAGAAGTATGGGGTGTTGACATTTCTGAAGGGATGATTGAACAATGTCAGGAAAAACACCCACAATATCATCTGCAAGTTGGAACGTTTACAGCCCCTAATATAGACGGGCTAACTTTTGATTATATCGTGTCTAGTTTTTGCTTTCATGAAGTAGATCCAATTGAGAGAGAACAAGCTTTAGAAACTGCCCATAATTTATTAACTGAAGATGGAACGCTCTTGATTCTGGATATTATGTTTGCTTCAGCTCAGGCTGTAGAAGATGGTCGTCAATCTATAGGAAAGTACTGGGATGAAACAGAAGATTATCCAATAGTCGGCGAGCTGGATCAAGTGCTTAGAAGTGCTAACTTCAAAGGTGTTCGTTGGGTGCAAACGGGACCTTATCATTGGGCAGTCATTGCACAAAAGTCAACTTCAGAAAGTGACCGATAAATCTCAAAAACCGACCGATACCCAAAAGGAAAAACGCGTCCGCGGACGCGTTTTTTCAATCTAAAAGGTTCTTCCAAAAATATTTAGATAACCGAACGTGTAAGATAGATAGAATGCTAGAGCTAGTGCACTGACCATGGATGCCAGGAACACCCAATCTCGTTTCTGAATCCTTATATCATGATAATGTGTCCGGTCCCGACTACCAGTAAATCCTTTTGATTCCATTGCATTGGCGACGCGTTCTGATTTCCGAATGGCGTTAGCCAATAACGGAATCATATAGCGTTTGAAACGCTGAATTCGTCCTTTAATTCCTTTCGTTCTGCTCACACCTCTAATCTGATGTGCTTGACGTAATAAATCGAGTTCGTGTTTAAATAACGGTAAAAATCGATATCCTGCTAAAATCCCATAAGTCAGTTTAGGTGGAAGCTTTAATTGTTGCATCATACTAAGCATTAATTTCGTTGGGTCGGTTGTGAGTGCGAATAGTAGAGTGAGTGCGATGAAACACATCGACCTTAATGCTAGGCTGATCCCTACTTGTAAACTTCCTGTTGTGATTTCAATCCACCAAAAGTTAACGAACAACTCCCCTCCAGCATATTTTTCATCTGTGTGAAGCATGGATGTCCATGCTAACCCTAACGAAAATAACGATAGGGGGATAAAGAACATAAGCCATTTTTTAAGTCGTATGCCTGAGAAAAACAACGTCACAATCAATAAAAATACAAAAAACACAAGAGGTGTCATCACATCGAATGCTAAGCTTAGCACTAGTCCCGGTATAACGATTGCAATCATTTTGACACTTGGATTAATGGAGGATACCAACAGAATCCACCTCATTTCTTTCAATACGATAAGGTTTTCGTAATCGCGCTTGGGTTAACAGGTGATCGTTCGACCATAAATCATCTGGCTTTCCGTCTAGCGCAACTTTTCCTTCATTTAGAACAATCACTCGATCAGCATATTGGTCGACTAATTCCATATCATGCGTAATCATCGCGATAGCTGTACCTTTACGTTTTAGGTTAATGATGAGGTTCATCAGTTCAAGTGTTGTGTAAGCATCCTGACCAAACGTTGGTTCATCAAATAAAAGTAAATCAGGTGTTTCATCCAACATAGTCGCAACACTTAGACGACGTTTTTGCCCGCCACTTAAAGAAAATGGATTGTTCCATTTATGATTAGTTAAGTGGAATGTATCTAATAGCTGATGAACGATCTTCTTAATGTCGTCTTCCGACTGATCATTTAACTTCATTCCAAAAGACAATTCATCGTAGACGGTATCTGTAATAAATTGATGCTCTGGGTTTTGAAAGACGAAGCCAGTTCGCTTACGAAGGTCTTTCTCATTCCAGTCATCAAGTGGTCGATCCAACAAAGAAATTCTACCTTCATCAGGTTTGAGTAGTCTTGACATAAGCTGTAGTAACGTCGATTTCCCTGCACCATTCTGACCAACAATCGCGACCAACTCACCAGTGTGAATATCAAGCGAGATATTGGTAAGCACTTTTTTCTTTTTTCGAGAAAATGATACGCCTTCAACCGTCATGCAAGGTTGTGTGTTTGGCACAACAGAAGGTAACGGTTTTTGTTTATACACATCATCATATGGTTTTGGCAAAAAAAGACCCTCATTTTTTAATGTCTCTTTATGCTCACGAAAAACAGACTCTGGTTTGTCATCAATCTTCAATTCTCCATCTTTATTAAGGATAATCACGCGATTGATCAACTCAATCCAGTCGTCAGCTTGATGTTCAATGACCACCAGGCTCATATTAATAGTTTGTTGAAGTTCTCCGATTAACTCAATGAACTCCATGCTCGAAACTGGATCAAGATTGGCAGTTGGCTCGTCTAAAATCAGAAGTTCTGGTTCCATTAAAAGGACTGCCGCAAGAGCAATCTTTTGTTTTTGACCTCCAGATAACTCATGAATTTTACTGTGTTTAAAATCTGACATCCCAACAAGGTTAAGAACATGATTAATTTTACGCACCATCTCATGACGAGGGATAGAGAGGTTTTCCAATGTAAAGGCTAATTCGTCTTCAACTTTAATCATACAAAACTGACTCTCAGGATCTTGAAAAACGATACCAATACGCTGGTTCAGTTCACCTTTTTCAAACTCAACAAAATTTGTCCCTTTAAAGAAAAGTTCTCCAGAAGCATATCCCTCAATTGCCTCAGGGTATAAACCATTTAAGCATAAGGCGAGAGTACTTTTACCTGAGCCGCTTGCTCCCATTAATAAAATCGAATCCCCTTCATTAATGGTCATACTAAGATCGTGAATCACCGGCTTTTCTTGTTCTTCAAAAGAAAAGGAGAAATTTATTAATTCAATTAATGGGTTAGGCGACATGATCATCACGTTTTCTTTGCTGCATTTCTCTTCCTAATGCATAACCACGTAGCACACCTGTTTTAGCAAGTTGATCACTAATAAATTTACCTAATAAACCAGTAATGATAATGGCACTGATGATGCGTGTTACAAATAGTAAAACGACAACCCAGTCTGCATAAGCGTCAAATCCACCTGCGAAGAAGTGGTATGGGAAGCTTAAACAAGCCGCCCCAACCCCTGATAACATTAGAATGCGAAGTCGGTAATCCTTCCAACGAGTTAATGCGAACACAAGCTCAGCCCCTAGACCTTGAATCGCACCAGAAATGAGGAGCTGGGGTCCTGTTGTGGAACCTGCTAAAACTTCCACTAATGCGGCTACCATTTCCGCCATAAAAGCAGCACCTGGCTTTCTTATAATATAAGCCGCAATAACAGAAACAATAAACCAAATTCCATAAATCACTTCATACCCCATGTCAGCTAGACCGAACGGAGCAAAAAAGCTATACAGAACTTTTCCAACGCCAAAAAACGCTAAATAAATAAACCCAAAAACGACACCTAAAATCGACATTAAAACAATTTCTTTAAGTTTCCATTGATTCATTTCTCAGACACTCCTTTATCGGTTGGATGGGCTATTTGCCGAAATCGTAAAAGTCATGGTCACGTGTGACACGACTTGTTGAACTTGATCAAATGATTCGTGCAATGTTTTAAAAATATTTTTTACATCTCCATCTAATCGAGTGGCATAATGAGATGCGCTGACTTTCACGCCACGCTCTTTGGATAGATCAATTTGATTCATGATTTGTTCCATATAATCCTCGCGTCCCATTGGGTATAGCGAAAACTTACATCCAGCTTCTTGATTAATGTCTTGAAGATTTGCTTGGTTCTGTGGCTCATCCGTTTCATCCATATAAACATCTCCAGATGAGTCCCCTGGGCAACCAATGGAAAACGTCCCACTCATTGCAACATGCTCACCCGTTTTCGCTGCATGTAAGAAAATAGCCTCCGTCACATCAAAAATGTGAACCATTTTTCCGCGAATGCACGTGCTTACATCATCGGTATCCTTCCAAACCTTTGATGTGTCGACTTCTTCTAAGGCTGATAAAATAATGTCGACGAATTTGTCGCTCATAGGGTAGAGGGTGAACTGGCACCCCGCAATACGGCTTGTTCCGCATTGATTTGTCATGAAAATCTCCTCCTATTTTTTATATTTAGCTTTGTAAAGGTGACTGTGTTGTTTTGTGAAGAGCGAAGGTGGCGACTCCTGCGGGAACAGCACGAGCTGAGGGGCCACAGGATGTGGGTCAGTTCGGCGTTGCAACAAATGCTACTTGCATTACTACTTGGCTTAAGTTTGCGCCGAGTAATCGCAGGCGCAGGACGTTGCGAACTTAGCCGAGCATCCTTTATTCAAAGAAAGTTGAAGCCGTGCCCGCGGAAAGCGTCCACCGATAGCGATTCACAAAAGTAAAACACCATTAACAAAGCATAATAAAAAAACTGCACTCCCGTGGGAATGCAGTTGACCTGTACGAATTTCACCTGTACTTTAAGACAGTCTCCTACACTTCCCCACGCTAGTATTATCTAGATCGGGTTCCAAGGGTCGGGCAATTGCCCTCTCAGCCACTCACTCGCAGCTCCCCTAGTGTTGCTTCGGTTATGCAGTTTTCTTACACTTAAAATATAACATGTAAAAATAATTTGTAAAGTTAAAAAAATCATTTAGTATTTAATGTACAGATAAAGGAGGGGTTACATATGGACCCTATAAATCTTACGAAGGAATTTGTAAAAAAAGAACTTGAAAATGAAGGAACAGGCCACGATTGGTGGCACATTGAACGCGTCACAAAAATGGCTGAGCGACTTTCAGAAGAAGAGGGAGCCAATCCATTTATTTGTACAATGGCTGCTCTTTTACATGATTTAGCGGATGAAAAATTAAATGAGTCAGAAGAAGCAGGCTTAAAACGAGTTAACCAGTGGTTGGATCAAGTCGATGTGGATTCAAATCAATGCAAAGAGATATTAAGCATCATTCAGTCAATCTCCTATAAAGGAGGACATGGCCCCGAGCTCACTAGCTTAGAGGCAAAAGTCGTACAAGATGCTGATCGATTGGATGCAATTGGTGCTATTGGAATTGCTCGTTGTTTTACTTATGCGGGATCAAAGGGTAACTTAATTCATCACCCGGGTGAGGAACCTCGAGAGGGTATGACAAAAGAAGAATATAGTAAGCGTGATGGGACAGCGATAAATCATTTTTACGAAAAACTTTTTAACTTGAAAGATTTAATGAATACCAAGACAGGGTATCAAATGGCAGAACAACGACATTTATTCATGTTAAATTACTTAGATCAGTTTTATTTAGAGTGGGAAGGAGAAAAGTAGAGGATGCATTCTAAAACATACCCAAGATGGGTAGACTAGACATTGTACAATAAGGCTTTTAGGGTGGTGGCTCGCCCCTATTCCTATGAGAAGGGGGTGAGGCCTATGACGGTGTATGAAGCCATGATGATCATGCTTGCGTTTGGATCATTGGTGGCATTAATCCTGTCAGAAAAAAAGTAACCACCCTCGTGCCTGGTCAGCGTTAGGGTCGTTACGATTCTAAAAGCGAGCCGCCCCGTAGAAGGGCTATTGTACGTAACCGTTGGTGTGATTGCACCAACGGTTATTTTTATTTTATACAGAACTGTTAAATATATTATAACCATTTATGAAAAAAAGTTAACTTGTTTAACGTATTACTTTGACACACACAGTAATATGTATTATGATATAATTCAGGAGGCGAAGTAAAATGAGTTCAAACATATCAACAGACCTTATTCGTGGGCATACCGTCACGATTATCTTAAACATTTTAAGACAAGGCGATAGTTATGGTTATGAAATTTACAAGAAGATTATTGAATTAAGCCAACAACAGTATGAGTTAAAAGAAGCCACGTTATATACGGCATTCAGGCGATTGCAAAAGGATGATTTAATCACATCCTATTGGGGCGATGAAACGCAAGGTGGACGTCGTAAGTATTATCGAATAACTGAAGAAGGTCTAAAAAAATATGAACAAAACAAAGAAGAATGGCTTTTTGCCAAAGATGTGTTAGATCAGTTAATTACAGGAGGGGATTCCAATGAATCTTAATGAAGAAGTTAGAAAATATGTTGATGATTTATTTAAGGATGTCGGTAAAAGTCAGCAATTATTCGATTTAAAACAAGAGTTAATCACCAATATGCATGAACGAATTAAAGACTATCAAAAACTAGGGATGTCAGATGAAGAAGCTTTTAGAGAAGCGAAAGTGTCAATGGGTGATTTAAGTGGATTAGTTGATGATATGCGTGAAGCAGGACGCGAAGAGGCTAGAGGAGAGGTGTATAGTTCGATGACAAATCGAATTTCAACAGGTGGCATCGTTATTAGCGTTATGCTGATTTTGTTTGGTATTCTGATGACTATTAGTATGAATTTCATGGATGTTCCAGGACCAGCTAAGTCCGGAACGAGTATCTTTATCGTTATTGGTGGAGCGATTTTAACCTACTCAATATTAGCTAGAGAAACAGCTCAAAAATATGCGATGAACCAAGTTCGTGCTGTGTTATATGCATTAGCCGTAGGAGTCTTGCTATTCGGAGCTTTTGTTGGGGTGACGTCTGGCCTTGCAACGGGTGAAATGTTTATTGCTTTTTCATCAAGCACGATCTTCCTTGTCATCGGGATTGGCTTATTAGTTACGTTAATGTTAACGAATAAAGCCGATCGTACGAAGTAATGTCTCAAATTTTGGATTCAATGTCCTATAACTTCTATGTCTCATAAATCGAGTTGAATACCCTTTTTCGACAAAATTCGTGTCTCATAAATTCTAAAGAATGTCTTATAAATGAAAAAAGGCTTCCAGTTCCGCTGGAAGCCTTTATGTAATATGATTATTTTGTTTTTCGAGTAGTTCTATAATACGCTTGTTTTGTTCCACTTGCTTATGATTATAATCTCTTATCTGCAAAATCCATATGATGACCAAAATTGTGAGTACAATCGGTATCAAAGATAAGAATATTCCAATAAACGAAACGCCACCCATATTCATTAATCTCCCCCTCTCTAGAGATTCTTGTATCTATGTTAGCAAAGTGAGAATAATTTGACTATGGTGTTCATGCTGGTAAGGTTGATTAATAACTTCTTTAGGAAATAGAAAAAATACCAAAGTAATGGAAATGCATAACACTGATAGTAATGAATACTTTAACTCGTGCTGCTTGGCAATAGAAAAAACAGTAATCCCTACTAAAAAAGCTAATCCAGTCATGAGTAGGAAGAGACCATCTTGCTTGTCAAACATCATAATGAGCATGATCCCCATCATCGACGCCATTAAACCAGAGAAAAACCCCTCAACCTGACATTTCACTCCGAACTTCATGCCAATCAACATGCCAACTAAAGCGGAAAGTCCAATGGCTAATAATGTTGCAACTATGGGTTGACCACCAAACCACACCCATGCAAGGAAACCAATTGATAACCCTGTAGAAGATGTAAGTACCATTGTTGTAATCATAGACTCCATCTGTTTGCCGGATGGATGTATAAAAATTAGAATGGTTAACAGATTAATTATTATAATTACACTTGAAAATACGACTACACTCATTAAGTGTGCCTCCTTAAATATTCATTACTCTACTAAGATATACGCTTGTCTTCATGTTTATGATAAAAATACTTTGAGTGGGTATCATATAGACAAGTTGATTTTATGATTAAGAATTAAAAGTTTTTTTGAGCACTAACATTGAATACCTTTCGGGGGTATGATATATTAAAGTCAGACAATTTAAGAAAGGGGTCATAATCATGAAAGAGGTAACACTGACGGTTCAAGGTATGTCATGCGGACATTGTGTATCTTCAGTTGAAGGTGCATTAAATGAATTAGATGGTGTATCAGGAGTAAACGTTAACCTAGGTGAAGGTAAAGTTGACGTTAAATATGATGACTCAAAAGTTTCAGTTGATCAGCTTAAGGAAGCAATCGACGAACAAGGCTACGATGTTGTAGCTTAATTGGTATTCCCCGTTCAAATAGAGCGGGGATCTTTTATAGCTCGATTTATAAACAAACTAATGGTTATATATATTTTAAAAAATGTATCATAAGTTTAGTTTTTGTATTAATAAAATAGCCTATTTTAAATATAACACCTTCTTTTTGTTGACAAAATACATTAGGGGGGTATAGTGTATTAATTGAGAGGTGAAAAAAGTGGACCAAAAAGACGTTAAAATGGTGAATCAAGATGAACCTGTTGTACCTCGAACGAATTCAGAAAAAGAGGGTATAACGAATCGGTTGAAAAGAATTGAAGGTCAAGTTAGAGGCTTGCAAAAGATGGTAGAAGACGATCGCTATTGTGTCGATGTGTTGGTGCAAATCTCTGCAGTTCAAGCTGCTCTAGATAAAGTTGGGTATCAAATGTTAGAGCGCCATGCCAAGATGTGTGTGACGAACGCGGTTAAAGAAGGTAATGGTGATGAATATATGGATGAACTCATGAAAGTCATCAAGCAGTACTCAAAATAAAGGAGGGTTATAATTGGCTACGGAAGAGAATAACCGTAAACAAACCCAATTAGATATTACAGGTATGACGTGTTCAGCCTGTTCTACTAGAATAGAAAAAGTTTTAAATAAGATGGATGGGGTCGATGCGAATGTGAACTTATCAATGGAAAAAGCATCAGTCTCATTTGATGAAAATCAAGCTACTGTTCACGATGTAATCGATCGGATTCAAAAGCTGGGTTACGGTGTTCAAGAAGAAAAGGTTGAGCTCGATATTAGAGGGATGACTTGTGCTGCATGTTCAACCCGAATTGAAAAAGGCCTTTCTAAAATGGAAGGTATTAAGGAAGCTAACATTAACTTAGCGACAGAATCTGGAACGATTGAATATACCCCTGGGGTCGTATCATTAGACGATGTCTTAGAAAAAGTTAAAAAGTTAGGTTATGAAGCAGTCGTTAAACAAGATAATGAGGAAAAAGAGTCTCACAAGGAAAAAGAAATTCGTGAAAAGAAAAGGCTGTTTATCTTTTCAGCAATTTTTTCTTTCCCACTATTATTAACCATGCTGGGGCATATGCCGTTTGACATAGGTTTGTCAGCACCAGCATTTATTGAATATCCCTGGACACAATTTGTATTAGCGACAATCGTACAATTTTACGTTGGTTGGCCATTTTACACTGGAGCTTACAGGGCTTTAGCCAATAAGAGTGCTAATATGGATGTATTAGTCGCATTAGGTACCTCAGCAGCGTATTTTTACAGTGTGGTTCAGACCTTGATGTGGCAGACAGGTTTAACGATGCATGCTGAATTGTATTTTGAAACAAGTGCCATCATCATTACACTCATTATACTAGGTAAATATTTTGAAGCATTGGCAAAGGGACGTACAACAGCTGCTATTACGAATTTGTTAAAACTACAAGCAAAAGAAGCGACCGTTTTACGCAATGGTGAAGAGGAGCGAATCCCGGTAGAGCAAGTTCAAGTCGGGGATCACATTATCGTTAAACCAGGTGAAAAAATTCCAGTCGATGGTGAAGTGATTCAAGGGTCGTCATCCATCGATGAATCGATGATTACAGGAGAATCAATTCCAGTCGATAAAAATGAAAATGATCCTGTCATAGGTTCGACGATTAATAAAAACGGTACAATTACTATGGTGGCAAAAAAGGTAGGAAAAGATACTGCACTTTCAGGTATTATTAAAATCGTTGAAGAAGCACAAGGTTCAAAAGCTCCAATTCAACGAATGGCGGATAAAATTTCTGGAATCTTTGTGCCAATAGTTGTTGCAATTGCCATTGTCACATTCTTTGTATGGTTCTTGATTGTTGATCCTGGTGTATGGTCATCAGCATTGGAAGCATCAATTGCTGTCTTGGTAATCGCCTGTCCTTGTGCATTAGGTCTTGCGACACCAACTTCTATTATGGTTGGTTCAGGGCGTAGTGCAGAGAAAGGGATTTTATTTAAAGGTGGAGAATACCTAGAAGGCACACAGTCTATTGAAGCTGTCTTATTAGATAAAACAGGAACAATTACAGAAGGAAAGCCGCGTGTTACAAATGTTGTAACTATTTCGGGATCTGAAGAAGACTTTGCTTTAGTTGCAGGAGCTGAAAAACGTTCAGAGCACCCGTTAGCTGAAGCGGTTATGGCTTATGCAACAGAACATGATTATGAAGTGCAAGATCCATCAACGTTTGAAGCAGTTTCCGGTCACGGGATTCTAGCTAATGTGTCGGATCGAGAGATATTAATAGGAACAAGAAAATTAATGACTGAAAAAGGAATTAATACAGATTTTGCCGAAGATAAACTACAAGAGTTTGAAAAAGAAGGCAAAACAGCTGTTTTAGCAGCTATTGATCAAGAACTAAGGTTTGTGATCGCAATTGCTGATACGGTAAAACCGACTTCAACAGCTGCCATTAAAGAATTACAAGACCTTGGTGTTGAAGTCTATATGATGACTGGGGATAACACTCGAACAGCTAGAGCAGTTGCAAAAGAAGTTGGTATTTCTGAAGACAACGTATTCGCAGAAGTTTTACCTGAGCATAAAGCTGATCAAGTGAAAAAATTACAAGATGAAGGTAAGAAAGTTGCGATGGTTGGTGACGGTATTAACGATGCTCCAGCGTTAGCGACTGCTGATATAGGTATGGCAATAGGAACGGGTACGGATGTTGCAATAGAAGCAGCTGATGTAACGTTAGTTGGAGGAGACTTGTCCAATATTTCTTACGCGATTAAATTGAGTAAGAAAACCATGAGAAATATAAGACAGAACTTATTCTGGGCATTCTTCTATAATAGTATGGGTATTCCAGTCGCAGCAGTTGGTTTACTAGCTCCATGGGTAGCGGGAGCTGCCATGGCATTTAGCTCCGTATCGGTTGTATCGAACTCGTTACGCTTGAAAAAACAAAAAATATAAACCTGTATGCTAGTAGGGCAATCCCTGCTAGCATATTTTTAAAAGGAGGAAACTGGATGACTGTTTCATTAAATTACAAGGTTCAGGTTTAAGAAGATTGGGTCGATTATAACGGGCATATGAATGATGCAGAGTACGCCAAAGTTTTTAGTAAAGCTGGTTTTCAAATGATGTTAAGTCTTGGCATTACACGTGAAAAATTAAATGATTATAACTATACATATTTCACATTGGAATCACATATTTGCTACTTGAAAGAAGTTCTACTAGGTGAAACATTACAACTGGATTGGCAATTAATTGACTATGACTCAAAACGCATGCATTTGTTTTTTATTATGAAAAATGAAGCAGGAACGCCTGTTGCAACGAGTGAACAAATGGTTATTGGTGTGAATCATCAAACTAGAAAATCAGCAAGTTTTCCTGATGAATTTCTTCATAAAATCGAGGAAGCCTGGTCGGTTCATAAAGGCATGAGTCGACCGAAACAAGTGGGAAGAGTTATTGGTATAAAACGTAAATAGAAACGAGCCCGGGACAAAACATTTGTAGGCCTAGAAAAGACGAATATTATGGAGCATATCACTCCTAATATTCGTCTTCATTTTTGCTAAGTCAAAATGCTTCTGTTACCGCAGGCACGGCTTCAACTTCCCCAAACTCACTCCAGTTCATTTGGGGTGATTTTCAGCTCGTGCTGTTCCTGCGACGACCTGGACGGTCTAGTGTCGGCGTTGGCCACAAATGCTGCTTGCGTTACTTCTTTGCTTAAGTTTGCGCCGAGTAATCGCAGGCGCAGGACGTGGCCGTTTTTAGCCGACCAGGTGTCTCAGCATTTTGACTACGCTAAAAGCACTCAATATTCGTTTCCTGATCAACTACTTTTCTTTTGTCCCAACCTCGTTTCATCTTACTATCGTTTTTGATTTTCTTGGCGGCGTTCAGCCTCACGAGCTCTTGCTTGTGCTTCTAAATCTTCTTGATCAGCCATTGATTGAGAAAACTCAACATCTTGAGCTCTCAGTTGGTTCTTAGGCGTTTGCGCTATGGGATTTCTGCTTTTAGATTTATGTTCATCTTTACCCATCTATCATCACCTCAATCCGAAGAATTAAGGTTAGTATGTGTAAAATATTAATGAGTCATTCAAATCATCTTCTGTCGCCACCGAAAATGTCGAATAAGCCTTGGGCTAAGCTGCCTTCTCCTTTTTGTTCTCCTCCACGTTCGGGCGTTGCGGCAAACACACGACTAGCTAAACGGCTAAATGGTAACGATTGTACCCAAACTGATCCAGGTCCTTTAAGAGTAGCGAAGAATAATCCTTCACCACCAAATAACGCCGTTTTAACTCCACCGACATATTGAATATCATAATCAACGTCTCTTGTTAACGCAACGAGACAACCTGTATCAACGCGCAGAGTCTCGCCCTCTTTTAAATCCTTTCGGTGAATGGTTCCACCAGCATGAACAAAGGCCATACCATCACCTTCAAGCTTTTGCATAATAAACCCAGCTCTTATACTACCTTAAAATATGTCCAAGTAAATAAACCCTGTAAAGTATTGAGTTTTCCTAATGTAATGAGTTGGACACATTCCTATATGATAAATATCTAAAATAGGAAACAAACATTCATGATAATAAAATAAATTAACCATTTTTATTGGACGCTTTTATTCTTTTTTCTTATCAATCATCTCATTGTAGAACATTTTAAGCTATAGCTAATATTGCATGTGATTTTTTACTGATTTTACATTGTAATCCGGTTATTCATATTGCACTGAGACTCCTAACGGGAAGATTAGTTGAGGAAATTATTATTAAAAATGGGAAATCCCAATTCTTCTTTTATTTCACTCAAGTTTTCACTTGAATAAGAAATGAAAAAAGGTTATTCTATATTCAAACAAATACTTGAATGAGGTGATGATTTGAATAAGAAAGATACTTGTGAAATTTTTTGTTATGACGAGGAAAAAGTTAATCGAATACAGGGTGATTTACGAGCAGTAGATATTTCAGGTGTTTCTCAAATGTTAAAAGCAATTGCCGACGAAAATAGAGCAAAAATCACCTATGCTTTATGTCGAGATGATGAACTATGTGTTTGTGATATAGCGAATATCTTAGGAGTTACGGTTGCTAATGCTTCTCATCATTTACGAACACTTTATAAGCAAAGGATTGTCAAATATCGAAAGGAAGGAAAGCTCTCCTTTTATTCGTTAAACGATGAACATATCAAACAAATTATGATGATTGCATTAACACACAAGAAAGAGGTGGAGGTAAATGTCTGAACAAGCCGATCGATCCGAATTGGAAATGACTTCCTACCGAGTACAAGGCTTTTCATGTGCGAATTGTGCAGGGAAATTCGAAAGAAATGTTAAGAAACTACCCAATGTTCAAGACGCAAAAGTTAATTTCGGCGCATCTAAAATATCTGTGTATGGTGATGCAACTGTTGAAGAATTAGAGAAAGCAGGAGCTTTTGAAAACCTTAAAGTAATGCCTGAAAAACCAAAACGGCAATCACCAATTGTTGTTCATCAGGATAAAAACGTGTACCGGGTTGAAGGATTTTCGTGTGCTAATTGTGCGGGCAAATTCGAAAAGAATGTAAAAAACTTATCAGGGGTTCAGGATGCAAAAGTAAATTTTGGAGCGTCTAAAATCGAGGTATATGGCGATACAACCATTGAAGAATTAGAAAAAGCTGGTGCTTTTGAAAATCTTAAAGTGACTCAAGATAAACCATTAAGAGAAGAGAAACAAGAGGTTAAAGAAGAAAAAGAGCCATTTTATAAAAAACACAGCACGTTATTATATGCTTCTTTATTAATCGTTTTTGGTTATATTTCTCAGTTTGTTAATGGAGAAGAAAATATTATTACTTCCCTATTGTTTGCAGCAGCGATAGTAATTGGCGGATATTCACTCTTTAAAGTCGGGTTTCAAAACTTGCTACATTTTGAATTTGACATGAAAACTCTTATGACAGTGGCTATTATTGGAGCAGCTATTATTGGCGAATGGGCAGAAGGTGCAATTGTTGTTATTCTCTTTGCAATTAGTGAATCTCTAGAAAGATTCTCTATGGATCGAGCAAGACAATCGATTCGATCTTTAATGGATATTGCTCCTAAAGAGGCGCTTGTTAGAAGAAATGGACAAGAAATGATGATCCATGTTGATGATATTGCTGTTGGCGATATTATGATTGTGAAACCCGGTCAAAAGCTTGCTATGGATGGTGTAGTAGTAAATGGTTACTCTGCTGTTAATCAAGCGGCTATTACAGGCGAGTCAGTCCCTGTCGAGAAAACAGTGGATGATGAAGTTTTTGCAGGAACATTAAACGAAGAGGGAATGCTTGAGGTTAAAGTAACAAAGCTTGTTGAAGATACAACAATCTCCAAAATTATTCACCTTGTCGAAGAGGCTCAAGGGGAACGTGCGCCATCTCAAGCGTTTGTAGATAAATTTGCAAAATATTATACACCTATTATTATGATTATCGCAGGACTGGTTGCTGTTGTGCCACCATTATTATTTGGTGGGAGCTGGGGAACATGGGTTTACCAAGGGCTAGCTGTTCTTGTCGTTGGTTGTCCTTGTGCATTAGTTATTTCAACCCCAATTTCTATTGTTTCAGCCATTGGAAATGCAGCTAAAAAAGGTGTGCTTATCAAAGGCGGAATTTATCTGGAAGAAATGGGCGCCTTAAAAGCGATTGCCTTTGACAAAACGGGTACATTAACAAAAGGAATTCCAGTTGTAACAGATTTTAAAGTGATAAACAATCAGGGAAATGCAAAAGAAATGTTATCTATCATTACTGCATTAGAATATCGCTCTCAGCACCCTCTCGCTTCAGCCATTATGAAAAAAGCAGAAGAGGAGAACATTCCTTATGATGTAATTGTGGATGATTTCTCTTCTATCACAGGAAAAGGAATTAAGGGTACTATTAACGGCACGACTTACTACATTGGAAATCCGAAATTATTTGAGAATCTATCAGTTGATTTTAATAACGAACAAGATCAACTTGTTAAGTCCCTTCAAAATCAGGGTAAAACTGTAATGGTGGTTGGAACCGAAAAAGAAATGCTTGCTGTCATTGCAGTAGCTGATGAAGTACGTGAATCAAGCAAGGAAATTATTCAAAAGTTACATCAACTTGGAATCAAAAAAACCATCATGCTTACAGGTGACAACAAAGGTACAGCCAATGCAATTGGAGGTCATGTTGGGGTAACGGATATTCAAGCAGAACTATTGCCACAAGACAAATTAGAATTTATTAAACAATTGAGATCTAAATATGGCAACGTAGCGATGGTTGGAGATGGTGTCAATGATGCCCCTGCGTTAGCTGCCTCTACTGTTGGAATTGCAATGGGTGGAGCTGGAACAGATACTGCCCTTGAAACAGCAGATGTAGCTTTAATGGGGGACGATTTAAGAAAACTTCCATTTTCTGTGAAACTAAGCCGAAAAGCACTTACTATAATTAAGCAAAATATTACCTTTGCACTAGCTATTAAATTTATTGCCTTATTACTGGTTGTCCCCGGTTGGTTAACACTTTGGATTGCCATACTTTCAGATATGGGAGCAACTCTTTTGGTAGCATTAAATGGTTTAAGGCTAATGCGAGTGAAAGAGAGATAAATATAAACATATATTTGCAATCTAAGGGCTTTTCTTTCCATTGAGAAGCCCTATCCCAAAAAGGAGCTGAAAAAATGATTACAACGATACTAACAGCAGCTGCTGTTTATGTAGCAACAGGAATTGATTATCTTGTTATTTTGATTCTCTTGTTTTCGCAAATTAAAAAAGGACAGGAAAAACATATTTGGATAGGTAAGTATATTGGAACGATACTTGTTATAGGAGCAAGTCTTGTAGTTGCTCTAGGAGTTGTTAACCTAATTCCCCAACAATGGGTTATAGGAATACTTGGACTTTTACCACTTTACTTAGGTATAAAAATATGGATTAAAGGAGAAGAGGATGAAGATGAAGGCAAAATTTTGTCCATATTTTCTTCAGGTAGGTTTAATCAGTTATGGGTGTCAGTCACTTTTATCGTATTGGCTTCCAGTGCGGATGACTTTTCCATTTATGTACCGTATTTCACAACGTTAAATGCGACTGAACTCGTTGTTACGATTATCGTCATTTTAATTATGATTGGTGTTTTACTCTATGCCGGCTATCGTTTAGCCCATTTGAACTTTGTAGCGGAAAAAATTGAGAAGTATCAACGTTGGATCGTTCCCATTGTTTTTATAGCACTAGGAATCTATATCATGTTTGAAAACGGCACATTCAACGCTCTATTCTCTTTCCTGTTTTAACGGGTGGTTTAGCTTAACTGGGAATGACAAATTTATAATAAATGGGTTAGTCTCTGAACTGACCCATTTATTTTGTAAACAAAAGTACCATAACAATAAGCAGTAAAATTTTAAAATAGTTTTATGCGATATGTAACAAAACCGTTTATTGCTTTGCTGCTCTTTATATTCTATTTTTAATAGGGAAGCCCCTTATACAATTCTATTCCCATCAGGATTTTTAATAAGTCATACCTTAACTTTATCCTGATTATATGGAATGACATTTCCTTTTTTATTTCGTAATTTCCTAAGTTCTAACTCCATTTCATTTATTTTTTTAACAAGCTCGGCACGTTCCAAGTTTAAAAGTTCATTTTTATTGGCAAGTCGATTAACCTCATCTTGCAAATCTTCATTATGTACTTTCAAATTATTAAATTCTATTTGGTCTATAATGGACTTATCAAGAAAAGCCTCAAGTTCTGCCATTCGTTCCTGTGTCTTCCCTTGTTTGCTTTTTGGTAGTATGTCTTGCTTTTCAATCACATCAATACGTTTCTCAATATATAAACGCAATGTATTCGGCTTGTTGTAAATGGTACTTTTAGAAATATTTGTTGCATTACATATCCCTCGAATATTGAAGTTTATGGACTTAATTTCTTCAAGAGCTTTTTTGATCCGTTCCTCGGTTTCAAGAAAGTATTGTTCAATCGTAATAAACTGTTCTTGGGTACTTTCCTTATAACGATTTAAACCACCTAAATTGAATTGTTCTAAACGTTCCTGAGTGGCATCTATAATGTTTTCTCGTTCCATTTCTGCACTTCCTTTTCAATATCACTGATGTTTCCGATAATCTCCGTAAGTTTGGGGTATTTGTTATGAACTCCTTCAAAACCAATGTCACAAATTTCATCTTTAAGCAACATTAACTCTGGATTTAACTTTCGCTCAATATATTTTCTAATACCTTTTAATTCTCTTTCAAATTCGTTACGATATTTTTGGTTTTTCTTGTACAATTTTTCATTGTATGCAATGATACTCGTCTTTTCGCGGAATCGTTTTACCGAATATGGTAAATCATCTAATGAATGAATCTGAACACCAAGATAATAGGCATCATTAATACTTGATATATATTCATTTCGTTCGCAGAGTTTGTTGAAGGACTTCGCACATATACCCAATTCCATGTCTGCAATCGGGTGATCAGTTCTTGAAAGTCTATCTATAATTTCATTTATATCTGTGAAAATGTTAAATTTATTCTTTTTCAGAAACCTATTAATCTGGTTATAAATCTCCTGATACTGTACAGATTGTAGTTCTTCTCTTATATATTTATCAGAGGCTTCATTTGCATCTGATATAAGTGTTGAACCGTCCTTCGATGACCTCTTCTGCAACGTCTCGATGGCATTTACCTCTAATTTTTCGATTTCTTTAAGGCGAATATAATGTTTGGTCATTTCTTCGGTTAAATGGTTCATATGTTGGCGAATGAAATCTAGATGATAACCTTTATTGTATAAAATCGAAGCTAGTACGACCCGATATTGATGGAAGGTAACATAGTAAATATCTCTATCCATTTCATCATCTGGAATAAATTTTGCAGATTTGAAATTTCTCTTTCTTGTCACGGCAAACTGGCTTATTTCGTGGTCCATAATTTTATCGAGCTGTAAATCATTTTGATGTCGATAAAAGAACTCCACTAGGCGATATCGTAATAAGGTTTTTGATACTTCTGTTCCACTTTCCTTAACAAATAAGTAATCTGACTTTCTTCTCTCTCTAAATATCTCGGTAAGTGTTTTATAAGCAATTAGGGCGTTTTCTGTAATAAAACTTCTAGTCCACTTAAAATCTTTTTCTTTCACTGTTTTAAAAGTCTTAAAGTTGAGATAATAAAAGACTTCGGATTCACCTTTAATACTTATTTTCTCCAAGCTATCTACTTCCAAAATTCTAAATTCGCCAATCCGCATTCCAGTTTCAGCTAATAAAACAATCATACAAGCAGCTGCGCGTTGGGTAAGACGTAAATTCTCATTACGTAAATCCCGAATGGCTAAAGAGATTATTCTGTTGTGTATATCTATTGGAATAAATTTATGTTTTCCTTTTTCTCTCTCAACTTTAACTTTCTTGCTATTAATTTTATTAAGATATTTATAACACTCCGAAAAATTAACACCTAATACTCTAAGTTCAATCTCCGACAAAAACATTTTAATAGCCTGCTTTTTGTCTGTTAGAGAACGTTCGGTTTTGGTGTCGGCTAAAAAATTTTTAAGGAGGCTGGGACAAAAGAAAAGTAGCTTATCAGAAAACGAACATTGAGTGCTATTAGCCTTGTCAAAATGCTGAGACACCTGCAGGAACAGCACGAGCTGAAAATCCCACCAAACGAACAAGAGTGAGTTTTGTGAAGTTGAAGCCGTGCCTGCGGTAAGCGAAGCATTTTGACATGGCAAAAAAATGAAGACGAATATTAGGAGTCACAAGCACCCTAATATTCGTCTTTCTCTAGGTTAAAAATTGTTTTGTCCCAGCCTCAAACATGCTAAGTCAAACTTACTACAGGCTCCGGACGTGGGCTGTTATCGTCACAATACCATCAGCTTTCTATTTAGTCATGTTATCACTATAAATGTGCATAGCATCTTTCATGAACTCGGCTAAGCCGTTGCCATATTGATCAATGTTTTGGGTGAATCGTTCGTCGCTAACATACATATCACCTAATCCTTTAAACATTTCGGGTGGGCATTCATAAAAGTTGTCGTTAATTAACGAATGCCATTCACCGATGACTTTTTGTACGTCTTCATCATCCGCTGGGTGATCCATCAAGTTAGCTAATCGAGTATAAATACTGTTCGACTGTTCTTGTATGGATTGCCAATCTTGTTCGGTGTACTGTGAAGCTCGTTGTTGAGATTGTTTATAGGCATCCGTATGACCGTATTTATCTTTTGTTTCTTTAGCATATTTTTGTTGATGAGCATTAATCTCAACCATGCTAAAGCTTTCAAACATCTTTTTCTTACTCATTTCTTTACCCTCCTTCATTGAATAAATCGTTTCGTCAATCGTATTAATTAGCTTCTCGAGGCGATGCTTTCTCTTCTCTAATAATGTTTTGTGGTTGAGTAAGGCTTCAGTTTGATCGAACGTTTCATCAGACAGAAATTCTTTGATTTCTTGTAGAGAAAAATCAAGTTCCTTAAAGAATAAAATTTGCTGTAGTTGTTGAAGGTTCTCATCGTTATATAATCGGTACCCATTTTCTTTAACATTAGACGGTTTTAATAATCCTATTTTGTCATAGTGGTGAAGTGTGCGCACACTAACTCCCGACAGTTCAGATACTTCCTTAACTTGATACATCTCATCACCTCAATTTTACTTTAAGCTATGACGTAACGTTAGGGTCAACAGAAATTTGGAAAAATGAAAGTCAACTCCATATCGTTTATAATATATCATAGGGAGGGGATGACATGATTAACACATCTTTTGAAAAGATTGTGAATGTCGCAAAAATAGGTACATATGAAAAAGTTGACTTGAATGAAGTTGTTTCGTTAGCACTAAATGAAGATATTAAGCCTTCACATGAAGACCAACAAAAAGTACTTTACTTAGGAATTGATATTCAAAATGATTTCATGGAAGAAGGGGCTTTAGGTGTACCTGGAGCTCACAAAGATGTAGAACGAACGACTAAATTTTTATATAACAACTTAGATAAAATTACAAACATCGCTGTTTCATTAGATACACATGAGTTAAATCAAATTTTCCATCCATCATGGTGGGTAGATTCTGAAGGTAAGCACCCCGAGCCACTTACGATTATAACTTCTGAAGACTTGAAAGATGAAAAATGGATTCCGGTTAAAGAGAAGAAAGCTAGTATAGACTATGTACGTAAATTAGAAGAAAAAGGTCAAAAAAATCTATGCATCTGGCCATATCATTGTATTATGGGAACACCTGGAGCTGCTTTAGAGAGTCAATTCTCTAGAATGGTTCATTTTCACTCCATTGCTCGACAAACGAAGGTGACTAAAGTAGTTAAAGGTCAAGACCCGTTAAGTGAAATGTACGGAATTATTAAACCCGAGTATAGTCGAGAAAATCAAACAAACGAAGATCTATTAAAGTATGTAAGACAGTTTGATAAAGTCATTATAGCAGGTGAAGCAGAATCTCATTGCGTGTATGAATCAGTTCGACAAATTGTAGAACATTTCTCTGATGATATAAAATGGTTGAAGAACATCTATGTTTTATCAGATGGGATGAGTTGCATTCCGGGATTTGAGGAAGAAAACGAAAAAGCTTGGAAAGCATTAATAGACCACTATGGGATACAACTTGTCGAATCTACAGATATAAATTTGTAGTTTTGTGAAAATATTTCCCGGGTAATGTCGAGGAGAGGTGAAATTATGAAAACCATTGGTGTAATTGGAGGTATGAGTTGGGAATCATCAGCAACTTATTACCGGTTAATCAACGAAAAAGTAAATCAAGAATTAGGTGGACTGCATTCTGCTCAAATTATTATGTATAGTGTGGATTTTGCTCCAATTGAAGAGAATCAGACTAAAGGTGAATGGTGGAAAGCGGGCGACTCCCTATGGTATGCTGCGAGATCTTTAGAGCTTGCAGGAGCAGATTTTATCATATTGGCGACTAATACGATGCACAAAGTCGTAGAGATTATTGAAGAACGTATTACAATTCCTATACTGCATATTGCAGATGCGACAGCGGAAGCTATATTAGATAAAGGGCTTAAAAAAGTAGGTTTGATCGGAACCAAATATACGATGGAACAACCTTTTTATAAAGAACGTATTGAAGAGTATGGGTTAGAAGTGAATGTTCCAAAAGAAGAGCAGCAGGACAAAATAAATGACATTATTTTCAATGAGCTTGTACATGGGGAATTAAAAGGAGAATCTAAAGCTTATTATTTAAATGTCATTCAAGAGTTGGTTAATCAAGGAGCAGAAGGTATAATTCTTGGATGTACTGAAATTGGGTTATTGATTAACGAACACGATGTTGATGTTCCAGTCTTTGACACAACGATTATGCACGCCAATAAAGCTGTAAAAGTTGCGCTTGAGGAAGAATAGGAGATAAAGGGAATATGAGAAAGTATTTTGTGTTGTTATTGTTATTATTGTTAATGGCTTGTAGTGCAACAGAAAGCAAAAAAGGTCTTGCAACAATTGAGCCGCTTGAAGAATTTGATACTAAGCAAGCAGCTGAACGATTGAGTTTAGGGCCGATTTTTGAATTTGATATCACATACCATGATTCAGAAAACACAAAAATGGATTTGTGGATAGAAGTTTTTGAGTATGGTACCGAAGTGAGCGGTGAACAAGGTCAAATACGTTCAATAGATGAGAATATTAATGTGGATTCAGAGTCAATTGGTTGGACAATCATAGACCCTGCTGATGAAAAATTAGACTTAAGACTTTATAGTTATAGTGAGGACAGTCGTGGAACTTATACTTCAAAAATGGATACATTATTAGAACAAGGCTTTCCAACCTCACATGGTTATCTAATTGAAGGCTCAACGGAACTTGAAGCAGGGGAAGAATACACAATCGCTACTTTTTATCAAAGCGATTCTGAAAGTGCCATAGAGGATTTTGACTCCTTAGATGAGTTAAGAAATAATAATAGAGTAGCATTTTTAATGAAAATTAAAGTAGACGAAAAATAGGTGGTGGAGACTGGCTCCACCACCTATTTTTTTACTATATAAAATGAATACATTCAAGGATTTTACATATTTTTGTCGAAATAAAGTTTGGAGGAGGTTACAAATATGGAAAAGGTCATCTATTTAGTTAGACATTGTCAAGCAACTGGACAAGCTCCTAATTGTGAGTTAACAAACAAAGGGAAAGATCAATCTCAGCAACTAGCTGATTTCTTTGAAAATATAGCTGTAGAACAAATAATCACAAGCCCATACACAAGGGCTGTCCATTCAATTTTACCAACTGCTGAATCTAAAAATTTGGATATCTATGTCCATGAAGATTTAAAAGAGCGGATACTAAGCGGTCAAACGCTAGATAACTTTATGGAGCCCTTGGAACAGTCCTTTAAAGACTTACATTTTAAATTGCCAGGTGGGGAATCTAGTTTCGAAGCGATGCAGCGCTTTTTACCTATAATTGAAGCTATTAAACTTGGAAGAGTTAAATCAACAATCATTGTGACGCACGGTAACTTGATGATATTGATGTTAAACCATTTTGATCGTCAATATGGTTTTGAAGAGTGGAAAAGCCTAAAAAATCCGGATGTATATAAAATTACGTTAGGTAAAGATAGTAAGATTGAGAGAGTTTGGGAGTGAGTAGTGACCTATGTCAAAGAGAAAAACAATGAAACCTTATCAGATTGGAATCGTCGTTGTGATGGCCATAGTATTCATCCTATATACACAATTTACAACAGAACCTACTGAGAAAACGTTGACTCTTGAATCGGAGCAGGAAGAAGAGGAAGAGTCACTAGAAGCCAACCCAGAGGATTTTGTTGAAGAAGAAGAACAGTATAAACCTAATTATATGGAAGTATACTCAAAGGAAGAGTTAATAGAAAGGTTTTCGAGTTCTATTCCGGGGTTAGAGAAAGCTTTTGAGCTAGGATTAGTACAAGATGTTGAAGAAAGTTTTGTTTTTGACCAAGACGAGAATGAATTTATGATTGAATCTATTTGGTATAACTCTATGGGGATTAATATTATATATAGTACTGAATACCGTGAAGATGAAGAGGGTTATCATGCCTCCTTTCGCCATGATGAAAGTGGAGCAATTAATAAACGAGGGGCAGGATTCTTTATATTTGAGGATAAGCTGTATTCACTTGTTCAAATAGAGCCGCTTAAAAACAATCAAGGTGACATACTAACTCAAGTTGATGACAACTATACATATGATATTGCATTAATGAATCAATCTGGTGACCACAATTTATTAGGTAAAGATCTTCCGTTAGTTTTTGAGAAAGAAAAAGAAGACAAATATGCGTTTGATGTACCTTTAGATGAGGTTTTATATGAGGAAGAGGATTTGAAATTGTCTCTAAGTAAGGTGAAGCGACGTATACATGGTAATTATTTATTATTAGATTATGAATCTAATAATAGTAGATTATTTGCTGTAGAGGGTGAAATTAATACCCGTAGTAGCACCGTGATGTTTAATGATTATATTCAAGACCCGTTTGAAATAGAAATGTATAATACGGAGGATTATGTGGGAGAGGTGGATTTTAGACTAAGTAAAGTAATTTTAATAAGTGATGATGAATTTACTTTTACTCTCAACACAGAGGAATTCATAGGTAAAGATAACAAAGTTGTCGACGAAAAAATTGCTACGGTTAATAGTGTAGATTATATACTTTCCACAGTAATGAACAGACAAAGTGATTATATAGTTGAGCTAAGGGTTAAACCACAAATGAGTGGCCTTCAAGCAGATCATATTCTAAGTCAATTTGCTAAACGTGGTGAGGAGTTTAATAACGTAATGTCAGTAGTCGACCAAGATGGCAATGATTTCACGAGTGAAATAGGTATTGTTGGGAGTGGAATTTCTATTCCTAAGAAGCTTTTTGAGGAAGCAGAAGAATTGGAAATTACCATATCAGATTTGACTTATCCAAAATCAATTACAGAGAGAACAACATTTGAGGTTGACTTGTCACTAGATGAGTAAGGGGGAGAAGGTTGAAGGAGAAGACTATAAATAAACGTATTACCTTACAGGTTATGATCGGGGCTCTATTGCTTGTTGGGTTTGTAATTATCATTCAAGTGACGACTAATCCAGATTCCAAAGGGGTGGTTGAAGATATTGATGAAGAACCTCTTGAGGAAGTAGAAGAAGAGAAGGAACTAATTGATAACCCGGATGATTTAGATATTGACTTGGATTTGACTGAGTATGATGAAGATATGAGCTTGGAAGAATTAGAATCATACTTGGATACTTATCAATACAAAATTGAACTATTGAATGAAAGACAAGAACGATTAGAAGAACATTTTTACTTCAAATTACACAGTTACATGATGAATGAACAAGAAGATTTAAGAGAGTTAGTTATGAAAAAGAGAGATGCTGCTTATGAATGGACAGTTTTTGAGACAGAAGAGCAGTTAAACGAGTACTTTTACGAAGAAGTCCCTGGGTTGAAACGAGCTGAAGAGGTTGGAGTTGTTGATGAAATTAAACAAACGTTTGTTCAAGAACATAATAATTTGAATGATGCTCGAATAGATCGCATTTGGTATAACACAGAAGGATTTTATCTGTTTTATAGTTTTAAAGTGGGTGACGTTCCAGAAGGTCGTTTGCATAGTTCACTTCACCTTTCACATAACGAGTATACGCTTAGAGACAATTGGATGACTAGAGAACCTGTTTATCACGATGGACGCATCTATCAAGCGATAAGGTATTTACCTCTAGATCATGATGAATCAGAAATAGATGACGTCAATGGAGAATTTGTGTTCGATGTCGAGATAGGATTTGATAACAATCGACTTCAACTAATTGATCAAACCATTCCATTGAATGAATATAAAGAACAACATGCACAATATGAATTCGAAATTCCTATCAATAAGACAATAGATACGAACGAACTCAATTTAACTATTGAGAAGTTAGAACATCAACTGGGTGGAAATACCCTTTTTATTCAAGCCGAGAATCACAATTTGTATGGGGTTGAAACAGATATAAACGATGAAAATGTTTACCATTTTAAAGATAAAATAGATGGTTATGACGTAAAGTTACCAATAAGAGCTACAGATGAGTTTCCAGATCCATTAGATATTACGATTAAAAAAATTCACTATGTTAAAGATGACAAACTAGCGTTCAATGTTGATACATCAGAGGTTAAGTATCAAGAGAAGTTGGAAGTTGATCAATCGATTGGTGAGATTTCAGGCAATGAATTCTTTATCGACCATCTTGATTTTACTAAAGAAGGCTTATACGTATATCTTAGAGTAGAGAACGATGGTGCCTCTTCTAAGTTTAATACGCCTGTTAATGTATCACTACCGTACTTTGGGGGTCAAATTTCTGATTTCAATCACTTTACGATTAAAGATTTAGAGGGAGAAGAAGTTAACTACCGTCACTTAAAAACGAGTGTGGACCGTGATAGAAATTTATTCGGTGTCACCGTACCTGGAAATGGTGATACGTTTACGATAGAGTTATCCAATCTCTTGATGAGCACGACCATAGATGAAAACTTCTCAGTTGAAATTGAACCATCTTAAACAAACAAGGTCTATGAATGCAGGTATTCATAGACCCATAATATATTTATGTAGTTAAGCACTTAATCAAATCATTAACATTATCTTCAACTATTACATTTTCCTTGTAATGTGGATCAGCAAACCCTTCAGTAATCATGTGGTCGAATAGATTTACTAACGGTGTATAGTAACCATTCGTGTTAAGTAACGCACATGGCTTTTGGTGATATCCGATTTGTGCCCAGGTGAACACTTCAAACCACTCTTCTAAAGTTCCAACACCACCTGGAAGTGCGATAAATGCATCAGATAGCTTAGCCATCATCGCTTTACGTTCGTGCATGTCCTTTACAACATGGAGTTGATTGAGCCCCTCATGAGCAATTTCAATCATTTTTAAACGTTTAGGAATGACACCTGTTACAGTTCCACCGTTCTCTATAACACCTTCTGCAACTGCCCCCATGAGCCCAACAACAGCACCACCATAGACGAGTTCAATATTGTGTTTAGCTAATTGCTCACCCAGTTTTTTAGCTTCTTGCATATATAATTTATTGGTTCCTTCTCTTGAACCACAAAAGACAGCAACACGTTTCATGTTCTTCTCTCCTAACTGTCAATTTGATAGTAATACTTATTCTAACTTAAATGCTTATATGTAAGTTTTCAAGTTGTAATTTTTAAATCTAAACAAACGTTTGATTGAATTTTGTTTAAGCAGGGAACAAAAGGATAATCTCGAAGTTTAACGATACAGAAGGGAGTTTTTAAAATGAGTAAATGGAAAGGTGCAGCTGCAGTTTGTGTTAATGAAAAACAAGAATTGTTAATGATTTATCAAGGTTTACCCCATGAGGTTAAAATGTGGTCCGTACCCTCTGGCGGTGTTGAAGAGGGAGAAACATTTGAAGATTGCTGTGTGCGGGAAGTTTATGAAGAGACAGGATACCATGTAAACGTGGTAGATGAATTATTTGTTAAAGAGTCTGATCTAGCAGTGGTTAAGTATTTCCGTGTTAAGGTAACTGGGGGAGAAAAAACGTTGCATGATCCAGACGGGTTAGTGCAAAAGGTTGAATGGCGTGATGTAGAGTTGGTTCCGGATGAGGATTTTCAGTATAAAGAGGATATCGAGTTTTTACGAAATTATGCTAAGGAGATCGTGACATGATTAGAGAAGCAACTATAGAAGATGTGCAAGGTCTTGCGGATTTGATGGGTGAGTTAGGTTATCCAACGAGTGATAAGAAAATGAAGCAACGTTTTTCTAAGATTAATAAACACCCAGATTACCATACCTTAGTTTACGAGGTCGAAGGTAAACTTGTGGGTATGTCAGGTATGATCCGTGCGTTTCGTTATGAGGATGATGATTCTTATGTGCGTATTGTTTCAATGGTCGTTAAGGAGTCAGTGCGTGGAAAAGGGTTCGGCCGAGAATTGTTAAAAGCATCAGAAAATTGGGCAAAGAATCAAGGTTGTCAAATGGTGACATTAAATAGTGGAAATCGGAACGAACGTAAGGAAGCTCATGATTTTTATAAACGAAATGGCTTCATTGGTTCAGCTACTGGTTTTTATAAGAAATTATAAAATATTAAACGCCTCGCAGTATTTGTGAGGCGTTTAATCGTTACTTGTTCACTTTGGAAAACTCTAGTAATTCGATTTATGTTTCCGTTAGGGTCTGTGAGTGTTGTGAAGCGACCTGGTGGGCAAGGTTTAGGGTCATGTAAGAAAGTAATTCCATTAGCTTTCAATTTAGATATGTCTTGATCGATGTTATCTGATTGTAAAGCGAGTACAACGTTATTAGAAGTATCTAAATCTGAATGTTCTTCAAGTATAACGGGTGTGTTCGGGTGTGTTTGGATGTTTAAGACTCGCTATGGTATCTCCGTAGTACTGATCCACTTCAAACCCTAGCAACTCCGTATAGAAATGAATTGATGTCTTAATGTTCTTGACACGAATGGTGATAACACAAACCTGATTTAACATATATAATCCCCTTTAAAAAGTTTATTAATGTTTATATTCTCTACTAAGTTCACTTTTCCTTTTTATTCAAGATATGGTTACTGTATTAAGCTACTTTTTCTTAATAATTGCTAACACAACCTGCACGACAAGGGATATTAATCCAACAATAAAAGAACCAAAGGCGAACAAGATTAGGATATAACCGGTTCCGTCCATATTGAACACCTCCAAAATATTCCACCTAGAATTTACTTGTCCATATTATAAAAAAAGAACATATGTTCGTAAATGATTTTTGTGAAAATCCTACAATGTCACTATTTTTGTAGTGTAAATTTATATGTTTTGCACAAAATAATAATTGTTATAACAGCTGTGAGGTTTGCTATTACTTAGTTATGGGTAAATTTTACATAGAAACGTTTTTTATAAGCGTGGATATGTACGGACAATATGGAAAGGAGTTTTCAAATGAAACTGAATGTAGCTCAAAAGTTAATTAAAGATCATCTTGTTTCAGGTGAAATGAAACCTGGAACTGAGATTGGTTTAAAAATCGATCAAACATTAACTCAAGATGCGACTGGTACAATGGTTATGTTAGAGCTTGAGGCGATGGGTGTTGATAGTGCGAAAACTGAAGCATCAGCTCAATATGTTGACCATAATTTAATTCAGTCAGATCACCGAAACCCTGATGACCATTTATTCTTAAGAAGTGCTGCAAAGAAATTTGGCCTATATTTTAGCCGTCCAGGTAATGGTGTTAGTCACCCTGTTCATATGCAAAAACTATGTAAACCTGGTCGTACACTTTTAGGTTCTGATAGTCACACGTGTGCGAATGGTTGTATGGGAATGCTAGCTATGGGTGCAGGTGGAATTGATGTTGCCATGGCTATTGCTGGTGAACCTTTTTACGTAAAAATGCCTGAGGTCTGGGGTGTGAAGTTAACTGGTAAACTTCCAGATTGGGTAAGTGCTAAAGATGTTATTTTAGAAATGTTACGTCGTCATGATGTAAAAGGCGGAGTTGGAAAAATCATTGAGTACTATGGCCCAGGCTTAAAAGATCTATCAGCAATGGATCGTCACGTAATCGCCAACATGGGTGCTGAGCTTGGTGCAACAGCGACAGTTTTCCCTTCTGATAAGGAGGTTAAGCGTTTCTTAAAACAACAAGGTCGTGAAGAAGATTGGCAAGAGATTACGGCAGACCGTGGAGCGACATATGATCTACATGATGAAATTGATTTATCTTCATTAGAACCTTTAATTGCAAAACCATCAAGTCCAGGAAATGTAGTACCTGTAAGTGAAGTGGCTGGTGAAACGATTTACCAATCTTATATTGGTTCATCAGCTAACCCAGGTTATCGTGATTTTGCAATTGCAGCTGAAATTGTTAAAGGGAAACAAATCGCTAATGGTGTCTCTTTTGATATTAACCCTTCTTCTCGTCAAATTTTAACGCAATTAGTCGAAGAAGGTCATATTGCGAGCTTGCTTAGCGCGGGTGGCCGTCTTCACCAGGCTGGTTGTAACGGATGTATCGGTATGGGACAGGCACCTGCATCAGGTCGAAATAGTTTAAGAACAACACCACGTAATTTCCCAGGTCGTTCTGGAACCAAAGAAGATAGTGTGTTCTTATGTAGTCCTGAAACAGCTGCAGCATCAGCTTTAACAGGTGTTATTACAGACCCTAGAACGCTAGATATGAGTTATCCGACGATTAAGGAACCAAAAGTTAATTTTGATAAAGAACAAGGCATGCTAGAAGAACCAATCGATCCTGCAGAAGGTTTAAATGTAGAACTTGAAAAAGGACCTAATATTAAATCGATTCCAGAGCTATCACCAATAGAAGATAACTTTGAGGTCCCGGTATTACTTAAGATGGGTGATAATATCTCCACCGATGAAATACTAGCTGGTGGATCTCGTGTATTACCATATCGTAGTAATCTACAAAGGATTAGTACGTTTACATTCGAAATTGTCGATGATACGTACTATGAACGTGCGATGAAGCAAAAAGATGAAGGTGGTCATGCTGTTGTAGGTGGTTACAACTATGGACAAGGTTCATCCCGTGAGCATGCGGCTTTAGCACCACGTTTCTTAGGACTGAAAGCTGTACTTGTTAAAGATTTCGCACGTATTCACTTACAAAACCTAATTAACTTTGGTGTCTTACCAATACAATTTGTTGATGATAGCGATTATGAAAAAATCGAAAATGGTGATGTACTCGTTTTTGAAGGCATTCGAGATAAAATTCGAAATGACAATGAATTTGAAATTAGTATTAAAGGTAAGGATGATAAAATCCGTGTAAGACATGGATTAACAAGCAGACATCTGGACATAATATTAGAAGGTGGAGTGATTAATTGGATCAAGAATAAACAACAAGAAAGTGGGGTTTAAATGGGATCTCAAGAACACAGATGTAAGGCTTGTGAAGGAAGCGGACTATTAATGGACGATGAAGAATGGCACTACACATGTACCGTTTGTCGAGGTGATGGTTACGTTTCTGATTATGAAAATCGTGAAGAAAACCGTGTGAGTAATGTCGATGAAAACAATCGAATATTAGATTAAATTATTAACTGCCTCAATTTTATTGGGGCAGTTTTTGTTATGTGAAAGGAATTTTACAGTTTGTGTTGAAAGTATTGGTTAGAAGGAGTGAGGTATATGAGTGTAAAAGTAGCACTGACGGAAGAAGCGGTCATACAGCACTTTAAGTTATGGAGAAGTTGGGTAGTTAGCTTAGTAGAAAAAATTCCAGAGGAGCACTTTGATGAGGTTCGCAGTCCATTTCATAATAATATAAGGTGGAATGCGGGACATTTAGTCGCAAACTTAGACTCTAAACTAGTCTGGATTTTAGGAGATGAGCCACGTGTGTCAGAGGTTTATCAAGAGTTTTATGCTCGAGGGACGAGCCCATCCGATTGGGCGGAAGAACCACCTTCTAAAGAAGAAATTTTAGAGCTACTCAAGAAGCAGTCAGATGAACTAGAGGAAAGGGTAAGTGGAAAGCTAGATTTGGAACTTCCACATGAATTCATGGGAATGAACACTTTAGGTGAAGCACTCGAGTTTTTCGCTGCTCATGAGGCTTTACACCTCAACACAATTAATACAATGCGTCGAATGATGAAAAGTAGTAAATCTTAATACCACGTTCTAGAATCGTGGTATTTTTTATGGGGAAAAATTTTAATATATGAGGAACTTTTCGGATTTATGGGGAAAAATTCAATTTTATAGGGAAATTTTTATTTTTATGGGGAAAACCTAAAATTTCATATATCAAACAAGCAATATTTTGTTATGATAGTTTTGTACTAGATGGAGGTGCAATCAATGGCATGGGATATTTTGAACATCATTGGTACAATGGCTTTCGCAATTAGTGGTGCCATTGTTGCATTGGAAGAAGAATATGATCTATTCGGTGTTTATTTATTAGGTTTTGTAACGGCATTTGGTGGAGGAACAATCCGAAATATTCTACTCGATTTGCCGATCTCAGATATATGGAATCAAAGCATGTTATTTACCATAGCTTTTATAACGATGACACTTTTGTTCTTCATCCCTTTTCACTGGGTGTTAGGGTTCAAAAAGTTATGGGGAGTTTTCTTTGATGCCATTGGTCTTGCTTCATTCGCCGTGCAAGGTGCACTATTTGCGGTCATGGCTGGTTACCCAATGAGTGCGGTTATTGTAGGTGGTGTTTTAACAGGAGTAGGCGGTGGTGTCATTCGAGATATGTTAGCGGGCAGAAAACCACTTGTGTTACATCAAGAAATTTATGCTATGTGGGCTGTGTTAGGTGCAATGGCGGTCGGATTTGGCATTGCTACAACGATGTGGCAGTTTATCTTATTAATCATCGGTATTGTCTCACTTAGAATGTTATCGGTAATTTATCAATGGAGCTTACCTTCGAGATTTGATTGGTTAAGACAATTGAAAAAGCTTAAACGTCAGGGGGAATAATGTGTTTCAATCAGAATCATTCTTTAGACAGTTTCCAATTTTTACAGAGCTTAATGAAGTGGAGTTAAATCGTTTAAGACAGATTTCAGTTGAACGCGAATTAACAAAAGGCGACTACATATTTCGCCAAAATGAAAAGCGTCATTCTGTTTATTTCATTCGTTCTGGTTTGGTGAAGGTTTTCAAGGTAAATCAAGAAGGTAATGAACAAATCGTTAATGTCTTACATTCAGATGAAATGTTTCCACACGTCGGGTTCTTTGATGAAACGCCTTATCCTGCAACAGCAATCACCTTAACGGATACAAAAATTGTGAGTATTCCAATCCAAGATTTTGAATTATTGTTGCTAGAAAATCCGGGAGTGGCTATTAAAGTTTTGAAAGTGGTGGGAAAGAAATTATTAGACCTACAAGAGCAGCTTCAAACGATTCAATCTCAAGATGTATTTCATAGAATTGTGATGATGCTCATTAGGTTCACCAACGAACTAGGAGTAAAGAAATCAACGGGTGAGATTTATCTACAACTTCCGATCACAAACTCGGAGCTAGCTAGCATGATAGGAGTGTCTCGTGAAGCGGTTAATCGGGCGTTCAACCGACTAAAAAAAGAACAAGTTATTGCTTACAACCGAAAAGAAATACATATTCTAGATTTTGATACCTTAAAAGAATATTGGATACATTAACACCTTTCAAGATGGAGGGTGTTATTTTTTGCGCTTATTGTGAAATATTTCACAATTCCGTCAACAAATAATGGTGAGTTTGTGATATAAATCACAAACTTTAGATGATTTTACCAATAAGATAAAAGTAGAAAAAGAGATAAGGAGGGCTGCCGATGAAGCGTTCTAAAGAACATGATGAGAAGTTGTATGGGGCTTTTGTTTCTGTATTAATAGTTGGAGCTTTTATTGTTGGTTCTTGGTTGTCAATTTATTATTTGTTCATTACGCGTTAATCCTGAGGGGGGATTCATATGCACATGCATAAGTTAGAGAAGGTTTGGTTAATTATTGGAGTCATTACATTAATTGCATTTTTATCTACAGTAGGTTATCAAGCATTTGCTTCTGGTCACGCACCACCTAGTGATTTAACAAAATTAGATCCAGAGAAAGTGAATGAGACACCACCATTCGATGAACCTGGTCTAAGACAAATTGGTGATAATGAATACGAATTGGTGATGGTTCTTCAATCATTTGGTTTTACACCGAACAAGGTTGAGATTCCACAAGGTGCGACTGTAAAGTTTATCGTTACATCAGTTGATGTGGTTCATGGATTTGAAATAGCTGGTACACGAGTCAATATGATGGTGACACCAGGGCATGTGAACTCAATGACTTATAAGTTCAACGAAAAAGGTGAGTATTTGATTTTATGTAATGAGTATTGCGGCATAGGGCACCACGTGATGAGTGCTGAATTGGAGGTGAAGTAGATGAACCGTTTAGATAGCAAGTTGAGTATGGCACACTTTTACATTGCATTTATTGCTATCGCCATTGGAGGGCTCTTTGGTTTACTCCAAACATTAGTTAGAAGTGAAATGATAACCTTACCGCCGTCATTAAACTACTACCAAATTCTAACCGCTCACGGTGTACTAATGGCGATTGTCTTCACAACATTCTTTATCTTCGGCTTTCTGTATGCCAGTGTTGTCAAAACAACAGGTGCTTTTAGTAAAGGTAGAAGGCGGTCTGCATGGATTGGTTACTGGATGATGGTGGTTGGAATGGTGTTGGGTGTTATCATCATCATGCTTGGTGAAGCTACCGTACTTTACACATTCTATGCACCATTAGAAGCGCACCCATTATTTTATATTGCTTTAGCACTAATCATTGTTGGTACTTATTTCGGATCATTCGCGATTATTCGTCAATATAACCATTGGAGAAAAGAGAACAAAGGAGAAACAAGTCCATTACTCGCTTTTATGGCAGTGGCAACATTAGTTCTTTGGTTAATCGCAACTATTGGGGTTGTTGCTACAGTTGTTCTTCAGTTCATACCATGGTCATTCGGTTGGGTAGATGAGATTAACATTGCCCTCAGTAGAACATTATTCTGGTACTTCGGTCACCCATTGGTGTATTTCTGGTTATTACCGGCTTACATGGCATGGTATGTAATCGTACCAAAAATTATTGGAGGAAAAATATTCAGCGATTCACTTGCAAGGCTAGCATTTCTACTTTTTATCTTATTCTCAATTCCGGTAGGCTTCCACCACCAACTACTAGAGCCAGGAATTAGTCATGAGTGGAAGTTCATCCAGGTTGTATTAACGTTTGCAGTCATTATTCCATCTCTAATGACAGCATTCGCACTATTAGCCACATTTGAAATGCGAGGTCGCAGTTTAGGTGGTAAAGGATTGTTCGGTTGGTTTAAAAAACTACCATGGAAAGATGTTAGATTCTTTGCTCCATTTATGGGGATGTTGATTTTCATCCCTGCTGGGGCAGGTGGAATAATCAACGCTAGTAACCAGATGAACCAAGTTGTTCACAATACGATATGGGTTACAGGCCACTTCCACCTAACAATTGGTGCAACAGTTGCTCTAACATTCTTCGGAATCAGCTATTGGTTAATTCCACATTTAAAAGGTCGAGTTTTAACTAAACAGATGAATGGAATAGCGATCTATCAAACGATTCTTTGGGTAGGCGGAATGTTAATCATGTCAGGTGCAATGCACTTCTCAGGTTTACTAGGCAACCCAAGACGTACGCAATTGACATCATACTTTGATCACCCAGTCGCATCAAGCTGGGGTGCATATGAAACAGGCATGGCAATAGGCGGAACTCTATTATTCATTTCATTAATTCTTTACCTAGTCTTAATGATTAACCTATCGTTCTTTGCACCAAAAGGTCAGGAGGAGTTTCCGGTTGGCGTAGAAGCGGACGAATCTATCCGTCCACCAGCCATTTTGGAGAATTGGAAAGTTTGGATTGGAGTGGCATTTGCATTAATTATTTTTGCTTATACCATCCCAATCATCGATATTATTCAAAATGCCCCTCCAGGATCTAAAGGATTTAAATTCTGGTAAAAAAATCTAAGGAGTTGATGGTTTTGAAAAAGTTAATGTTGATGTTGTTAGGTTCAATGATTTTATTAGCAGCCTGTGGAGGAGATAACGATTCCAGTGGCGAAGTTGAACAAGTAGAAGCATCTGAGAAAGTTACGTTAGAAGCATCAAACTTCGATTTTAATCAGGATACGTATGAAGTGAACTCAGGTGATATTGAAATCGAACTTGTTAATGTGGAAGGTATGCATGGCATTACAATCGATGGTGTGGATGGTTTTGAATTAAAAGACGCGGGAAGTCAGACTGTCCACCTAGATCCAGGTGAGTACACAGTAAGATGCAGTGTACCATGTGGTCAGGGCCATATGGATATGGTTGCAACAATCGTTGTTAATTAAAAATATTATGACCTCTACTTATTAAATGATGGGTAGGGGTCAATATTTTCACATACTATATTTTTAAGAGGTGATTGATATGAAAAGGCATGAAGCGTTGAATCCATTATCCCATCACCACCATCATGCACTAGTGATGGCGTTGAACATGAAGCGTGCAGGGACAGAAAAGAGTGACCATTCTTATAAGCAACTCATTCGTGACATGATTAATTTTTGGGAAAAAGATGGTCGAGATCATTTTCGAGACGAGGAAGAAATACTTGTTCCACTTTACTTACAACATGTGAACGATTCAGAACAGGATTTAGTAAAAGAAATGCTTTATCAACATGCGCAAATTCGAGGGTTAATCGAAGAATTACGTGAAAAAAGTGATACTGATTATGAGAATATGCGTTTATTAGGAGAGTTATTAGATGAGCATGTTCGGTTGGAAGAGCGACAGTTGTTTCCGTTAATGGAAAAAGCCATACCAGAAAAGTATTTGTATCAGGCAAATGGGCGTTTCCATAGAGACTCTTACAGTGGTTTTTAACTCAACTCTTTGAACCAGTATGAAACAGCGAGGCTTATGAGAGAACCAATAAAAAAGAGAAAGCCATAACCCATAAAGAATAGATGATATTTAAAGTCAAAGAAATAGCCAAGTCCGAAGGCAAGAATACTTAATATTAAAACGCTACTAAAAATATAGAAGTTGTAATCTCGACTGAAGCCTAATCCAGTTTGAATATAATGAATTAATACCGACACAACTAAAAACCCGACTAAGATAAACAAATAAATCATGACTGTTCCCCTCTAACTAATAACGATATATTCCCATTATATCACAATCAACTAGTGATAAAGACGGAACCTGTGGGGAAAGCTAGTCATGATGTTATCTAAAAGTAGGTGTGACTCATGTCGGGAATGACGCTTATTTACATATTATTAATCATTTTATTAATCGCATTGACCGCCTTTTTTGTAGCGTCTGAATTTGCCATTGTCAAAATTCGAAGTAGTAAGATCGACCATTTAGTTGAACAAGGTGATAAACGTGCAATTGCGGCGAAAAAGATAATAGGTGAGCTTGATGCCTATTTATCAGCTTGTCAGCTAGGTATAACTATTACTGCCCTTGGATTAGGTTGGATAGGTGAGCCAACAGTCGAGAGATTATTACGACCACTCTTTGATTACTTTGAACTACCGACTTCCATCTCTCATCTGCTATCGTTTGCTGTTGCATTTGCGATTATTACGTTTTTACATGTTGTAATCGGTGAATTGGCACCTAAGACATTAGCCATTCAATTAACCGAAAAAATTGCACTTATGACTTCACGTCCTTTAATTTGGTTCTATAAAATCATGTTTCCATTCATTTGGTTGTTGAATGGTTCAGCTCGACTTCTAACTCGATTGTTTGGAGTTAGTCCGGCTTCCGAACATGAGATTGCCCATTCTGAGGAAGAGCTTCGAATTATATTATCTGAAAGCTATCAGAGTGGGGAGATTAATCAAGCTGAATACAAATATGTGAATCGGATTTTTGAGTTTGATAACCGACTTGCTAAAGAAATAATGGTGCCCAGGATGCAGATTGAAGCATTTGAAAAAGATACAACGATACAAGAGTTTTTAGAGCGTGTGCGTGATGCGACATACACACGATATCCAGTGATTGAAGGTGATCATGACCACATTGTTGGTATGATTAATGTCAAACGAGTGATCACGAACTTTTTTGATATTAAAGATTTTGAACATGACACAATTGAGGCTTTTACACGGCCAGTTATTAGAGTAATTGAAACCATCCCTATTGAGGAATTACTTAAGAAAATGCAAAAAGAACATATTCATATGGCGGTTTTAGTAGATGAATATGGAGGGACCTCTGGAATTGTAACAGTTGAGGACATATTAGAAGAGATTGTCGGTGAGATTCAAGATGAGTTTGACGATGAAGAGGAAGAGTTATTCAAAGAATTAGAACGCAATGTATACTTAGTTGAAGGGCGTGTCTTAATTAGTGAAGTCAATGAATGGTTTGACTTGGATATAGAAGCTTACGATGTTGATACGCTAGGTGGTTGGCTGTTAACCGAGAAGCATGATTTAAAAGTAGGTGACAGTGTTAAATATGAAAACGTCACATTTTTAATTAAAGAAATGGATGGGTATACCGTAAGTAAAGTTGAAGTGAGTAAATAGAAAAGGTCTGGCTGTGAATGAACAGCCAGACCTTTTTACCATCTTAAATCCATTGTCAGATGACAACAGTCTGCTCCTTCAACATTAGCTTGCATTGTCATGGTGATGCCATCTGGGTTGTAGTCGACTTCAACTTCGTTATGGATACCTGTTGACTCAAGTAAAGCTTGAACACGTTCAATATCATTCTGTTGAGCCGCATCCATTACTTCAAAAGCAAAATCCTCTGATTCCGAAAGCCTTTGTAAAATGCCGCTTGCATCATTCAGTAAATCACGAAATGCCTCAGCTGATTCTTTAAAAACCGTTGGATCGACCTCAGGATAATTCTGTCTAGGCATTTGTCCGGAATGATACGTTTGGTAAACATCATACCAAGGATAATAATAGTAAGGGTGATTATGCTGGTTAGGATTGTTTCGATGTTTCATATTTCTCCTCCTAAATGGTTGTCATTATATGTATATGTTTTTAGGAGGATGTCATGTGAGATGAAATTATTACTTAATAAAAAATCCAGCCGTGATCTTCACGACTGGTTTAATTAATCTATTAAGCTTTTACCTCTTCAGGCACATGTAGGCCTAAACCTTCTGCTACTCGCTCACCGTATTCTGAGTCAGCTTTATAGAAGTGACCAATTTGACGAAGCTTAACTTCTTCAATTGTACACTGTCCTAAGTGGTCTACCACATTTTGAACAAGACGAGTTTTCTCATCATCGCTCATTAGGCGGTATAAATCACCTGCTTGAGTGAAGTGGTCATGTTCGTTGTAAGCTACTTGAGCTGCTTCTCCTTCAACTTCAAACGGATTAACTTTGTTTGTTGGATCTTCTTTAGGTGTTTCGTCATAGCTGTTTGGCTCATAGTTAATGTTAGTATCATTATGACCTACACCCATTTGCATGTAACCAGCACGCTGATAGTTCTTCGGTTCGTTAATAGGACGGTTAACAGGAAGCTGTTCATGGTTAACACCTAAACGATAACGTTGAGTGTCAGAGTATGAGAACAAGCGACCTTGTAACATTTTATCTGGAGATGGTTCAATACCAGGCACTAAGTGTGCTGGAGATAACGCAGCCTGCTCTACATCATTAAAGTAGTTCTCAGGGTTACGGTTTAATACCATCTTACCAACTTCGATTCTAGGGTAATCTTTTTTACTTACTGTTTTAGTTACATCAAAAAGATCCCACTTGTAAGTTTTATAGTCTTCGTACGGAATGATTTGCACGTATAACGTCCATGAAGGGTAGTCTCCTTCTTCAATGGAGTTAAATAAATCTTCCGTGTGATAATCGGGGTTTGTACCGGCCATTTCATCAGCTACGTTGACATCCATTCCTTTCACGCCTTGGTCACTAATGAAGTGATACTTAACCCAGAATGCTTCTCCTTCTTCGTTTACCCATTTATAAGTATGGCTACCATAACCGTTCATATGACGGTAAGTTGCAGGAATACCGCGATCACCATGTAAATAAGTTACTTGGTGAAGTGCTTCTGGTGAATGGCTCCAGAAATCCCATACTGCGTTTTTGTCTTTTAAGTTTGTTTGTGGGTTACGCTTTTGTGTATGGATAAAGTCAGGGAACTTAATCGCATCACGAATAAAGAAGATAGGTGTGTTGTTACCAACTAAATCATAGTTACCTTCTTGTGTATAGAATTTTACAGCGAAACCACGTGGGTCACGTACTGTATCTGCTGAACCTAATTCACCTGCAACGGTTGAGAAGCGGATGAACATAGGAGTACGTTTACCTTTTTCATTTAAAAAGTCTGCTTTTGTATATTTTGAAATTTCATCGTTTGTCACTTCAAAGTAACCGAACGCTCCAGCACCTTTAGCGTGAACGACACGCTCTGGAATACGCTCGCGATCAAAGTGAGCTAATTTTTCTAATAAATGTACATCTTGAATAAGTGTCGGTCCACGACTACCAGCCGTAATTGAATTTTGATTGTCACCGACAGGGGCACCACTTGAAGTGGTTAGACGGTTCTTGTCTACCATAAATCATTCCTCCTCTTAAAATGAGTACATGTTATATATTAACCTATTAATAATGATTTGTAAATTAAAATGATTATAATTTACTACAAAATATAATGAGAGATATGCAGAGGTCTGAGAGGTGGTAAACCGGTATTTTATAAAAATGGTTAGAAAATATGCCATTTCATTTGGCTAGAATTTAAGTGAATAATTGAGAGGGAAGCGTAGTTTTTACTCTACGCTCGTGATGCAACTGCTTCTATTTCTACCTTGGCACCTTTAGGTAATGCGCTTACTTCAAATGCTGCTCGAGCAGGGTAAGGCTCGTCTAAAAAGCTAGCATAAATCTCATTAACAGTAGCAAAGTCGTTCATTGAATCTAGTAATATAGTAGTTTTAACTAAATTTTTGTAGTCAAGTCCAGCTTCTTTTAAAATTGCACCTAAGTTCTTCATAACTTGTTCAGTTTGTTGGGCGACATCATCACTGACCATTTCCATTGACTCTGGATTAAGTGGAATCTGACCTGAAATAAATACGAGATCACCAACTTCAACAGCCTGTGAATATGGGCCGATTGCAGCTGGAGCTTGATCAGTTGAGTAAACATTTTTCATCATACATTACCCCTTTCTTTAAATGATATTTTAACATATTTTTTTATACATATAGGAGTCAAAAGTCTTCTATATTTTTATATTTTAAATTTTTCTGAATTTTTGTTATAATAAACGTGTCTTGAGCGAGCGCTCAATAAATTTTACCGGAGGGGATCGAATGAAGAGAGAAGAATTAATCGCACCAGATCAGTACAACATCGTATCAGAGTTTGAAAAGTTTGCGACTGAAGGTAGTCGTAAAGCGGTTCTCTGGGAGGATGAAGCGGGTAATAAAAAAGACATAACCTATGTGGATTTAATGAAAAACGCAAATAAAATTGCAAACGCTTTCTTAGATAATGGTTTGAAGAAAGGTGATAAAGTTTTAATTATTGTGCCGAGATTGATTGAAGCTTATCAGATTTATATAGCGGCACTAAAAGCAGGGCTGGTCGTCATTCCAGGATCGGAAATGCTACGAGCAAAAGATATTGATTATCGTTTATCTCACGGTGAAGCAAAAGCTGTCGTTAGTTATTATCCATATGTTTCTGAGTTTGAGAAAGTTAGTCGGGTGAATGACTTACAGCGTTTCGTAGTAGGATCTGATCATGACGATTGGCTACATTTAGACGCATTGATGACTCGTGCTTCTGATCAATTTGTCATTGCAGATACGAAGCGTGATGATATGGCATTCCTGTCATATACTTCAGGCACGACAGGAAACCCTAAAGGTGTTGTACATACGCATGGCTGGGGTTATGCTCACCTAAAGACGTCTGCTTCTAATTGGTTAGGAGTTGAAGAAGGCGATGTCGCTTGGGCTACCGCTGGACCAGGCTGGGCGAAATGGTTATGGAGTCCGTTTTTATCCATTCTCGGTTCTGGAGCAACGGGGCTAGTTTACAATGGTAAGTTTAGCCCAACAAAGTACTTACAACTATTACAAGAGTATAAGGTGAATGCATTATGCTGTACACCGACTGAATATCGTTTAATGGCGAAGGTTGACGGACTCGATCAGTATAATTTATCAAGCTTGAAGAGTGCCGTTTCTGCTGGTGAGCCGCTAAATCGTGAAGTGATTGATACATTCCGTCGTTATTTTGATGTAACCGTTCGCGATGGTTATGGCCAAACAGAAAACACGTTATTAGTAGGGATCACTCGTGATATGGAGGTTCGCCCTGGTTCGATGGGGATGCCGACACCAGGTAACCACGTTGAGATTGTTAATGAAGACGGTGAACCAGTGGGTGTTGATGAAGTAGGCGACATTGCGGTGCATAAATCGACCCCGGCTTTATTTAAAGAGTACTATAAAGACCCTGAGCGTACACAGGCGGCTTATCGTGGAGACTATTACTTAACAGGTGATCAGGCGAAGAAGGATGAAGATGGTTACTTCTGGTTTGAAGGACGTAGTGATGACATCATCATCAGTTCAGGCTACACAATTGGACCATTTGAAGTTGAGGATGCGCTAGTTAAGCATACGGACGTTCAAGAGTGTGCGGTCGTCGCCAGCCCCGATGAAGTGCGCGGGGCTGTCGTTAAGGCATTTATCGTGTTAAAAGACGATGTTGACCCAGAACGTGACGGGCTAGTTGAAGAATTACAAGATCACGTCAAACGACTAACAGCACCTTACAAATACCCACGTAAAGTTGAGTTTGTTAAAGAGTTACCGAAAACAACGTCAGGAAAAATCCGTCGAGTGGAATTAAGACAGCGTGAACGTGCAGCGGTTAAATAAATGTCGAAAACCAGCCATGGCTTGTGGCTGGTTTTTATATTGATTATTTGGGATTAATTTTTATAATAAATATATAAATAACAGAAAGGGGTTTTTTATGTAATAATGATTTTAAAAGAACTTCATCTTCCACCTTATTTACTTCAACTTGAGGCTTTTATTAGACGTCTTACCTCCCACTTTGAAAACTACACTATGGTCCAGGATCAACTTTCACGTGAGTACGCCGGTTATTATAGAGAAAGCCAGCTGCGTTATCAATTATCCAAAATGAATTTTCAGCACGACATCATTTTCCAAATACGCCTACCTTTTAACGGATACTACTTCCAAATAGATTGCTTACTACTAACTCCGAGATTTTTTCTGATTATTGAAGCTAAAAATTATCGCGATCAAGTTGAGTTTAATGAATTCAACCAAGTTTTGCACAAAGATAAAATCTATCAAGACCCAGTTTTACAAGCTGAAGAACAAAAATATCAATTACAAATGTGGTTAGAAATGATAGGTGCTTCTTCAATCTCCGTTGAAACTCTCGTAACTATGACCAACTCCCAAGCACTACTAAAATCTTCAGTCTCCAAATACCAGGATAAAGTGATCACGCTTCCTAAGCTTTCGAGTAAAATACGTGAGCTTTCAGAACTCTACAAAACCCCTGTTATGAGTATCAGTGATATGAAATGGGTGGGAAGTCAGATGGTAGCGAATCACCAAAACTACATAGCGGATGTGTTTAAGAGGTTTCGGGTTAATGAGAGCGTGCTTCAAAGAGGGATTGTGTGTCCGAAGTGCGGAGTGTTAGGTACGAAAATTTTTCAGCTTCGTTTTGAATGTCCGAATTGTCAACTAAGATCATCGGATGCCTATATGACAGCATTAAAAGATAGTTTTTTGCTAGGAAAAAAGGAGATTACCAATCGAGAGTTTCGCCAGTTCACGGGTATTCAATCACATAGTACGACTAGAGATTTATTAGCTAGGTCGGGCCTTAAACAGTTAGGTCAAAGAAGAGGCACCCGTTATCAGTTGGACTTTGATTATAAACGAGATTTTGATTACTTAAAGAGAAAAAATAAAAATTCGAAAACCCGTTCATAAATGGGTGGAAGCCGTTCATAAAGACGGAAAACCCGTTCATAAATGGGTGGAAGCCGTTCATAAAGACGGAAAACCCGTTCATAAATGGGTGGAAGCCGTTCATAAAGACGGAAAACCCGTTCATAAGTGAGCGAAACCCGTTCATAAGTGAGAGAAACCCGTTCATAAGTGAGAGAAACCCGTTCATAAGTGAGAGAAACCCGTTCATAAATGAGCGGAACACGTTCATAAAGTCAAAAAACCCGTTCATAAACTTTGATATGAATAAATCCCTCCACATCAAAGCGGGAGGGATTTTCATTTAATGAAACGGATTCACGTGTACATATACATCCTGAACTTCCTCGTGGTTGTCCATTAGTTTTTCTTTAACCCGTGCGGCGATCGCGTGACCTTCATCAACCGTAATGTTCGGATCGACGCTGATTTTAACGTCAATGATGACGTAAGAGCCGTGGGTTCGGGCGTTGAAGGTGTCGATTCTTTTGACACCTTCTACGGTCATAACGCATTCGAAGAAATGTTCAACCTCTTCATTATCAAGAACAGTCTCAAGGGTGACATGGACTGCGTCTTTACCAAGTTTGAAGCCCATCCACATGACTAAGACCGCGATTAAACTTCCTGCAACTGGGTCGAAGTACAATAAAGCGGTAATGTCATATTCTCGTCCTAAAATGGATAGTCCAATCCCGGCTAAAGCTATGAAAGAAGAAATGGCGTCTGATCGGTGGTGCCAGGCGTCAGCCATGATTGCTGGGCTACTTATTTTTTTACCGAGTCGGTATTTATATTGAAATAACGCTTCTTTGACTACGATGGAAAAAATAACAACATACAAGGCGTAAACGCTTGTTTCTTCTGTTGTTCGATCCCAAATAGATTGAATCGAATCGAGTAAAATCTCAAAACCCACGACAATTAATAAGATCGAGACAATTAAAGTCGCTATGTTCTCGGCCTTCCCGTGCCCATATGGGTGTTCAGGGTCTGGTGGCTTACGGGCGGCTCGAATTCCGATTAGTACTGCAAAAGAGCTTACAACATCAGATGCAGAGTGGAAAGCATCGGCTATTAGGGCTTTACTATTGGTGAAAACACCTGCTACGCCTTTTATAATGGCTAAAAGAAGGTTAGCTATAATTCCTAATATAGATGCGAATTGTGCTTTTGAATAACGTTGGTCCATAAAACAACCCACTTTTTGTATGTAGTAATTTTTATCTTAACAATAATCTTGAGAATGGTCTATTCAGAAATAAGAACCATACAGTCTCCCCTTCATATAATACTCCATAAGTGCATTTTTACACGAAAAAGGGAGTTGGCAATATGTGTGGAATTACCGGTTGGGTTGAATGGGAAGGGATCAACCATCGGGAACATGATGAAATTATTAAGAGAATGACAAGTAGGATTATTAAACGGGGAACAGATGATGAAGGCTACTATTTAAATCAGCATGTCGCTTTCGGGCATCGACGGCTTGCGGTTATTGATGTTGAAAAAGGAAAGCAACCGATGATTGTCAATCATGTTGGGAATACTTATACCATTATTTACAATGGTGAATTGTACAATACTAATGACATAAAAAAAGAGCTAATGAAGCGAGGGTATCGCTTCAAAACGACATGTGATACGGAAGTACTCTTAAACGCTTATGTACACTGGGGACCAGATTGCCTTGACCATTTGAATGGAATTTTCGCGTTTGCCATTTGGGATGAGAAAAATGAACGGGTTTTTATTGCACGCGATCGCCTAGGTGTAAAGCCGCTTTTTTATGCTGAAACAGACAAAAAGGTCATCTTCGGGTCAGAAATTAAAGCCATTTTAGAACACCCTTCGATTGAACCTACTGTCGACTGTGACGGGTTAGCAGAAGTGTTCGGACTTGGTCCTTCTAGAACTCCCGGACATGGTATATTTAGTCAAATTAATGAGCTTAGAGCGGGTCACGCGATGTTGGTCACAAGGGAAGGGGTGAAGAAGTGGCGCTACTGGAACGTGAAAAGCGAAGAACACCAAGACTCGTTTGATGAAACAGTTGAGAAAGTTCGTCACCTATTTGTGGATGCAGTAAAGCGCCAACTTGTATCTGATGTGCCGATTTCAACGTTTTTATCAGGTGGGGTCGATTCGAGTGCCATTACAGCCATTGCGGCTAACCATTTCAAAGAAACGGACCAAGGTCAGCTTCCGACTTATTCAGTTGACTATAAAGGTAATGACAAACATTTTGAAAAAAGTACTTTTCAACCGTCAGATGATCGGGATTTTATTAAGATTATGGTCGATGAGTTTAATACGAAGCATTCTGACTGCATTATTACTGAAGAAGAACTATTTAATACGTTGAAAGAATCCGTTATTCTTCGTGACCAACCCGGAATGGCAGATGTCGATTCATCCTTACTTTGGTTCTGCCATAAGATTAAACAGGACACGACCGTTAGCTTATCTGGTGAATGTGCTGATGAAATCTTCGGAGGTTACCCATGGTTCCATAACCCAGAGACGAGTGGGGATGATGGTTTTCCGTGGATTCGTTCATTAGACCATCGTGAAGCACTTCTTTTACCTGAATGGAAGAAAAAATTAAACCTTAAAGATTACGTTCAACAACGGTATCAAGATACCGTCGCCGAAACACCACGATTAGATGGAGAAAGTGAGATCGATCGCAAACGCCGTGAGATGTTTTACCTTAATATGAACTGGTTTATGACACAATTATTGGATCGTAAAGATCGAATGAGCATGGGAGCAACCTTAGAAGTGAGAGTGCCATTCGCGGATCACCGCTTAGTGGAGTATGTATGGAATGTCCCTTGGGAGATGAAAAATGTAGGCGGTTTGGAAAAAGGGTTGCTTCGTAAAGCGTTAGAGGGCATTTTACCTCATGACATCTTATATCGTAAAAAGAATCCTTATCCGAAAACATTTCAGCCTAAATACACGGAATTAGTTATGAATTGGATGAATGAGATTTTACAAGATTCTAATAGTCCATTGCTTGAAGTAATGTCAAAAGATCAAATTCAGAAACTGGTAGACTCACAAGGAGCTGATTTTAAAGAGCCTTGGTATGGTCAGCTGATGCAAGGTCCACAATTGATCGCACATTTGTGCCAGATAGATTATTGGATGCGTCAATATCAAGTGAAAATAAAGTAGGTTAAGGCCTCGTGCCTTAACCTACTTTGTGCATTTCATTATGGGCAGTGACTTTTTCTACCCAATTAAACGGGTCAGCTAGACGACCGTATTGAATTCCTGTTAGTGTGTCATATAATTCTTTTGCCAATTTGCCGGTTTTTCCGTTGTTAAACACCATCTGATGATTATTCCAATCCAATTGACCAATAGGTGAGATGACAGCAGCTGTACCAGAGCCAAAAACTTCTTCAACATTTCCATTCGTATATTCTTCGTAGAGTTCTTCAATCGTTAATTTACTTTCGCGAACGTTAACACCCCAATGTTCTAATAATTGAATGACAGAACTACGCGTAACACCACTGAGAATACTTCCGTTTAACTGAGGTGTCACAACTTCATCACCAATTTTGAAAAACACATTCATACTTCCAACCTCTTCAATATATTTCTTCTCAACACCATCTAACCAAAGAACTTGAGAGTAGCCACCTTTGGAAGCGACCTCTTGCGCTTTTAGACTAGAAGCGTAGTTCCCACCTGTTTTAGCTTCACCTGTTCCACCTCGGACTGCTCGAACGTATTCATTCTCAACCGCAATTTTAATCGGATTAATCCCTTCTTTATAGTAAGCTCCGACTGGCGACAGGATAATCACGAGTTTGTATTGTTTAGATGGTGCCACCCCTAGAAATGGTTCTGTTGATATAATCATAGGCCGAATGTAAAGTGAAGTGCCATCTGCTTCAGGGATCCATTCTTTTTCAATATGAATTAATTGTTTTAAGGCATGTAAGAGAAAGTCTTCATCAATGGGTGGGATGCATAAGCGCTCGTTAGAACGGTTTAAGCGCGCAATGTTCTTCTGTGGGCGGAATAGAAGAGGTTCACCTTGAGGGTTAAGGTACGCTTTAAGGCCTTCAAATACGGATTGACCATAGTGGAATACCATCGCAGCAGGATCTACTTTGAGAGGTTCATAAGGTACGATTTTGGCATCGTGCCAGCCTTCTGATTCTGAATAATCCATTACAAACATGTGGTCTGTAAATGTTCGGCCGAATGCTAGTTCATCGCTGTTAGGTTTTTCTCGATAGTCAGTAGTTTTAAAGACTCTTAGTGTACGATTTTCCATGTTGTCATCTCCTTGTTTTCCGAAAATTTTAATATTTATCTTAATACACGTTTGACGCGTTTTCAACCCCTTTTTTTAATGTAAGCGTTTTTATTTGAATATTTTAAAAATTTAATTGGAAAGGGGTTGATTTGACCAAAATTGAGGCGTAGAATAACGATTAAATTTTCAAAAAACGAAAGGAGGTCCAGTGATGCTGACATTCATCGCATCCATCTTTATCTTAATCTTTGGCTATATCATTTACGGAAAGGTGGTTGAACAAATTTTTGGCGCGGACGATACTAAACAGACGCCCGCCTATTCTAAACGTGACGGTTTTGATTTCAGTCCTATGAGTTGGTGGAAAGGAAGCTTAATCCAGCTATTAAACATCGCTGGGCTTGGTCCAATTTTTGGAGCTGTTTTAGGAGCATTATATGGACCTGTTGCATTTATTTGGATTGTAATTGGAACGATTTTTGCAGGTGCCGTACATGATTACTTTGCGGGAATGATGTCCGTAAGACATAATGGAGCACAATATCCGACGATTGTTGGAAAATACTTAGGAAAATACGCACAATCAACGATTAATATTGTTTCAATCGTACTTATGATTTTGGTAGCTGCTGCATTTACAGCAGGTCCAGCTGAATTAATCGCACAAATCACACCATTAACGTTCACAACAGCGATTATTCTTGTATTCATTTACTTATTAGTTGCAGCTGTTTTACCAATTAATAAAGTAATCGGGAAAGTCTATCCGATCTTTGGAGGAATCTTATTATTTATGGCAGCGGCTGTTGCGTTTGGCATGCTGTTCTTATTTGAAAATCCTATTCCTAATTTAACATTTGCTAATATGCATCCTGGTGAGCTACCGCTTTGGCCTTTATTATTTGTCACCATTTCTTGTGGTGCAATTTCTGGGTTTCATAGTACACAGAGTCCTATTCTTGCTAGAACGATTAAGAAGGAATCAGAAGGACGAAAAGTATTTTACGGTGCTATGGTTGCAGAGGGTGTGATCGCTTTAATTTGGGCGGCAGCTGGTATGACGTTCTTTGGTAGCACTGGAGGGTTGCAAGAGGCAGTAGCAGCAGGTGGAGCAGCGGGTGTTGTTAACGAGATTAGTCAAACAACACTTGGTACATTGGGCGGAATTCTAGCCATCTTAGGTGTTATTATCCTACCAATTACAACGGGAGACACAGCCTTACGCTCATCGCGGATGATGCTAGGTGACTTATTAAACCAGACAACTAAAATTGATTTTGGAGGGAAAAAATCAAAACTATTACTAATTGTCCCTGTTGCATTACCAGCATTTCTATTAACTCAAATCGATTATTCGTTTTTATGGCGTTACGTTGGTTGGACAAACCAAGTGGTTGCCACGGTGATGCTTTGGACAGCAGCTGTTTATCTATTAAAACAAGCTAAGTTTCACTGGATTTGTAGTGTGCCAGCGACCGTTATGACTGGTGTTACATCAACATATATCTTTTACGCACCAGAAGGGTTTGGCCTTGATTACTCATTATCTATGATTCTTGGATCCATTCTATGGTTGGTGGTTATCACTTGGTTTGCTTGGCAAGTCTATCAAGAGAAACATAACGGTTACCCAAGTGTTGCCCAATCGAATGCAAACTAAGGGAGTGACGTAATTGAGTTTACTAGAAAAGTTAGAACAAGCCCATCAAGGTGGGGACAAACTGAGTGTCGATTATCAGGTCAATGGGTCTTTACGAGAAGCCTATCAATATCAAAGACAGCTTATAGAAATCGAGTCTAACAGGGGAAATCATTTAAAAGGTTATAAGATTAGTCTAACCAGCCAGGAAACACAAGAATTATTTGGAGCAAATGCCCCTTTGTATGGTGCTTTGACAGAGGACTCAGTCGTAAGTGGAGAAATTTTGATAGAAAAGTTATCTGAACCATTAATTGAAATAGAGTTAATGTTTCTAATCGACCAAGAGATTAATCCAAACGATGATGAGAATACGATTCTAAGCAAAACAAGAATTGCACCGGGTATTGAGGTGCCAGACTCTCGTTATAAAGACTGGTTTCCTAATTTAAGCCTAACTCAAATTGTTGCAGATCGAGCTGTGGCAGGTAAAGTAGTAGTAGGTAAACCTATATCTGGAGTTACAGTCGAGCAATTAAACTCAATTAACGCAAAAGTTACATTTAACGGCGACACGGTTGCCACTGGTTGTTCTAGTGATGTATTAGGAAACCCAATCAACTCAATGAAATGGTTAGTTCAAGAGTTGAGCACAGAAGGAAATAAGTTAGAAAAGGACATGATTGTTTCATCTGGAACTTTTATTATGCCGCAAAAACTAATGCAAGGAGTATATGAAGCAAGCTTCGAAAACATTGGTAAACTAAAACTAAATGTAAAGTAATTAGCTGGGGTGATCAACCCCAGTTTTTTTAAATCTTAAAACATAAAAAAAAAGAACTTTTTAAACAAAATGTTGGAGTAATTGAGTGAGGGTGAAATATTTTTGTAAAAATAGGTCGGTATTTGTGAGGACGAGTTAATTAGTTTGCCAATGTTTTATAAACTAATCTAGGACTTAAGACACTTATAGTTTTAACTAAACATTTCTTTAATTACAAGTCAGTGACATGTGTTTTGGATGTGATTGAGCCGGGTATCTGATTAGTGCAACTCCAAAAACAGGTTGCAATCACACAATTTTTAAACATATAAAAAAGGAGTGTTTAGAATGAAAAAATTAATTATCAGTTCTTTATTAGTAGGTACAGGTTTCTTAGCAGCTTGTGGTGGCGGTGAAGAAGATCCAGCTGAAGATCCAGCAGTAGAGGATCCAGCAACTGAAGAAGATAGCGGTACAACTGAAGACGGTACTACAGATGATAGCACTACTGGTGAAGAAGATTCAACAGATGATGGTATGGGCGAAGACACAGAAGAAGATTCTGATCTAGGTGAAGATACAGAAGAAGATTCTGACTCTGATATGTAATCTAATCTATAAGGACTCTGAACAAGAATTTTAAGCTCTCACCCTTTTAAAAAGATAGCTTTAAAAGCATAAACTCCCCCTAATAATATAAATGAAAAATCCTAAGGTTCCAAAAGTGGACCTTAGGATTTTTTTGTGAAGTTAGATTGTTTAGCCAATGTCTCATATATTGGCTTCAATGTCTCATAGATCAAGCTTAATACCCATTTTCGACAAAATCGACTCCTCATCTGGGCCCCTTATGTCTCATAAACGATTACTGATGTCTCACAAATTTTCATTTTCAAATTTATATTAATAATTCTTGCAAATTTTAGGTCTTATTTTTAAACGTGTAGGCTCTTTCACAGATTTTTACGAATAAAAAAATTCGGACAGGCACGGATAAACGCCCAGCGCATAGTATGAAGCGTAGAGGTGAGAGCCGTGGAAGAGTTAAAAAAAGCTGTTGAGGTGGAACAAGAGGATCTAAAACGTCGGCAACGCAGTAAACGCATCAAACAAGTGTTAACAATCTCATCACCTGTTTTTATGTTGCTGTTCTGGGAGCTTTTATCACGAGCGTCAGTAATCGATCCGAGGTTTTTCCCACCACCAACGGTCATTATTGAAACCTTAATATCAATGGGATCATCCGGGGAACTGTTTGAACATGTCAGAGTCAGCTTAATCCGAATACTATTTGGATTTTTACTTGGGGTTATTCCTGCTATTACACTTGGCTTAATTATGGGGATGTATTCATCGATTAGACATTTCTTTTCTCCATTAATTATGGCGCTCATGCCAATTCCAACACTAGCGATGTTACCGATTATCTTAATTATTTTTGGAATCGGCGAGTTTTCAAAAATGGTTACGATTGCACTAAGTGTATTTTTTCCAGTAGTGATCAATACCGTAGCAGGGGTTATGAGCATCGACAAGGTGTATGCCGATGTCGCTAAAAACTATGGTGCAAATCCTAAAGACTTTTTTATGAAAATTGCACTGCCAGGGGCTATGCCAGTCATGATGGAAGGCATACAAATGGGGCAGGCGATTGCGTTATTAACAATTGTTGCAGCAGAGATGATTGGAGCGCGTTCAGGAATAGGTTATGTGATTTGGATGAATTATAAAGCATTCCTCATACCTGAGATGTTTGTAGGACTCATATTAATATCGTTTTTTGGCTACTTGTTCTCGTTATTATTACGAGGCCTACAAAGTAAGTTGATTCCATGGAAATAGGAGGGGATGACGTTGTCTAATCAGGAAAAAATTCATGTGGATGGATTGACCAAGGTATTTATCAAAAATCGAGAGCGCGTCATGGCCCTTGAAAACATAGACTTTTCAATAGAGGATGGCGAGTTCGTCTGTATATTAGGCCCGAGTGGTTGTGGGAAAACGACGCTACTTCGAATTCTAGCAGGATTAGAAAAACCTAGTTCAGGATATTATGATATTCAAGCAAGTGGTACCAAACGTCCTTTACAATCGATGGTGTTTCAGGAACAAGGTGTTATTCCTTGGATGACAGTTGAAGAGAATGTGGCACTTGGATTAACGATGCGTCATGCACCTAAGCAAATCATTAAAGAGCGAACCAATATATATCTTGAAAAAGTTGGACTTTCGAAGTACAGAAAGTTATATCCAAAAGAATTATCTGGTGGCATGAAGCAGCGTGTTAGTATTGCTCGAGCGTTTGCGAATGACCCAGAAATTCTATTAATGGATGAACCATTTGCAGCTCTCGATGAACAGAACAAATTTATTCTACAAGAGGAATTACTTTCAATTTGGGAAGAAACGAAAAAAACGGTCATCTTTATCACCCATAGTATTGATGAAGCGATTTTACTCAGTGATCGAATTTTCTTAATGAGTTCACAACCTGGGACGATTAAAGAAGAGGTTAAGATTGATTTACCAAGACCGCGTCAAATGACAAAAGTACGGTCAGATCCAAAAACAGCTGATACTTTCTTAAAAATATGGACTCATCTACAGGATGAAGTCCAAGAATCACGAAATCAAAAAGAAGGGTAGAGTGAGTATGATTAAAAAGTGGTTAGCCATTCCGCTTTTATTACTCGTTTTGGTGTTAGGTGCTTGTAGCCAAGATGAGGCTAAAGAAGGTTCTGGAAATGAGGCGGAAGAAGGCCTTGAACCGTTAGAAGAACGCGCAACTGTCGTTATTGCTGAAGACGGCGCAGCATCTGGAGCAGGCTTTTACATTGCGAACGAGATGGGCTATTTTGAAGACTATAACATAGAAGTTGAATTTGCGACATTTGGAAACAGTGATGAAATGCTTCCTGCTATTGCTGCAGGTGAAGTTGATGTTGCTGGAGGTGTTTCAACAGCATCATTCTTCAACTCAATTGCTCAAGGAATCGACGTCAGAATGATTGCTGATAAAGGACATAACAATGAAGGTAGTTCATATTTTACATTTGTCATTAGAGAAGATTTACAGGACCAAATTGTTGATTATGAGGATATGAGAGGAAGAACCATTGCCGTGTCATCACAAAACGCCGTAGATGATTATATTTTCGGTGAAATGTTGAAACACGCCGGTCTAACACGAGACGATGTTGAATTTGTCTTGATGTCGGACTTCGGTAATATGCTTGCTGCAATGGGGAACAAGACGATCGATGCAGCCTTACAAATTGAGCCACTTATTACACAAGGGGAATCTCAAGACCTACATGTTCGTTTTAAAGATGCAACGGATTATGCACCAGAAGCACAAATTGCGATGGTACTTGGGTCACCTAAGTTTTTAACGGAGAAACGTGATGTCGCCCAACGCTTCATGGCAGCTTATTTAAAAGGTGTTCGAGACTATAACGACGCATTTATAAAAGGAACAGGTGATGTGGATCAAGTCATTGACATTATGACTGAGTATACGGCGCTAAAAGATCCTGAATTATGGAAAAAAGTTGGCGTAACAGGTTTAAATCCGAACGGTCGTATGTTCGTCGAGGATATTAAGAATCAGTATGAAGTGTATAAAGCAAATGGAGCCATTAAAGGTGAAGTAGATTTAGATCAAGCCATCGACACGTCTCTTGTGGAAGAAGTATTAGAGATTATTGGTGAGTATGAATAGTATAGAAATTAGAATAAAGGATGATATATTTAACAAGATAGTTGCATTTTGACGTAGCTAATAATAGAAGCTGATTGTTAGGTGAGTTTTCTAACGATTGGCTTCTATTTAGTTTCCTTTGTTGTATTCGATTTTGTATAGAATATTAACTCAATAAATAGGTGTACTTTTTATTTATATTGTAAACCCTTTCAATTATCTGAATTATTTTATTTTAATTGAAAGGGTATTTTTATGCATATTTTTGTGTTAATATTCATTTAATCGTATAAATATACAATTCGAAAAGGGGATTATACAATGTCTAAAAAAATCGTTTTACCGATCTTATCTATTATTCTATCAATGGTGCTCGCTGCGTGCGGAACTAGTGAAGCTGAGGAAAATTCAAATTCAGGTAGTGGAGATGACGAAAGTAAAGGGACGTTAGTGATGGGGACATCAGCGGACTTCCCGCCATTTGAGTCTTTTACAACGGAAGGGGAATTTGAAGGTTTCGACATTGATTTAGCTCATAAAATTGCTGAGGAACTTGGATATGAATTAGAAATCAAAGATATGAATTTTGACGGGTTAGTTGGATCACTTCAGGCAGATCGTGTGGATATGGTTATGGCTGGTATGTCAGCGACAGATGATCGTAAAAAGAATGTGGATTTTTCAACGGAGTATCACCACTCTGGTGAGATGTTCGTAACCGCAAAAGATTCCGATATTAAGAGCTTAGAAGATTTAGAAGGGAAAGTAGTGGGTGTACAGCTAGGTACGATTCAGTATGAAGGTGCTGAGGAACTTCAAGATGAATATGGTTTTGAAATCAAGTCGATGGACCAAGCAACAACGTTAATTCAAGAACTAAAAACGGGTCGTATCGATGTTGGTTACATGGATAAAACCGTTGCGGAAGGTTATATCGAAGAACAAGGGTTAGCTGGTTTTGATGATCCGACTACGAGTTCACCTGGTATGGCTGTTGCATTTCCTAAAGGTAGCGATTTAAAAGAAGATGTAAATGCAGTGATTGAACAGTTCTTAGAAGACGGAACCATTGCTGAACTTGAGGAAAAATGGGAACTAACACAAGACTAAACAAATAGAATTGAGGTGTTAAGGCATGAATTTGGATTTTACCCAAATCGTGCCTTATATTCCTTTTATGTTGGAAGGAATATGGGTAACGTTACGATTTGTGATTATCGCAATTATTATCGGATTTATATTAGGTGCCGTCATTGCTTTAGTTAAAATAAGCGAGGTCAAATATTTAAGATGGTTAGCTGATTTTTATACATCGGTCTTTCGCGGCACACCACTGATCTTACAATTAATGTTGGTCTATTACGGTATTCCGCAATTATTAGGTTATGATATACCAGAGTTTTTAGCTGCCGTTTTAACATTCGGCTTAAATTCGTCAGCTTATGTATCGGAAATTATCCGAGCAGGCATTCAGGCTGTTGATAAAGGACAAAAAGAGGCAGCTCAAGCCTTAGGAATTCCTTACAGGCAAACGATGTTTAAAATCATTTTGCCTCAAGCGATGAAAAATATTTTACCTGCGCTTATGAATGAATTTATTACGTTAACAAAAGAGTCGGCCATTGTATCAGTCATTAATTACCTTGATTTAATGCGCCGTGCTACGGTTGTGAGTGCTGATATTTACAGGAATTTTGAGCCTTTATTATTTGTAGGTATGATCTATTATGCGATGGTCATGATTTTAACTTTATTAGGGAAATTGCTTGAACGGAGGTTGAGTCAGAGTGATTAAGGTTGAACATTTAAGTAAAAGTTTTGGGAAATTAGAAGTGTTACATGATATTAAAACTGAAATCAAGCAAGGTGAGGTGGTAGCTGTAATAGGTCCTTCTGGTTCAGGGAAATCTACGCTTCTAAGGTGCATGAACTTACTTGAATCACCAACAGGCGGTCATGTTTTTGTAGATGGAGAAGACCTTACAGTACCGTCTACGAACATTCTTAAAGTTAGACAAAAAATCGGCATGGTCTTTCAACACTTTCATTTATTTCCACATATGAAGGTGATTGATAATTTAACTTACGCACCTATGACTGTGAAGGGTTTATCGAAAAAGGAAGCAGACGAAAGAGCTAAAAAATTATTAGATCAAGTTGGGTTAAGTGATAAAGAATATGCCTACCCGAACAGCTTATCAGGAGGACAAAAACAACGTGTTGCGATTGCTCGTGCATTGGCTATGGAGCCTGAAGTCATGCTGTTTGATGAACCAACCTCTGCACTAGACCCTGAAATGGTTAAAGAAGTCCTCGACGTCATCAAATCACTTGCGAATACGGGCATGACCATGGTCGTCGTCACACACGAAATGGGTTTTGCAAAAGAAGTCGCAGATAGAATTATTTTTATGGATTACGGAAAAATAGTAGAGGAAGCAAAACCAGAAGAGTTTTTCGCCTCTGCTAAAACAGAACGTGCGAGAGACTTTCTAGATAAAGTTCTATAAGCAGCAGGAACTCTTCTATTCATAGGAATAGGAGGAGCTTATGGACAGTAAACATTTAAAAAATCCAGTCTTTTATGTGTCTGCAATAGTCATAACTATATTAGTTTTAATCGGTGCGGTCTTGCCGGAGCAATTCGGTGAAGTCGCTAATAGTTTATTTTTGTTCACTACTTCAAACTTTGGTTGGTTTTACTTGATTGCTGTTTTTATTTTGGTGTTATTTTTAGCGGGATTAGCTTTTAGTCGTTATGGGAAGATCAGACTCGGTGGTGAGGACGAACGACCAGAATATCCATTTTTCACATGGATTGGTATGTTATTCTCAGCTGGTTTCGGAGCAGGTCTTGTGTTCTGGGGAGTAGCCGAACCGATGTCTCATTATTTAGAGACCCCTTTTGAAGGCGTTGAGCCATTAACTGAAGAGGCGGCAAGGCTCGCAATGGGTTATTCATTTTTTCACTGGGGTGTCAGTCAATGGTCAGTCTTTGCTATAGTCGGGCTTGTCGTTGCATTTATGCAATTTAGACGAAAAGATGCGGGACTAATCTCAAAAGCGATGGAGCCTGTCACGGGTAATAAACCTGTTGTGACAAACACAATTGACGTCCTCTCTGTTATTGCAACGGTGATGGGGGTTGCGACTTCACTGGGCCTAGGCGTAATGCAAATTAACGGTGGGTTGTCGACGATTTCTGGAATTCCTTCAGCCGTGTGGGTTCAGTTAATTATCATAGCTGTAATGTTTTTAGCTTATATGGCTTCAACATTTACAGGGCTTGATAAAGGGATTAAGTATCTGAGTAATTTAAACTTAGGATTATGTTTATTACTTTTGGTATTTGTATTAATTTTTGGGCCAACGATTTTTATCTTAAACGCATTCACGCTAGGCATTGGTGATTATATATCGAACTTTATTAATTATAGCTTCAGGCTTCAACCATATAAAGGCGGAACTTGGGTTCGAGATTGGACCGTATTCTATTGGGCTTGGGCGATTGCGTGGTCACCATTCGTTGGGGCGTTCGTCGCTCGTGTTTCAAGAGGACGTACAATTCGTGAGTTCATTTTAGGTGTAATGGTTGTTCCGCCAGTCATCGCATGTGTGTGGATTGCAGCATTTGGTGGTACAGCACTTGATGCTGATTTGAACCATCAAGCTGGAATTGCTGAAGCGGTCAACAATGATATAGCCGTAAGTGTATAACCATATCCCGTTTACATTTATTATGTCTGTTTTATCGGTACTACTAATCTTTACATTCTTGGTGACGTCCGCTGACTCAGCTTCTTATATTTTAGGTAGCATGACGTCACGTGGTAGCACAAACCCTCCGTTATCGCACAAGTTTGTTTGGGGGATTTTAATTTCAGCAATCGCAGGTGTGTTATTACTTGCAGGTGGTTTGGACGCGCTGCAAACGGCGTCACTTGTGTCCGCCTTACCGTTCACCGTAATTATGCTCATCATGCTACTCGCCATTTGGAACTTGTTAAAACGAGAGACAATTCCAATTACAAAACGAGAAATTAAGAGACATGAGCGCATTCAGAAAAAATTAAATAAACATCAAAAAGATTAATCAGTAAAAGCCTTCAATCAAGAAGGCTTTTATTTTTTTATGGTAAAAATGCATATTTCTTCTAATGTTGGTTTAACTAAAACTATACAAATACACTAGAAAGAGGAGTCGGTATGAATTACAATGCCAAACAAACTGTTAAGTATTTCGTTATTGCTTTTATTATTAGCTTTATTATTGGTCAAATACTCTCAGCTATTTTCTCGAGTGCAGAGGAAATTTATGTTGACCAAGAAAAAGGCTTCGATATTGTGGAAACAGATTTTGATGGGATTAGGTTATTAACGTATGAAACAAGTGAAGACCTTTATAGCATTAAGTTTGAGTTGCCCGTTTTTAAATCAGACGGGCTAAACAACTTTTTCAAAGGATATATGAAACGCACGAATGACCAGTTTTTATCAGCAATCGAAGGGAACGTCACTAAAGAGAGGCCGGGCAACTTAACGGTTAACTTGGATATGTATCAAGCAGGTGAAGATCTATACTCATTAGTTTTCACGGAATCAGAATATACAGGTGGCGCTAACGTTAATGAAACCGGTCATGCTTGGTTAGTCGATGTGAAGACAAATCGAATTTTAAAGCAAGGTGAACTATTTAAGAATGTACGTAAAGCAAGAGAAATCATCAGACCTAAAGTACAAGACGCTCTTTTAGAACAAGAAGGTTTAGGAATATTTGAAGAAGAGCTGGAAGAATGGGTGAGCCAGCCTAAGTATATGTTTGAAAACATGTACATCCATGATGGAAAAATGATTTTCAGGTTTGATAAGTATGAAATCACTCCTGGAGCCGCTGGAATGCCTCAAGCAGAGATTCAGATCGATGAAGACATTCAGGCATTGTTGAAAAAGAATTGGGCTCAGAGGTTAGGGTTTAATTAAAAGTTAGATAAATGCTCTACAAGGGTAGATAAAATGCACATTTTTACTTCGTCGACAAAATTCGCGGTAGATAAATCACAAAAAAGGGTAGATATATTGCGATATGGGGTCGATAAATTCAGTGTAAGGGTCGATAAAATGAGTTTTTTTACCCCGTCGACAAATTTCGTGGTCGATATTTTAAGAAAAAGGGTCGATAAAATCCGATATAGGGTCGATAAATCACGAAAATACCTCATGGTGCCAAGGTGGCGCCATGAGGTATTACTAATTTGCTAAACTATCTAGTTGACTCTGATATAACTCAGCATAATGGCCGTCTTGCTTAATCAATGATTCGTGCGTACCTTTTTCGATGATTTGCCCGTGCTCTAGCATGATAATTTGATCAGCACTTTGGATTGTGTTAAGCCTGTGAGCAATCACAAAGCTTGTGCGGCCTTTCATTAGACGTTGTAGCGCTTCTTGGATTTTAACTTCTGTCACCGTATCAATACTACTTGTCGCTTCATCGAGTACTAATATTTTAGGGTCTGCAAGTAATGCGCGGGCAATCGTTAGTAACTGCATCTGCCCTTGGCTGATCCCACTTCCATTGGGGTCCAGCACCGTATCGTATTGGTCTGGGAATTTCATAATAAACGAATGGGCGTTGGCATTCTTCGCAGCTTCAATAACTTCTTCATCAGTAGCATCTAAACGTCCATAGCGAATGTTTTCTCTTATAGTTCCTTCAAAAAGAAAAGCGTCTTGCAGCACGAAGGCCATATATCGTCGCAAACTAGTTCGTTTAATATCTTTTATTTCTGTTCCGTCTAACAAAATACGACCACTATCATAGTTGTAAAAGCGTGATATTAAATTGATAATCGTCGTTTTACCTGCACCTGTGTGCCCAACAAAGGCAACGGTTTCACCCGCTTTTGCTTTAAAGGAAACATTTTTCAGCACCACATCATCTTCATCGTAAGAGAAGGTGACGTTTTCAAACTCCACATCGCCTCTAGGCTCATCAATCTCAATTGCTTTATGTTCATCTAACTCTTCACTATCTTCATCAATAATATCAAACACGCGTTCAGCACCTGCAACAGCAGATAACAGTTGATTGAACTGGTTCGAGAGTTCGTTTAATGGACGAGTAAACTGTCTTGCTAATTCAGTGAAAATCACAATCGTACCGACGGATGCCATTTCATAAATGACTAAAACACCACCAACGAATGCGATGATCGCAAAGCTAAATGAGTTCAACATGTTCATTAGCTTTGGAATAAAACCAGATATGGCAGCCGCCCAAAAGCTGGACTTCATAACTTGGTCATTTTTTAAATCAAACGTTTGTTTGACTCGATCTTCTTGTGAAAATGTCTTAACGATCTTTTGACCTGAAACGGTTTCTTCAATATAACCGTTCATGTCGCCAAGTCGTTTTTGTTGAATTTTAAATAAAGGCCCAGTCCTCTTCGTAATCCACTTCATGCCGAATACCATCATCGGGATAATCGTCAGAGTCACAATCGCTAGCAGTGGACTTAAATAAAACATCACCGCGACGGTTCCGATTAGTGTTAATACACTTGAGAAAATCTGAATAACAGATGAGTTCAAAGTATTACTAACATTATCAACGTCATTGGTAACACGACTCATAATTTCACCGAACTGTCTTTTGTCAAAAAACGCAATCGGTAAAAGGTGCAATTGATTAAACAGTTTTTTTCTTAAATCGTAGACAGTATTTTGAGCAATACCAATCATCACATATTGTTGTAAAAACATCGTTAACGAATAAAATACATAGATCAATAAAAGGATAACCATAACTTGACCTAACCCAGCAAACTCGCGGTCAACATCAATGTAGTCATCGACTGCTGTACCAATCATCATGGGTCCGAGGATGGCAAGGGCAGAGGAAATGACCACCATGAAAAATACGAAAATTAGTCTCCATTTTTCATTCATCATCATATTCCAAATCCGTTTCAAAGTCCCTTTCCAATCACGAACTTTCGGTTTGGCTCTTGGGTCATCCACACGTTCAGCTTCTTGTAGGTCAATTTTTTCATATTTAAAGGGCTCTGTGAAAATCTGTTTAATGCTCATGCACACCCTCCTTCCCAAACTGTGATTCAACAATCTTACGATAAAGATCAGATGTTTTAAGTAGTTGATCATGACGTCCAACGTCTAACAAGCGTCCATCATCAATTAAGAAGATACGATCCGCGTTCATTGCTGTTGTGATTTTTTGCGTCACAATTAATGTTGTACATTCATAATCCTGAATGGCATCCAATAATCTAGACTCGGTTTTTAAATCAAGGGCACTTGTACTATCATCTAGCATTAAAATTCTCGGTCTTCTAATTAACGCGCGCGCAATAGAGACACGTTGTTTCTGTCCACCTGATAAATTAACCCCTTTTTGACCGATTTTCGTGTCAAAACCATGTGGGAGTTCTTTAATTGTATCGTGGATTTGAGCGTCTTTAGCCGCTTGTATAATGTCGTCCTCTGTAGCTTCGTTCTTACCCCACCGGATATTTTCTCTTATGGACCCAGTGAAAAGTAGCGGGGCTTGAGGAACATAACCAATTGCTCGGCGCAGATGGTCCAACTTATAATCACGAACATCATGACCATCTATGTAGACAGCACCTTTATTAACATCATATAAACGAGGAATCAACTGAAATAGTGACGTTTTACCGGAGCCTGTTGCTCCAATGATTGCAATCTTCTCTTGGGGTTTCACGGTAAACGATAATTCAGTTAATACATCTTCTTTTAAGTTAGGATAACGGAATGACACATTAGAAAATTCAATGGAACCGTCTTTTACTTGATATTGATCATTCGCATCATCGGCCTCCAATAGATCAATTTCAGCATCTAACACATTTGCGATTCGATCAGCTGATGCTTTTAATCTCGCAATAGCCATCGTTAAAAAGCCGAACATTGATATGGCCATGGAAACACGTAGTGCATAGTTTATAATCGCAACGACATCACCAACTTGTGCATTACCAGCTCGAACCTCACTGCTTCCATACCATAGAATGAACAACAAGCTCATGTTCATCACAAATAGTAGGACAGGCATCGCGGTTTCAATTAGGCGCAAGGACTTTTTCGTATAGTCCATAAGTTCTGAATTCGCATCGACAAAGCGATTCGTTTCATGTTTCTTTCTTAAAAATGCTTTGATCAATCGTATTCCTGATAAGTTTTCTTGCATGACGCGGTTCACGTTATCTAATCGTTCTTGTACTTTACTAAAAAGTTTTCCGGCTTTGCGTACAACAATTAGTAAAAATCCGATTAATAATGGCACAGTTACTAAGAAAATAAGCGCAATTTTCCAGTTAACAATGAAGGCCATTATAACCCCACCTATAACTAACAGTGGAGCACGAAGCATAATGCGTAAGCCCATGAAAATACCATTCTGAATCATTCGTATATCATTCGTGAAACGTGTGATGAGTGATGATGTTGGGTATTCGTTTAGGTTTTTGAATGAAAAAGCTTGCACTTTCTCAAATAACTTTTGCCTTACATCGTAACCGAACTTGAATGTCACGTGAGCGGAATAAAACGAATTAATGATTCCTGCTGCAAATGAGACAAGGGCTAGCACAATCATTATGGAGCCCCAATAAATAACAGTGTTTAGATCTTGATTTAAGATACCTTCATCAATCATTTTACCTAAAAAGAATGGAAGGAGTAACTCAACGGTTAATTCGATTAACATGAGTATCCAGGCGATAATCATATGAAAGTAATAGGGTTTTAAGTAACGAGCAACGTATTTCATGTTGAAGCCTCCATCTATGTAAATCCTCAATACTCCTTATTTTATCGAAAAATGAAAAAAATAAATAGTACGGAGCTCGAAATTTTTTAGAAGATTCGTAATAATGGTTTGGGAAGGTTGCAACCGCTTCTCTAACAGATGTTTCGCATTTTAATTAAAGAAAATAAAAAACCTATCGAGATTTATTAGTCCTCGATAGGCTTAATAGTTATTCAACCTCTACATAGTCTCCATCATGGTATTCGTAACGTAAATTGAGATTGTTGTTCGCTAAATCATATTCGTAAATGCTTCGAGTATCCATGTTAATATAATACCAACCATATGTCGCAGTTGCGTTGTCGTTTTCTTCGTAGACATGAATTAAGGCAAGGTTTTGGTTTTCATATTCTTCAGAAGGAGATTTTTGGCCTTCATAACTATATTGATATTGATCACCTAGTTGTAAGGCGCGCTCGACCTCTTCCTCTGCTTGTTGGTCAGACTCTATCTCTATTGAAGGTTGGTTTAATTGTTCAACCTCGACTTCATCTACAATCCAAGTGCCATCATGGTTAGTAATGATAAACGTCATTTCAATATGGTCTGTTAACTCAGTATCTTGCTCTTGAGTGACATGGTACGTGTTAGCGTCTTCTTGTGATGTTTGATAATCTTCATCTGTATTAATAAAAACAGGAAATTCTGTTGGTACTAGGTACAGTCCGTCATCTCTTTCTTCGATATAAGTGTCAATATGACTCTCAGCCAACGAGTATGACATCGCTTGGGTTAGATAATCCATAACTTCATCTTTTGAGTCAAAATCGATTTCTTGTGTGTTTTCATTTTTTAATGACGTAATGGTTTCTTCATAGTTGCTTATGACTTCATCTAAGTTTGGTTCCTCTGCTTCAGGATGTTCTTCTGAAAGAATTTCGCCTGTTTGATCGTCGATGTTAATGATAATCGCAGAATCATCAACGTCAATTCCGATACTCCAAAATTGTTCGCTCTGATTAAATATAACGTTGCGAATAACAATTCTCTCATAATCACTAGTATCAGCTTCTGTCAGCGCGATTCTGACTGCTTCATTCTTTGTCATTCGAGAATCTTCAACTGTTTCATTATTTGTGATTTCGTATTCATTTAATTCAATGGCTGATTCTTCATGATCCTCATATGAACCTTCTATCTGGTGCCCTAGATCAAGTGGATCGGGTAAATCATTAATCCATATTGATGTTTCATTCTCCGAATTTGTGACTAAAGCGCGTTGATCTTCTATTTTGACAATATATCCTGCAACGGACTCAGAACTTGGAGATGCCGTATTTTGTTTAAATAATTGATCGTAATTACTTAAAAATAGAAAGCCAATTAATAATGTAGCGATTAAAGCTGCAGCTATTGGAAAGGGATGAAAAACCCTTTTTTTGGGCGTTCTTTGATGAGCTTCAGAGATTTTTTCAAGTACTTGGTTTCGGTCGTGGTCTGTAAATTCAACTTCGTTCTGATACTGTTCCTTAGCCTTTTGTAGCTCTTTATCCAAGTTGATCACCTCCATTTTGTTCCAACTTTGGTTTTAACTTTTTACGAGCCCTTTGAAGACGTGCTTTCGCGGTGTTTAGTTTGATTGACAAGACCTCTGAAATTTCTTTTAAAGCCAACTCTTCAAAGTAATAAAGTATGATCACTTCTCGATATTTTAAGGGCAGTTCGTTCACTTTACTTAAAATTTGTTTCATTCCCTCTTGTTTCATGGAATGCTTCTCAGGTGATTCCTCGTCTTTGTGCTGCCAAAGGTTTACGACTTTTTCTTTGTAAATTCGTTGTCGATTCTTTAAAGACCTTAAATGATCCTTGCTTTTATTTATAGCGATAGAATAAATCCAGCTACGTAATGAGGACTGACCTCTGAAGGTGTTTAAGTTTTCGTAGACTTTAACAAAAACATCTTGAGTAATGTCCTCAGTGTCCGACTTATTTTTTACATATGAGTTTACAACGCGCTTAATTTCATGTCCGTATTGACTCATACATTCTTCTAATATTTCGAGGCGTTGCTGTTCTGTTAATTCTTCTTGATTTAATCGTGCCTCAAAGCTATTTGACATTATGTGCCTCCTTTCTTGTACTTGTATGACGCATAAGTTTATTTGAAAGGTGCAAAAAAGATCTGGTTGTATTCTAACCAGATCCTGTTGTTTGTTTTATTTTTTTATCTGCTTCTTCTTCAATGACGTCTTTCAATTGATCGAGAACAGGGCTAAATGAAGTATGTCGTCCAAGCATGTAGCTCATGTCGTACTCGATAGGTAACCATGTTTTTATGTCGGCTTCATTATGCTGAATTTGGGCTTCGAGTTTATCTAGAGCATTGGCGACTTTAGCTTCATAAGTTTCTTTAGCTTCAAATTCATGCCAGAGCTGATACCATTCATTTCCTTGCTCACCACGAACTAATTCTTTTATATGCAAAATGGCTTGTTCTTCTTTCTGCGTTTTGAGCTCTTTTACTTGTTGATTGTTCAGTGTGTCAAATGCAGGGACGTCCCCTGCCTCAGCCTCAACTAGGTCGTGGATAATAATCATTTTTAATAGTTTAGAAGTGTCGATTTCTCTTTCTAAGTGTGGCGCGATTAGCATTGCCATTAATGATAATCTCCAAGTGTGTTCAGCAACGCTTTCTTGTCTACCGTTAGATAACCAACTATGTCGAAGTTCGTATTTAAGTTTTTCAGAAAGGTGAATGACTTCCATCATTTGCTTAAAATTTTCCTTCATAATCTCTACACACCCTATAACCGTTTGTTATGAAAAAGTGTATAATAATAATGAAAGATTGTATAGACCGTCGGGGGAGAAACTGTTGAAGGAATTAGTTGATTATTTACATCAAAGAGAAGATGAGATGGTAGATTTATTAGAACAACTAGTTTGTTACGAATCACCATCAACTAGACCAGATTTAACGAAAAAGATTGGACAGCACTTATCTCAAATCTTTAAGGACATAACAGGTGGTAAGGTTGAACTTTTACCTAGCGATTGTTATTCACCTCATTTGAAGGCTGAATGGGGAGAAGGAGAGCGGCAATTATTAATCATTACTCATATGGATACCGTTTGGCCAGAAGGCACATTAGAGGAAATGCCGTTTTCTATTACAGACGGCAAAGCTTATGGGCCTGGAACTTTTGATATGAAAGCTGGAATTGTTCAAGCATTATTTGCGATCAAGGCACTGAAAGAACTTCGTGTTCATTTAAATAAAAAAATCGTCTTAATGATGACGAGTGATGAGGAATTAGGAAGCCCGACATCAAAAGGCTATATTATTGAAGAAGCTAAAAAAAGTGACGGTGTTTTTGTGTTGGAACCGTCACTTGGCAAGGAAGGCGCTTTGAAAACAGCCCGTAAAGGTGTTGGAACATTTGAGATTCGAGTGCATGGTGTTCCGTCCCACGCAGGGATTGACCCTGAAAAAGGAGCTAGTGCTATTGAAGAGCTAGCTGAACAAATCACATATTTATCGAGTCTTACAGATTTACAAAAAGGAACGACTGTGAACGTTGGGTTAATTGATGGCGGTTCTCAAAAAAATGTCATCGCAGAAGATGCGCATGCCGTTGTGGATGTGCGTGTCCAAACAAAAGAAGAGATGGACCGAGTGGTACCGCTTATTCAAAACATAAAACCTCACGACCCAGACATTGAAATTAGCGTGACTGGTGAAATTTACAGACCACCATTAGAACGCACAGACGAGATCGAACGACTTTTCGAAAAAGCTAAAGAACTAGCACATGAGTACTTGGGTGTGGAATTAATAGAAGAGTTCACAGGTGGCGGAAGTGATGCGAACTTTACGGCATCGCTTGCACCAACCTTAGACGGGCTCGGAGCAGTTGGTGCTGGGGCACATGCTCACCATGAGCATTGCGTCATCAGTGAAATGCCAAAGCGCAGTGCACTATTGGCCTTGTTACTATGTGAATATGGAAAATAAAGCCGAAGCCTAGATGCTACGGCTTTATTTTTTCATTAAAAGTAAATGAATATTGATAAGGAAGCTCTGAATGTCGATATGGAAGCTCTGAATGTCGATATGGAAGCTCTGAATGTCGATATGGAAGCGCTGAATGTTGATAGGGAAGCTCTGAATGTTGATAGGGAAGCTCTGAATGTCGATATGGAAGCTCTGAATGTCGATATGGAAGCTCTGAATGTCGATATGGAAGCTCTGAATGTCGATATGGAAGCGCTGAATGTTGATATGGAAGCTCTGAATGTCGATAGGGAAGCTCTGAATGTCAATATGGAAGCTCTGAATGTCGATATGGAAGCTCTGAATGTCGATATGGAAGCTCTGAATGTCGATATGGAAGCTCTGAATGTCAATATGGAAGCTCTGAATGTCGATATGGAAGCGCTGAATGTTGATAGGGAAGCTCTGAATGTCGATTGGAGAGCGCTGAATGTCGATAGAGGAGCTCACTTTGTCGATATGGGAGCACGTAATAACGATAAAGCAGGACTGAACGATAAGAATGAATTAGTACAATTTAAACCTACTGAAACTATCTTTTAACAAGACACGATTGAACTTGAATGCTATAATATTTTCAGAACATAGAAGGGAGTTTTATCAATTTTACACAAACATCCCTACTTTAGCATCAGGCGAGAAATCGATCATTTTAACTTTGAACAGAAGCGGATTGAAGAAGAACACTGGGTTGAATTGTATGAGGATCGTATTGTCACGACTGAGCAAAATTTTCCGATTGAGCAAGTGCTAGATGTTTCGTACAAAATGTTGTCGCAACAATTCGGGTTCTTTTATTTACATACGACTAAAGGTGTTTTCACCTTACATGTCAAAAAGTCGCCTGAAGAATTTATACGACTATTTAGAACAGTTGAGAGAAAATAGGCACACAGGCAGAATAAGTCTGTCTTTTATATATTGGAGGCTTCAAAATGGAGAAGAATAAAGTTTTATTAGTGGATGGAATGGCTCTATTATTTCGTGCGTTCTATTCAACAGCTATGTCAGGTTATTTTATGGTCAACAGTAAAGGCATTCCTACAAACGGAATTTATGGTTTTGTTCGACACCTACTGACAGCGACGAACACCTTTCAACCTACTCACGTGATTGCGTGTTGGGATATGGGAAGTCATACGTTTAGAAACGATTTGTATACAGAATATAAAGCCAACCGTGGGGCGCCCCCTGAGGAGTTAATCCCTCAGTTTGATCTGGTAAAAGAAGTAACAGAAGCGATGGATATTCCTAATGTTGGAGAAGTAGGCTATGAAGCCGATGACTGTATTGGTACTCTCGCAAATTTATATAAGGAAGATTCTGAGGTTTATATCTTAACAGGTGACCAAGATATTCTTCAGCTTCTTGATGAAAACGTTAATGTGGTGTTATTCAAAAAAGGTTACGGCAACTACGATGTGTATCATGCCGAACGCTTTATTGAAGAAAAAGGAATCACGCCACAACAAATGATTGAGCTAAAAGCAATGATGGGAGATTCATCTGATAACTACCCTGGTGTCCGTGGAATTGGTGAGAAAACAGCCCTAAAACTACTTAAACAACACGGTTCATTAGAAAACATTTTAAACAACTTAGATTCACTAACTAAGGCACAGCGAGCAAAGTTCGAGGCAGATCTTGATATGGTGCATCTGTCTAGGAGGTTAGCGGAGATCTACTGTGAGGCAGGGGTTACTTGTGATTTATCAAATGCAGAGTTTCGAATTAATCGTGACCGAGTCATGGAGAAGTTCCAAGAATTAGAGTTTAAACGTTTAGATCAAATGATATAGAGGTTGATGCAAAATGCGTTTATGGTCCATACACCCTAGATATTTAGATGCCAAAGGGTTAGTTGCTTGTTGGCGAGAGTCATTGTTGGCACAAAAGGTGTTACTGGGAGAAACTAAGGGGTATAAGAAACATCCTCAGCTAGTGAGATTTCGCGAACAGGAAGATCCGATTCAAGCAATTGGACTCTATCTAGAATACATTTATATAGAAGCTAAAGCTCGGGGCTATAATTTTGACCATTCTAAAATTATTAAAATAGAGACTGGCGAACAGCTTCGAGTGACAACTGGTCAGCTTGAGTATGAGTGGGCTCACCTTCGTGCGAAATTAAGACAGCGAGCCCCTGATAGGTTAACACAACTAAAAACATTAGTCGCAAAAGACATCATTCCACACCCATTATTTCAAGTCATCGATGGCCCAGTTGAAGAGTGGGAAGTAGTTAATTAGTAAAGTAAAAAGTGAGCTGAAGAAGCTCACTTTTTTCATACCAAACGGCCGATAAATCGAGACTAAGGGTCGATAAATTGGCAAAAAGGTTCGATAAATTTTGAAAAGGGGTCGATAACCATCAATATGGGGTCGATAAATCTCATAAAGGGGTCGATAAAAGGAAGAGGGGATCTATATGAAATTGGTAAAACCAAATCTTGAACTAAAAGATGCATTTTATGAATACATACAAGAATGGGAAGCGAGCAAAGAAAAAGTCGTCCCAACAACATTGAGGAAAGTAAATGACCAATACGAAGCGTTTGTTGAACGATGGCAAAACGAATCACAAGGTGTCATTCGTGAAGGTTGGGTGGCTAATACCACTTATTTTCTAGTTAACGATGAAGGTCGCATACTTGGAAGCTGTAACATACGTCATGATTTAAATGAAAAACTACTACAAATCGGTGGGCATGTTGGGTATGGTGTAAGACCAACTGAGCGCGGGAAAGGTCATGCCACCTTTATGTTAAAGGCTTGTTTAAATCGTCTTCAAGAGATGGGAATAAAGAAAGCGCTCATTACATGTAATGAAGGTAATATCGGCTCAAAGAAAGTGATTGTGAATAATGGCGGTGTACAAGATCAATCCTTTACAGAAGATGATGGAACGGTAGTCAATCGATTTTGGATTGAGTTGTAAATTAAAACTTGTAACCGTTCTAACCGTTCGCAAAAAATGATATAATAGGAAGAACTTGGTGATTTCTACTTCATGAAATCACCTTTTCTTTAATTAGGGGGGGAGATTTCATGGATCGCTATCATAAAATCACGTTTGCTATATTAGGCTTAATGATTTTAATGAACATTTTTTACTTCGTTAGATTGGAAAATAAAATATCAACACAACAAGAACAAATACAAATGAACTTCGGCCAAGTGTTAAATCAGAGTACGAACTCGATTTATCGGGAAGTGGATAGCATTAGAGAAAGTAACAAATGGATTTCGGATGTAAATTATGACATTAACTCTGATGAATCTGATCATGACGAAGTGCAAATGGAGTTAGATTGGTCGTTCAATGAGGTTGAGAGTGATGCTGAGATTAGCTTAATGTATAGAGAACGTGAGAGCGATTGGATTCAAGTTGAAGCAGAGCATTTGGAAGGAAATAGATATTCTGCTACGTTAAAAGTTACTCCTTTAAAAGAATACGAATTTCAAATTATTAGTGAAGGGCAGGTCAGCAGAACTTCAGAAATTCAACCGATCCCTAGTGATTTATACAGGCCAGCCATGTTAATATCTCATGAACATCATAGTGGTGACGATTTTCTTATTATCGGTTTTGAACATGAGGATCAACGGAATATACCCTATTTTGATATAGAGAACATTACCGCAACATATCAATACACAGATGGTTCAAATGAGAAAAAAGAGATTGTAAGAGGCGAGTTGCCTTCAGTAATAGAGGACGATGAGGGTTATACGGTTAATGACCCAGGTTTATATTATGTGGTCGTGGAACCTTTAAATGATGTATTAGAAGTTTCATTAAAAGTTGAGTACTCAGGTGGATTCGTACAAGAAGGTACCGTATACCCTGAGGATATAGATTTCTATGAAAGCTTTCCAGGTAAAAACTAATTACTTTGAATTCAAGATATTATTTGTTAGCATATAATAAAATAAAAGCTTTATTGAAAGGAGCTTTTTCATGGAGTTACTAGGTATTCACCACTTATCTGCGATTACAGCAAATGCTCAGCAGAATGTTGATTTTTATACAAAAATATTAGGAATGCGAATGGTTAAGAAGACGGTCAACCAAGATGATACGTCAGTTTATCACTTGTTTTACGGCGATGAAATTGGAAACCCTGGCACAGAGTTAACGTTCTTTGAAATTCCACGTGCTGGACAAAATCATAATGGTAATAATAGTATTTCAACCACGTCTCTACGTGTACCAAATGATGAAGCACTTGAGTACTGGAAAAAACGTTTAGATCAACACGATGTTGAAAATGAAGGAATCGTTGAACAGTTTGGGCGTAACGTGATTCCGTTTAAAGACTTCGAAAATCAGCGCTTAATTCTCGTATCTGATGAAACAAATCAAGGTGTTGCTGGTGGAACCCCTTGGGATAAAAGTGCAGCAGACCCTAATTATGGGATCATTGGCTTAGGCCCAATTCATTTAACTGTTCCTGAGTTAAATCCAACAGAAGCGATTTTAACAAAACTGATGGGATTCACACGTTCAGGCGAATATGAACATCACTCCAATGGACGCCAGGTGATTGTTTATGAAACAGGTGAGGGTGGAACTGGTGCAGAGTTGCATATTCATGTTCGTACTGACTTGCCGCAAGAACGGCTTGGCCGCGGTGGGGTCCACCATGTTGCCTTCCGAGTTGAAAATGAAGAAAAAATTCGTCAATATCTAGATGAACTTAATCAAATAGGGATTGGTAACTCTGGATTTGTCGATCGTTTTTATTTCAGATCAGTTTATTTCAGAGAACCAAATGGGATTCTGTTTGAACTTGCGACAGATGGTCCAGGTTTTGCAACAGATGAAGATGTTGACCACCTAGGTGAATCACTAGCATTACCTCCATTCTTAGAAGACCGTCGCGATCAAATAGAACAAAACTTAAAACCAATTGATTATAAGCCGTGATGATTGCCCACGGCTTTTCTTTTTACCTAAAATAGTAAATAACTAACCAATGAAAGGATGATGTCACATGGGTCAAAACATTAAAGGGAAAATTGCTTATATCACTGGAGCAGGTTCTGGCATTGGACGTGCTACAGCTCGAGAATTAGCAAAAGAGGGAGTACACGTAGGATTAATCGCACGAACTGAGGAGAAACTTCAAAAAGTCGCTGAGGAACTAAAAAGTTATGGTGTTAATGTTGAGTATGAAGCCGTCGACATTTCAGATATGGATGCTGTGAACAATGCAATCAGTCAACTGAGAAATCGCCTTGGCAAAGCTGACATTCTAATCAATAACGCTGGTGTTGGTTCAAGAGGAGATTTAATTGATGCTAACCCTGATGAATGGAAAAAGCCAATCGAGGTCAATGTTTTTGGAACTTACTATGTAACACGCGCGGTTCTTCCAGACTTAATCGAGAAAAATAAAGGCGACATTATTAACATATCTTCTAGTAATGGCCTTAAAGCAACGGCTGGTTCGTCTGCATATAGTGCATCTAAATTTGCTGTTCAAGGTATGAGTGAAGCCCTTATGCAAGAGGTACGTAAACACAATATTAGAGTGTTTACGATGAATCCAAGCCTAGTTGCTACTGAATTAGTTTTCGGAGATCAACTAGAAGAGAAAAACGAAGATAAGTATATGCAACCAGAAGACTTGGCTGAGTATATGGTAGCTCAACTTAAATTAAATCAACGTATCTTTATTAAACAATCGCTACAATGGGCAACAAACCCTTTCTAAGTTGAACCTTCACCTGTTATTAGAAAAATGTTAATATTGAGGCAACTAAAAATGGGGAGAGAAAATGTTGTGAGTGAAGGAAAAGTTTTCTGTGAAGAATGTTCTAGGCCAATCAAGGATAAAGATGAACTAGTTACGACTACAGTGTTGTTCAGTTTAGTGCCGTACTGTAAAGATTGTTATGTTGATCAAATCAAGGGTATGTCGTCTTTGATTGTAAGCAACACACCTGTTAACGGGACGTATTCTAACTTCTTTTCTGTGATTGGCTTAATCGCATTAATTCCAATAATGTTTATTTCTGATTCCATTAAATATATCTTCATCATTGGGATTATAATTTTTCTACTATATCGAGTGTTTTCTTATTTATGGTTTGAGCGTCATTTAAATTAGGGTGGTCTTTATGAAAATTAGCATCTTTCTTGTCTTGTTAGCGGCAATATTGTGGGGAACGACTGGGACTGCTCAAGCGCTAGCGCCAAATGAAGCGAATCCATTAACAATTGGAGCGTTGCGCCTACTCATAGGAGGAGGCGCTTTATTTGTTTACATCATGTTCCAAAGAAATATCGATTTTAAGAGCATTCCTAAGTGGCCCTTGTTCATCAGTGCATTGGCAATGGCACTTTATCAACCGTTCTTCTTTACAGGTGTGGACCTCACGGGAGTCGCAATTGGAACGGTGGTCGCTATTTGTAGTGCACCGATTTTTGCTGGGCTAATCGAGTTATTGTTTTATAAAAAGCTCCCTGATTGGATCTGGGGATTTTCAACGTTGTTAGCCATCTTAGGTTGTATATTATTATTTCAGTCAGGTGAACAGGTAATATTTAATCCAATCGGTATGATTTGCGCATTAACAGCAGGTTTATCCTTTGCTATCTATACATTTGTAAGCAAATCATTAATTGAAAAACATCCACCTGATGTCGTCGTTGCACTTGTATTCACGACAGCAGCAATAATGTTGCTTCCTCTATTGCTAACTTCTGATTTAGGTTGGACACTTCAGTGGTCTGGGGTTCTTTCAATCTTACACTTAGGAATTTTAGCAACGGCCTTATCTTATGTATTGTTTGCGAGAGGGTTGAAAGCTGTTACGGCTTCGACAGCTGTAACATTAGCATTAGCTGAGCCATTAACAGCTGCACTGTTAGGTATTAGTCTTTTGAACGAAACGGTTAGTGTGGTTGCAGCAGTTGGTTTAGCTTTATTAGTAATAGGGCTAATTGTTTTATCTAATAAAGAACGCATAAAAAAACGCACGGTTACTTAAGTACCGTGCGCTAACAGGTAGTGAACCATACTACCTGTTAAAATGGCGTACTATTAGTTGGTCGTAGACTATTTTTTATTCCACTTACGATCAAACCCCAATATTAGACTCGTAAGGAAATAACCAATGATCGTATAGATCAAAAAGGCAAATATAGCGGAGAATTCGACCACGAATGTCCCATCTAACACTTTAGTTGGAAAGATCCCTTCAAACGGGTGTAGTAAAGGTTCACTTGTATTATATGTCCACTCAACAAATGGAGCCGATACAGATGCCCCAAATAGCTTTAAAATAATTCGTAAGCCTAGTATTAATTGAACAAGACCAATAATGACATTTATTAAATAATTGATAAAACGATTGCCTTTCATCAGAAATCAACCTCCTTTGTGGTTATTTTCCATTAATAAATAAAATCTAAACGTTTTATTATCTTGTGCAGATGTATTAAGCTAATTCCTAGTAAGTACATATGATATCTTATACTTCAGAAGGGAGATAATCAGATGCGCAAAGAAGGTAACTTATTTTTAAAAAATAATCGACAAAAGGATCTATATGAGCGTGCAGAAAATTTATCTACAGAGCTAAAAAAGCATGTAAAAAAAGCTGATCAACAAGGAAGTTTTTTAGATGAAACGGTGCAAACTTTGAAAAAACATAAATACTTATCTATTGTATTACCCGAGATTTACGGTGGTGAGGACTTATCACTTTATGAATGGTTAATCATGCAAGAGAAAATTGCAGAAGGAGATGCTGCCACAGCTTTATCGGTTGGCTGGCATAACGGTATTTTAATGGAGTTGAAAGAAGGCAAACTTTGGTCTGAAGCTGATTTTAAATGGGCTGCAAGTAAGGCTCAAGAACAAAAGTTGTTTAATCGAGCATCGACTGAGAAAAATACAGGTAGTCCAACGCGTGGAGGTCGTCCAGAAACGATTGCGGTTAGACAAGATGATGGCTATATTTTAAATGGAATAAAAACTTTTACCACCATGGCAGAGGTGTTAGACTATGCAATTGTATCTGCGTGGATTGAAGAAGAAGAACAAATTGGTTGGTTTGTCGTCGATATGAAAGCGGAAGGGGTGTCGGTCGACAAAACGTGGGATACACTGGGTATGCGTGGGACAGCGAGTGATGATCTGGTCTTAAAAGACGTTAAGTTAAGTGATGCAAGTTTAGTTGAAAGAAAAGATCAAAGGTCAGGACCAAAAGGGTGGCTACTCCACATTCCTGCTTGTTATTTAGGTGTTGCTCAGGCGGCATTAAACGATGCAGTACGTTTTGCAAAGGACTTTCAACCTAACAGTTTAGACCACCCAATCTCAAAAGAGTCTCATATTCGCCAAAAAATTGGTGAGATGGAAATGTTAATAAGACGTGCTAGAGCTTATTTATATCATGTGGCAGAAGAGTGGGATTGTAATCCGGAAAACCGTGAACATTTGGCAAAAGAACTAGCTGTCGTTAAAGTAACGGTAACAAATGATGCCAATAAAGTAGTTGATTTAGCGATGCGTGTTGCTGGAGGTCGAGGGCTGTCGAAAGAATTACCGTTTGAACGTTATTACCGTGACGTAAGAGCAGGGTTACACAACCCGCCGATGGACGATTTAATTTTAGAGCATTTAGCATCTAACTTATTGGACTAAAAGTTGACTTCGTTGTGTGAAACAGTTATACTGAATTGTCTTATGAAAAGTTCGGAAATTTATTTGGATTTAGTATTCCTTCATAAAATTATCTATATTTAGGAAAGCTATCTTTAGAATATACGACAATTCTTTTTAGATCCACGCCTGAAGAGAATGTCTAACGAGTTTTTCATAATCAAGATAATTTTACTTAATTTTTAGGAGGAAACAGATTGATCGCATTTAAAGATTTTAATATTGGTGAAGAAATTGTCAAAGCACTATCGAATATGGGTTTTGAGAATCCAACACCGATTCAAGAGAAAGCTATTCCGGTTGCATTAGAAGGCCGGGATATGATTGGACAAGCACAAACAGGTACAGGGAAAACAACAGCATTTGGTGTTCCAATGATCGAGAAAATGGACATGAGCCAATCAAAGGTTCAAGGTCTAGTCATTGCACCAACCCGTGAACTAGCCATTCAGGTTGGTGAAGAGTTAAACAGAATTGGACAGAACAAAGGTGTTAGAACCGTTCCAGTCTATGGTGGGCAAGACATTCAACGTCAAATTAAAGCGTTGAAGAAGCGTCCTCAGATTGTGGTGGCGACACCTGGTCGTTTATTGGACCATATTCGTCGTAAAACGATTCGTTTAGATGAAATTCACACGTTAGTGCTGGATGAAGCTGACGAAATGTTAAATATGGGATTCATTGAAGATATTGAAGCTATTATGGCGGAAATTCCTTCAAAATACCAAACACTTCTATTTTCTGCGACGATGCCAAAACGAATTCAGAACTTAGCTGAACGTTTTATGGATCAGCCAGAAGTCATTCGTACAAAATCAAAGCAACTGACCGTTGAAAATATTGAGCAGTTTTACTTAGAAGTCAAAGAACCTCAGAAGTTCGATGTGTTATGTAAGCTATTGGATATCGAATCGCCTGAATTGGCCATTATATTCGGTCGTACGAAGAAGCGTGTTGATGAATTAACAGAAGGTTTATTAAAGCGTGGTTATTCGGCAGAAGGTATACACGGAGATATTACTCAGGCAAAACGTGAACGTGCCATCAAACGATTTAAAGATCAAACAACGGACATACTAGTCGCAACGGATGTTGCAGCACGTGGTTTAGATATTTCTGGTGTAACCCATGTTTACAACTTTGATTTACCACAAGACCCTGAAAGCTATGTCCATAGAATTGGACGTACCGGACGTGCTGGTAAAAAAGGTCAAGCCGTAACGTTTGCCGTACCAAGGGAAAGTGAACATTTAAAAAACATCGAACAGCTTACAAAACACAAAATGACACGTAAGCAAGTTCCATCTTATGATGATGTGCTAGAAGGTGTTCAGCAAGCTACACGTGATGAGCTTTTAGCTGCTATTGAGGAGCAAGACCTACAAAAGTATAAGCGTATTGCTGAAAACTTATTAGATGAGTACCATTCAGTGGATGTCGTAGCAGCAGCATTAAAGTTACTAGCAAAAGAACCAGACCGTACACCAGTTAAGTTAACAGCTGTTTCACCATTACGAGTGAAAAAGGTTGGTAACAAAGGTGGCGGTAGTAACCGCAACCGTGGACGTCGTGGTGGCCGTCAAGGGGATCGTAACCGAGGTGGAAAACGTCGTGATGATCGCCGTTCAAACAACAGAGGACAAAAAGGGAACCGTAAACGTCGCAACTCCAATCAATAGAGGTGTTTAAAGATGTTAAAAGTTCTTATCATATCAATCGCAATTGTATTAGGCGTACTAGCCTTGACCATTTTTGCGATCTCTAAAGGGTATTCGTATAATCACAAAGTGGATCCAGTACCTGATCGTCATAAAGAAGACGATGAACCAGACAAAAACCCCAGTAAGCATTAGCTCACTGGGGTTTTTCGCTGTAATTAGGTTAGATAAATCAGAATTAAGGGTAGATAAAATAGCCATTTTTACTTCGTCGACAAATTTCGGGGTAGATAAATTTCGAAAAGGGGTTGATAAATTTAAAATAGGGGTAGATAAATGGCGCGATTTTGATTAGTAGCTTTTTCGCCAGTGCGAAAAAGCATTCTCTCTAAAAAAAGCGATCCCTCGTCTAAGGAATCGCTTTTAATAGAATTACTCCACTACATATTCATTAAAGAACGCTTCATACTGTTCGTTTGGTGCAGCCCCTTTAATGCGGGCAACTTCTTCACCATTCTCAAAATGCACTAACGTAGGTGTTGCTTCTATATTATATTCATTCCAACCTTGTTGAAACTCTAACACGTTATATTGTTGTACTTCTACACCCATGTCTTCAGCAAGTGGCATTAAGCGTGGTGTTGCTTCACGACAATATTGACAAGTTGGACTGAAGAAATAAACAGTCGTTTCTTCTCCAGATGATAATGTCTCTTCTAATTGTTCAGGAGTAATGATGTTTTGATAATGTGGGTCATCTAATAAGTCTATGGTCGCTTGATCTAAATTTGTTTTTTCATACGGGTTGTCCTCACTAACTTCCTCTTGAGCTAGATTTGTTAAAAGGGCGGTTGCAGCAAATAGCGTAATAATCACAACCCCGAATATAATAAGCTTTTTCATGCTTAGTCCTCCTTCATATTTTTCCAAACCATAATAGATGCAATTAAAATCATTAAAAAGGCTGTTCCTGCTAAAAATGGAATGGTAATAAATCCAAGCCAGTCAATATATGCACCAGTACAAGTCACTTGTCCGCATGATGGTGCTGATTGTTGGAGTACTTCTACCTTCTGAATGGCATAGTGGTAAACAGAGATTAAAAACCCAATTAATGATAAAGCACCTGTATAATGAATAACTTTAGAATCTTTAACGGCTATGCCGATAAATAAAATAATTGCCATTGGGTACATAAAGATTCGTTGCACCCAGCATAGTTTACATGGCTCATAAAGTCTAATCTCTGAGAAGTAGAGTGAACCTAATGTCGCGATGAAAGCCACAATCCATGCGAATATTAATAAGTTTTCATTAACCTTTTTCATTTACACACCTACTTTTTATACAAAAAGATTATAATATGAATTTTACTAGATTGTAAGTGATTTGTGCTGACTTAATGTAAATTATTTGTGAAATGTATGAAAGTCGTTGAAAAACTCGTCCTAAAAATATATCATTATATAAGCAATTACTAATATTTAAGGTGGTCATGGAATGGAAAAGGTTGAACTAAATGTGGTGGATACAGCCCAAATTTTAAAGTTAATGGGAGATAAAACAAGACTATCTATACTTCGTTATGTAAATGTGGATGAGTGTTGTGTCTGTGAACTAGTTGAGTTACTTGGCTTGTCTCAACCGGCAATTAGTCAACATTTACGTAAGCTTAAAGATGCAAAATTAATTAATGAGCGTCGTAATGGTCATTGGGTATTTTACTCAATTAATCGAAAACACTCAGCCATTGATATGGTTCAAGATATTCTAAATGTATTACCAAATGGACAAGAAGAGCTAGATGAGTTATCTAAAAATAATTTACGTATTATTTGTGACTAGAGGGGAGTTTCAACGTGGACATAATAGTAGCAAGCTTGATTTTTTTAATCACCCTTACATTTGTCATTTGGCAACCTAAAGGCCTAGGAATTGGGTGGACTGCATGTGGGGGTGCGATTTTAGCACTAATTTTTGGAGTCGTAACGTTCGGTGATGTTATTGCCGTTACAGATCTTGTCTGGAATGCGACATTAGCATTCGTTGCCATCATTTTAATATCGTTAATTTTAGACGAAATTGGGTTCTTTGAGTGGGCAGCACTTCACATGGCAAGATTAGCGAACGGTAGCGGACTTAAAATGTTTATATTGGTTACATTATTAGGTGCAGCTGTAGCCGCCTTGTTCGCAAACGATGGAGCAGCACTTATATTAACGCCAATTGTATTATCAATGGTACGTGAACTCAAATTTAAAGAGGCTATGATTCTACCGTTTATTATGGCAAGTGGATTCATTGCCGATACGACGTCGTTACCACTGATCATCAGTAACTTGGTCAATATCGTATCTGCTGATTTCTTTGGGATTGGCTTTACAGAATACTTAATTCGAATGGTCATACCGAACTTATTTTCATTACTCGCAAGTATTATTGTTTTATATTTATTCTTTAGAAAATCATTACCACAAGATTATGATCTAACAAAATTAAAACAACCTCATGAAGCCATTAAGGATCATAAAATGTTCCGTCTGTCCTGGGTTGTGTTAGCTGTCTTACTAGTTGGATATTTTGTAAGTGAATTTATTGAAATACCAGTATCGTTTGTAGCAGGGATGATCGCCATTTTCTTCTTATGGATGGCAAAAAGAAGTCCAGCCGTTCCAACGACAGATGTGGTTAAAGGGGCACCTTGGGATATTGTGTTCTTCTCAATAGGAATGTACGTTGTCGTATACGGGCTTCGTAATGTGGGGTTGACAGATCTTCTAGCCCAAGTTCTTGATTCAGCAGCTGATTATGGATTATTAGCGGCAACGATGTCAATGGGCTTTATCGCAGCGATTTTGTCGTCGATTATGAACAACATGCCAACCGTGATGATTGATGCTCTAGCAATAGCTGAAACAAACACAACAGGTACGGTCAGAGAGGCATTGATTTATGCCAACGTGATCGGAAGTGACTTAGGTCCGAAAATCACACCAATTGGATCACTAGCTACTTTATTATGGTTACATGTATTATCGAAAAAAGGTATTCACATTTCCTGGGCTTATTATTTTAAAGTAGGAATCATCTTAACAATCCCAGTTCTGTTCTTTACTTTACTAGGGCTTTACGTATCATTATTACTTATTTAAAAGAGAGGGATTTTTATGTCTGAAAAGCCAGTATTATACTTTTTATGCACAGGTAACTCTTGCCGCAGTCAGATGGCAGAAGGGTTAGGGAAGGAAATCTTAGGAGATAAATGGGAGGTCCACAGCGCAGGGATTGAAGCACATGGACTTAATCCTAAGGCAGTTGAGATGATGAATGAAATCAGTATTGATATCTCAAATCAAGAGTCATCAATTATTGATAGCGATCTTTTAAACAGAACAAACTTAGTCATTACGTTATGTGGAGATGCACGTGAAAACTGTCCAGTTCTATCTCCAAATGTTGAATCCGAACATTGGGGCTTAGTTGACCCAGCAAAAGCTGAAGGCACAGAGGAAGAAGTTAACCAAGTGTTTCGAGAGGTAAGAGATGAGATTAAAAGAAGAATAACTGAACTAAAGGAAAGAAGTTAATTCATAAAGAGGGGATCGATCTAAAGTCGATCTCCTCTTTTTAGTAATCAAGTCTAAACCATTTCGGGTAAGACACCTTTTATCTAGTTTTATAAAATCTCAAACTATAAGCTAGTAAAAATTGAGCCCCGTAATAAGTCATCATGATTAAGATACCTGATAGAGGAACATTGGTCACAAACATATTCCAAGCTAAAATAGAATCAGAGATGACAAATAAAATGGCACCAATCGCAGTATAGATATTTCGAGTCATAATCGCTGTCCATGCCATAATCGAGATGACAATAATGTATAATGTAACTGGGAGAATTAATGTTGAATCCTTGATCGAACTCAAGATTCCATTACCTAAAATATAACTATAAATGATTACAGGAATAAAGGTGATTCCACGGACTAAAGAAGGTCGGAATTTTGATATAAAACCAATAGTATAAAATATATGACCAACTAAAAATGCAGATAACCCAATCACAAACCAATGCAAGGTGAGATCGCCGACTAGACTAAAGACTAACCCAATAATAATCGCATAATGGATAAAAAACCGTTGTTTCGGTAGATTGATAAATGCATAGATAATGATTAGTGCAATTGGTAAACCTTTAAAGAATAGCTTTATCACAAGTGGCCAATCAGGTAAGATAAACATATAAAAGATGGCAGTAAGCAAAATAAGAGAAGGCAGAGCTTTCTTCATTTGTGTCACACTCCTTTATAATATCTATTCATTTAACGACATAAAATGATTGAGGATAATTTACATCATATGCTCAGGGTTATGAGTATATGATTGTCTAAGAAAGAGGTTCCATTGATGAAAAAGGATCGTTATAAAAAAGCTCTTGAGAGAATAGAACAGCTCAATATACTTAATGAGCTTAGTGAATACAACCCAACATTATGTGGCACGCTTCCTATTGGTGTAGATACAGAGAATTCTGATTTAGATATCATTATGGAGGTTAAGGATCTAGAAGCTTTCAGAGAGGAAATTGAATATCTATACAGCTCTTATGAATTATTTAGAGTGAAAGAAAAGGTCATTAGAGGCTGTAAAGTAGTAAAAGCCAACTTCAGATACGGAGGTTTTGAGTTTGAATTATTTGGTCAAAATAGGCCAGTCCAAGAACAGTATGCTTATTTACATATGATCATAGAAAAAGAAATCTTGAATCAACAACCAAGTCTGACACAACGAATTAAATCATTAAAAGAAGAGGGCTATAAAACCGAGCCAGCATTCTGCAAGGTACTAGAACTACCAGGTGATCCATACGAAGCTTTAATACAGTATGGGATAGATTGTTCAATAATCTAGGAGGTCAAATCATGACAAAAGCATGGCAGGAGCAACTCCGATTAAAATGGGATGAAAATGCATCTTTTTGGAATTCCCGGAGCCAAGAAATGTGGGATAACGGAAGCAGAAAGGCAATCGTACCTTTCTTTAAAGAACACGTTGAACCGAACTCAAAAGTGTTAGATTTAGGGTGTGGGGATGGGTATGGTTCCTACAAGTTATGGAAAGAAGGTTATGAGGTAACGGGCGTTGATTTGTCTGAAGAAATGGTGAAGTTATGCCAGGCTCGATTATCAGACAGTCAAGACCGCTTATCGTTTCAACAAGCTGATATGCTCGATTTACCGTTTCAGGACCAACAATTTGACGCTCTTATGGCAATCAATGCCTTAGAGTGGACAGAAGTGCCGATTAATGCTCTAAAAGAAATTTCAAGGGTCGTGAGGCCTGGTGGCTACCTCTGTATAGGAATCTTAGGGCCAACAGCAGCGCCTAGAGTAAATAGTTATAAACGATTGTACAATGAAGTTGTTATTATGAATACGATGATGCCGTGGGAGTTCGAGCAGTTAGCCAAAGAGCAATCATTTGAAATTGTAGGGCGTGAGAAAGTATATAAACGCGGAGTTGACCTCAAACATGTTGGAAGTTTACCTGAAGACATGCAACAAGCTTTAACATTCATGACCATATTTATGTTAAAAAAATAGCTACCGATTTTCGGTAGCTATTTTCGTTAGTTAGATTAAGACTTCAACATCTGCTTCTTCACGAAGTTGCTCTAGATGTTCAATTTCTTTTTCGCCAGATTTTTGGTCTTTAACCTGTTGAATTAAGCTTTCTTCCATATCTTCTAAGCTTTCTTCAACCTCTTGACCTTGCTGCTCCATAGCACTCTTGTAGTTGTCATAAGCTTCTTGGATTTCTTCATCTGAAACTTCTGGTTCTTCAATATTCTCTTCAAGGTACTTAGTTGTGATTAGGTTTTGACGAATATTTTCTTTTACTTCTTCTTCAGAAGTTTCGTTTTCTTCTAAAACTTCTTCTTCACTTTCTAATTCAGTTGCTTCTAATACTTGTTCGATTTGAGACTGATATTCTTCTTCAACTTCTTCTTCGCTAGCTTCAATATTTTGATCAGCAGCAGCTTGTTTAACTAATTCAATGTGAATTAAGTTATCTAAAGCCTGTTGCTGAAGTTGACCTGCTAATTGAGAAGGGTCCTGTCCCATTTGTTGGTATTGTTGTTCAAAGAAACTAACACTTGATTTAAGGTCAGCACCTAAAATATCTTCCCCATTTACTTTAGCTACAACTTGATCGTCTTCAATATCTTCTGTTGCAGTTGTATCTTCATTATTTTCTTCTTCTTGGTTAGGCTCTTCTTGATTAGGTTCTTCTGGATTATCTCCTTCTTCGCTGTCGCCACCACAAGCAGCTAAGAAAGCGGTTAACATCACGATAAGGATTGTTGTTAAAAACTTTTTCATGTGATACACATCCTTTTGTTCTAAAAAATTAGGTTTCGAGTATGAATTGTAGCATATTGTCGTTTAGTCATACAAGTTATAACAATCATGTAAAGAAAATGTAATGTGTGTCGAATGACTTGCTTTTTCTCTGCAAATGAAGTAGAGTATTAATTGTACGAAGTAATTGGGATCGACGTTTACTGAATGACCTCTTTTAGGAAGTCAAAGTAACAAGATTCAATTGTTTTGTCGTAATACTTTAAAGGAGGTCATTCTATATGACTGGTACAGTAAAATGGTTTAACGCAGAAAAAGGTTTTGGTTTCATCGAGCGTCCTGACGGAGACGACGTATTCGTTCACTTCTCAGCGATCCAAGCTGATGGTTTCAAAACTCTAGCAGAAGGTCAAAACGTTGAGTTCGAAATCGTTGAAGGCGATCGTGGACCACAAGCAGCTAACGTTGTTGCTAAATAATATATGTTAAATTGTTAACTACTAAACGCGCGTAAATGAAAATTTACGTGCGTTTTTTCTATATCTTTATAAGTGGGGTGTCAACATGAATTGGGAAAATAAAACTTTCTATGAATTAACTCACGATGAACTATATGACATTTTAAAGTTACGTGTAGATGTTTTCGTCGTTGAACAAAATTGTCCGTATCCTGAAATTGATGGTTACGACAAAGAGTCCAGACATTTTTTTGTAAAAAACGATGAACAAATTATTGCTTATTGCAGAATAATTCCTCCAAATGTAAAATTTGAAGAAGCTTCTATTGGAAGAGTCATTACACATGAGAGTACGAGGAGAACTGGTATTGGTACTAAGATGCTGAATGAAGTATTGAGTTATATAGCAAATGCTTATGATCGACCTAATGTCAAAATTGAAGCACAATCTCATTTACAACATTTTTATGGTCAATGTGGGTTCAAAACTATCTCAGAAGAGTTCTTAGAAGATGGCATCCCTCATGTGGAAATGTTGTACTTAGGAAAATCATCTTAAAAGAAGGAATTATAGCTTTAAGTGTTTAATGTAGTCTTTAGGATGTGATAATCATGAATATAACTTTTAAAAAAGTATCTGAATGCACGATTAACGAATTAATTTATGTATGGAATAAAGGGTTTGAAGGTTATTCCGTTGATGTCACGATGAAGCCAGAAACATTTCTTAAGCGAATGGTTAATGAAGACTTAAGTGCAGAGTATTCCATCGTGGCTTTTGATGGTGATGCCCCTGTGGCTATTGTGATGAATGGTTTCCGTGAGCAGAATGATTACCTAAATGCTTGGAATGGTGGGACAGGGATTGTGCCAGAGTATCGAGGGACTGGGCTCAGTCAACTTCTTATAAATGAAGTATTTACGATTTATAAACAAAGGGAAGTCCAAACAGCTAATCTGGAGGCGATTTCAACCAATCAACGAGCAATTAAACTATATGAAAAACATGGGTATGAGTTGATTGAAAGGTTGTCTTTCTTCTCTGGACCTGATGAAAGTCAAGATATTACGGTGATTCATGATTACGAATTAGAATGTATTAGGGTACCTAAAGAGAAAATTAAAGCTTTATCATTTTTTCAAAATCAGATGCCTTGGCAAAATCAGCTGGAAAGTTTAAAAGAAGGTATTGGTTATATACTTTATGACCGCGAACGGCCAATTGGTTATGCGATGACGAAAGAGGCTTATGATAATAATGGGTATCCACAATCAATACAGCTCTACCAGTTTGGAATTGAGCCGGTATTAGAGAATGATGTTTTGTTGGTTATGACATTTTTACATAAAATATTCAAATTGGATCGTGATGGTGTAAAACGTCACGTAATCAATTTTCCTAATCGTGATAATCAATTATTAAGTGTCTTAAATGAATTAGGTTTTAATAAAACCATTGAACAAGTTCATATGAAGAAGATTCTTTAGAATATGAATGAGATTGGTAATTTAAGGGTATCAAGTAAATGTGACATTTTATAAAGGAGTGGTTTTAATGAGTACACTTTTCACATCAAAAGCAACCGCAAAAGGTGGCCGTGGAGGTCATGTAAAATCCGATGATGGTGTTATTGATCTAAATGTCGTAATGCCGACTGAGAATTCGGATGAGACAGGGACAAACCCTGAACAAATGTTTGCGGCTACTTATTCTACATGTTTTGACGGGGCATTAAACTTAGTAGCTAAAAATAATGATAAGGATATTGATTCTACAACAACTGCTGAAGTAAGTTTCATGAAAGATGCTTCAGATGGTGGGTTTAAGATTGAGGTTAAATTAATATCTGAAATTAGTGGTGTTTCTCAAGAGGAAGCAGACAGTTTAATGAAAGAGGCACATCAAGTTTGCCCGTATTCAAAAGCGACACGTGGTAACGTAGATGTTGAGTTAGAAGCAAAAGCTAAGTAAAGTTAAAAGCCGAGGGATTTCCCTCGGCTTTTGTATTGTTTTACGGCCTGTTTTGATAATTTATCGGCCTGTTTATAATGTAAGCCCCTGCTATTAAGCAGAGGCTTGTCTATTAATCTAATATTCTTATTCTTACTTGCTGTACACCAAATCGATTAGCGTCGGCTTCACTTGCCATAAAGATATCAATACGATTTCCTTTTATGGCTCCGCCGATATCTCCAGCAATCGCTGTACCGTAACCTTCAACCCAAACGCGCGAGCCTAAAGGAATTACATTAGGATCAACAGCAATTACTTTCATATCAGGATTGGCTCTTAGGTCAATGCCTGTATAAGTGGTACCACTACAACCTTCACAGTAAGCGGTGTAAGCTGTAGCTTTCACATACATTTGCTTTCCGCCTTCGCTTTCTTGACTAACTTGTTGTACATCCTGATTGTCTTGTTGACTTTCAGACTTTTGAGCTTGCTGAGTTTCTGGCTCAGGCTCAATCAGTTTTATTTTACCTTTCTCAGCTAATTTGTGTTCAAATTCTGAGAAGAACTTAACATGATGTTCTTGTGCTCCAGTTTGATTATCTAAAGTTGATGAGTGCATCTGTGTTGCGCTTAATGGAGTACTCAACATCATTAGTGCACCAAACGTTAATAAAAACGCTATGACACTAACTAGTCGTTTACTCATTTGAAAACCTCCATTTTATGTCAATATGACAAAAGTCTATATTTACTTTCTCATTCCCCAAATAGGTCAATAGAGGAATACTCTTCCTTTATTAACCCTTGGCTAGTATAACAACTCATAGTTTCAAGTCAATTACAATGCTTGGTCAGACATGTAACAATATGATGACAAATAACTATTGACGTATTAGACTTAAGGCTCATATGAGTTGTTTCAGTTGACGGTTACTAGTTATTTGGTTTTATACTTTAATAAACACAATGAAAATGACCTTAATATAATAAGATATAGATGTAAAACTTAGGAAGGGGACGTCATCTTGAAGATTCTGCTAATAAATGGGACGGTTACGGGAGAGAAAACTAAAGTTTTACTTAAAGAAGTGGAAAAACATTTAGTGGAATGGATACCTTCAAATGAAATAGATAGGCTTTATTTAGAAGATTATAATATGGAGTTTGCTGACGGTCGCACAAAAGAAGACTATAATGAGGATACCCAACGTCTGATTCATTCTATAGAGGAAGCGGATGGATATATTATTGCGACTCCTGTCTTTCAAGGTTCAATTCCTGGATCTCTAAAAAATATGTTTGATTTAATCTCTCCAAAATGTATGCGCTATAAGCCAGTGGCTATTATAGGAAATGGTGGAACCTTTCAGCACCATTTAGTAATTGAAAATCAACTTAAACCGATTTTAGATTATTTTCGCTGTTTGACAACTCCAAATTATGTGTACACCCATGCCAATCATTTCTCTCATGAAAAAGAATTAATCGATGAAGATGTGATTAGACGGATTCAAGATTTAACGCAAGTATTTGCAAAATATATTAACTTAAGTCAAGACCTCTTGAACGATTAAACGTGGAAACTCTGCTCTAAATAGACAGTTGCGATTGTTTTATGAACATTTGGGAGTATTACAGTAACAATCTAGGACTCTAAAGCGATACTTGAACGAGTTACACGAGCACTTGCCCCGGTTTCACGTACACGTGACATGAAGACAACGACATTTAACCAAAAGCATAGAGACAAAAAAAGAAGCTGGATGTTATGTGCTATCAAGCACTCAACATTCAGCTTCTTTTTTATTTATTCACCAATAAATTGAGGTTCACGCTTGTTTAAGAAGGCATCAATTCCTTCCTTGTGATCATGTGTTTGACGCATTTTTGCTTGACCGCGAGTTTCTTGATCTAGTACTTCCTCTAATAGAGGCAATTGTTTGTTGTTAATAATCATTTTACTTTGAATCATTGATTGAAGTGGTGCTTGTTGAAGCTTATTAAGGTATTGACCTAATGCAGCTTCAAGTTGGTCCGTTGCAATATCCACGATACCAAGAGTTTGAGCTTCTTTAGCTGACATCATTTTGCCTTCCCATATTGTTTGTTTTGCTTTAACGGGTCCTAACCTCTGTTCCATAAAGAAATGTCCACCACCATCTGGGATAAGCCCAATTCCTATAAAATTCATAGCCACTTTAGCATCTTCATTTGCAATAACGTAATCTGCCGCAAGTGCTACACTTAACCCAAGGCCTGCAGCAGCCCCATTTAATGCAGATATTGTTACTTTAGGTAATGAATAAAATGTAGTGGCAACACTCTTAATAATGTTCATAACATCTTTAAAACCTTCTGGGTCAGAGTTTTGAAGCATTGTTTTCATATCACCGCCTGCAGAAAACGCTCGCCCTTCACCAGTTAATACAACAATCTTAGAGTCATCATCTTTGATTTTTTGCAATTCATCATTTAATTCTGTTAATAATTTAACATCCATAGCATTAAGATGATCCGGACGGTTTAATGTAATCGTTGTAACGGCTCCTTCTCTTACTATGTTAATTGTGTTTCCCATATGTTCACCTCATTAAATTTTGATTTCGTTTAATTGTTTGTAATAGTTAATTGCTTTTTCGTAATCTTGTTTTTCGGTAAAAACCTCTGCAAGTAATTGTAACAACTCTTTCATAAGTCCTGTTTCACCAATAGTTTGATAGTGTGGAAGAATCACTTTTTCACATCGTTCAATGAAATTTTCATCATGTGTCTGATTATAGATTTGATGTCTGAGAATGTAAAAGCGGTGGCGCACTTTTGTTAAGTTTGTTCCTTTTAATAACTCTTCTCCTTTTATTAGAAATTCTTCAGCTAGTTTCATTTCTCCTTGTTCAAAATAAATTTTTGCAATGATTAATGTCGAATGGACAATATCATATAGGTGCGTGTGGTTCTCTAATGCTTCATGTAATAACTTTAGGGATTGGTCTAATTCACCCCTTCGATAATGAAGAATCGACAAGTTATGAGTAGCACGTGATCTTACTTTTGGCGAATCTCCCATAGGCTTAGATTTTAAGACTTGATTGAAATAAGTCTCCGAGATGTCATAAGCTCCTAAATTTAAATAGTTTATTCCTAGAAGGTGATAACAATCCGTGACTTTTCGGTACTTCAAGTCGTTCGCGTATTGTTCAAGAGCAATGCCAACATAATAATTAGAATAAATAGGCTTTTGCATTCCCATATAAGATAGTGCGAGTAAATAGTAAATCTCTGGGTCTTTAAGGTTGTTTTCTTCTAATATGTTGACTGCTTTATGGAAATATCCATTAGCTTTTTTAGCATTTAAATGACAATTGAAATAGAAGCCGACGATTTTATAAAAATAAAATAATTTTTTACCTTCAAAATGATTTTCTAATCTTAATAATTCCTGAAGGTTCGTTTTAAATTTTTCAGTTGGATTTATGGTTATAAGATAATAAAAATGTATGAGTTCAAAATAATTTTGTACATATGGTTCGTGAAAAGGTGTGATCACCTCTTGTAACTCATCTACAACCTCTTTAGCCTCATCCAACCTTTGTTCAGTAATATACTTGTACAATAAATCAACTTGTTTATGGATAGTTTCCTCATCGTATGACGTTAATTTGTCATAATCCATATTAAGTCGTTCAAAGATTAACTCTATGGTATCTTGTTTAGGGAGTATGACCCCGCTTTCAATTTTGCTAAGGTATGAGATGGAACAGACACCGTTTGCTAGATCCTTTTGAGTTAATCCTTTTTTGGTGCGGTAGAATTGTATAATTGCTCCTATGTCCATAAGATCACCCGTTTCTATTTATCTAGTTAAATTCTACCATAAATATCTGAATAAATAGAATTGACTTCTAATAAGATACAGATTAATATGGAAATATCGAATTGAATATTTTGGAACAATAGGGTGTAAACATTTCGGTGTTTACTTAAAAGGGAAGTTCGGTGAGAATCCGACGCGGTCCCGCCACTGTGTATGGGAAGCAACTAGCCAACCACTGTCCGAGTAGGATGGGAAGGGGTTAGAAGCTATGACCCTAAGCCAGGAGACCTGCCTTGTTGTTTTAGCTCGTGATCCTTCGGGTTTAAAGGAACGGCTATGGTCTGTTAATTGTAATATATGTGATACCATACCCTTGTTTTTTGAAACCTGTCGGAAAACGAGGGTATTTTTTATTTTTGAAAGGGAGATTCAGATGCAGAACAAAATTTGGTTATGGTTAATAGCAATGGTAGTAGCTGTCGGGTTAGCAGCTTGCCAAGGAGATCAAACAGAGGAAGAAACAAAGGGTCAACAAGAAGATACAGAGCAACAAGAACAAGATAATGAAGAATCATCTAGTGATGAATTTGGATCCGTCACACTAACAGATAAGTCAGGTGAAGAAATCACAATCGATGAAAAGCCTGAAAAAATTGTTTCAGTAATACCAAGTGCGACTGAGATAGTATTTGCTGTAGGCGCAGGTGAAGAAGTTGTAGGTGTCTCTGAATGGGCGAATTACCCTGACGAGGTGCATGACATTGAGAAGGTTGGCGATCAACAGCTAAGTATAGAAAAAATCGTTGCCTTAGAACCTGACTTAGTTGTGGCTGATTTAAATAATGCAGATGATATTCAGGCAATGCGTAATGCAGGGTTAAACGTATTAGTGTTAGGGGCTCAAAGTTTAGAAGAAGTTTATGAGGATATTAATCTAGCAGGTCAAGCAACTGGTAATGCAGAGCAGGCTGAACAGATCATCTCTGATATGAAACAAGATGTTGAAGACGTTCAAAATGCTGTCGGCAATTTATCAGAAGATGAAAAGAAACGAGTTTGGGTTGAAGTCGGCCCTGAATTATTCTCTGGTGGTGAAGGGTCATTTATCGATGAACTAATTGACTTAGCTGGTGGAATCAATATTATTGGTGATCAAGAAGGCTGGCCGCAAGTCAGTGAAGAGGTTATATTGGAAAAAGATCCCGAGTTAATTTTCACAACGTATGGTTACTATACAGAAGATGTTGTTGAGCAAGTTATGCAACGTGAAAATTGGGAAAACGTCACAGCTATAAAAGAAGAACAGGTTCATGACTTGCATGGTGATCTATTAACACGACCGGGGCCACGTTTGACAGAAGGTTTAAAAGTTCTAGCAGAAACCATGTATCCAGACTTAGTTGAGTAAAGGACGTTTATCTAGTGAAACATAAACGACATATATTATGGGTTTGGTTACCCGTATTTCTTATTATTTTATTAGGCGTTATGAGTTTGTCTGTCACATTGGGGGCTGCCAACATTAATTGGCAGCTTGCCTGGCAGATTGTTTTTTCAAAAATACCGATTTTATCAAACTTTGTAGAGGTTAATTGGAGCCCATCGACTGAAACCATTGTATGGGATATTCGATTACCTAGGGTACTATTAGGAGCAACAGTTGGGGCAGCCTTAGCTTTAGCAGGGGCTATCTATCAAGGGGTATTACGAAATCCATTAGCTGATCCATTTATTTTAGGTGTTTCATCTGGAGCATCTTTTGGAGCAGCTTTAGTAATTGTGTTTGGGTTACAAACATTTTGGTTAGGCCAGTTTACATTACCTGCTGTTGCCTTTTTATTTGGGTTTATCAGTCTGTTAATCGTATACTTTTTATCACGTGTTAATCAAAAGGTTCGTCTAGAAACCATTATATTAGCAGGTGTCGTTGTCCAGTCATTTGTTGGGGCGTGTTTATCACTCGTATTAGCTCTATCAAATGAGCAACTTCAGACAATCGTTTTTTGGATGATGGGAAGCTTGGCTCTAACCGATTGGGGATATAATCAAATTATTTTCCCGATTATAGCGGTCGTTGCTGTCATTTCACTATTTTTTATAAAAGAATTGAACATGTTAGGGCTGGGTGAAGAAGCGGCGCATCATAGTGGTGTGTCTGTCCAACGCACGCGTTTCCTGTTATTGATATTAGCATCAATTATTACTGGTGCTGCTGTGTCGGTATCGGGTGCGATTGGATTTGTTGGTTTGGTTGTACCGCATATCATACGACTTATGTTTGGGGCAGATTACCGTGTAATCTTACCGTTGTCAATCATAGGTGGGGCGATTTTCCTTGTTGGTGCTGATGCGGTTGCAAGAACGGTCATGGCTCCACGTGAACTACCACTTGGAGTGATTACAGCGTTTTTAGGTGCTCCATTCTTTGGTTATTTATTGCGCAGAGCTAAGCGAGGGTTCTTTTAATCAGTTATAACTTCGTGGTTGAAATTGGAATCGCTCTTAGGTGGACGCTTTCCGCGGGCACGGCTTCAGCTATCTTATAGAAGAAATTTATTTTCTTCTATAAGAGGATCTTCAGCTCGTGCTGTTCCCGCAGGAGTCGCCACCTTCGCTTATCACAATTCAACCACTTCTTTAAAAATTTTATTATAAACCCAAAATTGAACAATCACTTTGCCATTATAATTTTTAAACTTGTATGGCAATGCGCCCAAACACTATGTGTGCTCCTTGCACTTTTCTTAGGAGGAAAACCGATGCTTGAGATACAAAATGTGAGTAAACACGTAGAAGGAAAGCCAATTGTTGAGAATATTCATTTGTCAGTACCGAAAGGGAAATGTATAGGTTTAATCGGGCCTAATGGAGCAGGCAAGTCAACGATTGTAAAACTGATTTCTGCACTTGAGAAGTCCAGTTCAGGTCAGATTAACTTTATGGGCAAAAATGTACAGGATTGGCCTGTTAAGAAGTTGGCTAAATACATGGCAGTCCTGACACAAGAAGGCCTTTCTCCATATCCAATTACGGTTTACGACTCAATCTTAATGGGACGTTATCCACATTTAGGATTTTTCCAACGTGAGAGCAAGCATGACTATGAGTTAGTGGAAAAAGTCTTACAAATAACAGAGTTAACCGAGTTTCGTGATCAGATGTTAGACACGTTAAGTGGTGGGGAGCGACAACGCGTAGCGATTGCTAAGGCGATGGTGCAGCAACCACAATTGTTGTTGCTTGATGAGCCGACGACGTATTTAGATATTGGACATCAATTAAATATTTTAAAAATGGTTCAAGATTGGCAAAGGAGAGAGGGACTAACGGTCATTATGGTCCTACATGATCTCAATTTAGCCGCTCAATTTTGTGATGAGCTCGTTTTAATGGACCAAGGAAAAATAATTCAAATTGGTTCAAGCGATCAAATTATTGCAAAAGAAACATTAGAGAGCGTTTATCACGCAAATCCAGAGATTGTACGTCATCCTAAAACCAATATTCCCCAAATTTTATTATAAAACCATTCTTAAATGACAGCTTGTCTAGTATAATGGTTACGAGTAATGAAACGAAATGGGGAAGAAGAATGGTTGAATGGAGAAATTTATATCGAGGATTACTAATGGGAGCAAGTGATATTGTTCCAGGCGTAAGTGGTGGAACAATTGCGGTTGTTCTAGGAATATATGAACGATTTATAGAAGCCATAAATGGTGTTTTTACAAAAGATTGGAAGAAAAGTTTAACTTTTTTAATTCCACTAGCAATTGGTATTTTATTTGCTATGTGGAGTTTAGCTGGTGTGATCAACTGGGCATTAGAGCATTATCCTAATCAATTAGCCTTTTTATTCTTAGGGTTAATTGCAGGTGTCATTCCATTTTTAGCTAAAAAGTCCAAGTACCAAGAGACATTTGGTGGAACACATTTTATTTTATTGATACTAGCAGCTCTATTTGTTGGAGCGATGGTTTTCTTTGATCCAGATCCAACAGGTGACCCTATTACAACATTCTCAACAACAACTTATATTATGTTATTCCTATCTGGGTGGTTAGCAAGTTCGGCAATGATTCTTCCAGGAGTCAGTGGTTCATTTTTATTATTGCTAGTTGGAATGTACCCGACATTCTCAAATGCAATTCATAACTTAGTAATTGAAGCGTTAGTGCCACTTGGTTTAGGAATTGCTTTTGGACTTATTATTATGAGTAAAGTTTTAAGATACTTGTTTCATCGTTTTTATTATCAAACTTACGCGTTAATCATCGGTCTAGTTATCGGATCTTTAGTTGTAATTTTTCCGGGATTCGAAGCGGAAATTATGCTGAACGTGCTTAGCATTGTATTTCTAATCGTAGGGTTATTAGTGGCTTATGGTTTAGGGAAAATTGAACATTAACTACCTACTCTCTCAAAAGAGGAAAAATGTTTAACTGACTCTATTTATTTAACTAAATTTGAAATCGCTCATGGCGCACGCTTTTCGCAGGCACTGCCTCAACTTCCCAAAACTCACAAGTTCGTTTTGGGTGATTTTCGTCTCGTGCTCTTCCCGCGACGAATAGGACGTGCTAGTGTCGGCGTTGGTCACAAATGCTACTTGCATTACCTCTTTGCTTAAGTTTGCGCCGAGTAATCGCAGGCGCAGGACGTGACTGCTTTTAGCAGACCAGGAGTCGCCGCCTTCTCTCTTTCAAATAACTTTTTTAAGCATATTAGATCTCACAAAATGAAACTCCTAACGTGTTTTTTAAGACTGCGTTAGGAGTTTGTTCATTTAAAGGACTTTTATTCAACCACTTTTAAATTGGTAAAATCACTACTTTATTTATAATTTATGAAAAACAGGTTCACGGTTGTTGAAAGTCGAAACGTATTTAAAGCCGATATCTCTCAACAATTCGTAGGCTTCATCTACTCGGTCCCCAACGCGTTCTGGTCTGTGTGCGTCAGATCCAACCGTAATAATCTCACCACCCAGTTGGTGATACAACTCTAAAATGTCACGACTAGGCAGTAGACGATTCATGTTGTACTTGTATCCGGATGTATTAATTTCAATCCCTTGCCCACGTGGAATGATTGTCTTAAAGATTTCCTCAATGACTTCATGAAAATGGTGAACACCATCCTCATACTTATATCGCGTTACTAAGTCAATATGCCCTAAAATGCTAAATGCGTCATAGCGCTTTACACAATCTAAAAGCTCTGAATAATACTTGTCATAAGCTTCGTGCAACGTACACCCTTCAAATAGATTTCCAGAGTGTAAGTCTTTACAGTCTGTTGTGTGCATAGACAGGATGATAAAGTCAAAACGATTTGCTTTCGTTAAGTCTAAATATTGATTAACCAAGTGTGGTTGGATTCCTAGTTCAATGCCCTTATAAATATCAAGTTTACTAGCAAACTGTTTTTTTACTTTTTGATAGGATTTTTCATATTGGTCTAAATCCACATCGAAAACGATTGATGTATCTGGATAATCATAATCTATATGATCGGTAAAACAAATGGATTGTAATCCTTTATTTACAGCGGATTCTGCCATCTTTTCCATCGGAGCTTCGCAATCTGCAGAAAACGTCGAGTGCATATGGAAATCGCGCATTCTTCATCTTCCTTTCTACTAATATTAAGTCTTATTTTAATAGCTTGACAGATACATGTACACCCATTACAATAATAAACAATATCTTTAGTTTGGTAAAGTGATAAATAAATAGAGGGATAAAGGAAGTTGTTTATGCAATTCGGAAATCAATTACCTCAAGGTGTGGCAGATCTATATTCTAACGATTATGAGAAAAAAGAATATGTCATTGATCAAATTAATCAAGTAACTAAGTTGCATGGGTTTAAGCCAATTCAAACCCCAACATTTGAATATTACGATCTTTTTATGAATATGCCTGGCACGATGGACACGGATCAGATGATTAAGTTAATAGATCACGATGGAAAGATTTTAGTCCTTCGACCTGATGCAACGATTCCTATCGCAAGAATGGTTGCGAATTCTAAGGACACGATTGATTTTGAAAAACTTTCTTACGTCACGAATATCTTTCGAATGCAAAATGGTGACTCCGATGTGTTTTCAAGATCATTTACACAACTAGGTGTGGAATGTTTTGGACCTAAAGACCCTTATGTTGATGTAGAAATGATTGCCTTAGCGATTGAATCTCTAAAAGCTGTCGGTTTAGAAGGCTTTCAAATCGATTTAGGTCAGGCTGAATTTTTTCAATCATTGATGGAAGAAATTAGCCTCCCAAAGAGTACCCAACGTGAAGTTCAAGACAAATTAGAACAAAAGAATGAGTTTGAATTAGAAACGATTCTTAATCAGCACGAAGTCGATTCTAACGTTAAAGATGTATTATTGAATTTGACCAGATTGTTCGGTGCTCCTGAGGATGTAATTTCACGTGCAAAGGCGTTATCCATTACGAAAAATATGTTACAGGCTGTTCAAGAGTTAGAATGGATTGTTGATCAATTAGAAGAGCTTGGGCTATCTAACTATATATCAATCGATTTAGGTCTTGTAAATAACTTGAATTATTATACAGGAGTTATGTTTCAAGGGTTTGTTTCTGATTTTGGTCGTTCAGTTATCCAAGGAGGACGTTATGATCATTTAACGGAAGAATTTGGGTTAAAGGTAGATGCCATAGGGTTTGGGGTGTACATCGATCAATTAATTGATGCTCTGAATCAACAAGGTGCTAACCTTTCTTATGATACACCTAGGCTATCCATTATAAGTGAAAATAAGTCAAAAGCATTTGAGCTTGCACGAGGTTTTAGGCAACGAGGATGGATTGTAGACCTATTCAATAGCCAAGACAGTGACATCTTAATTAATTTGGATAAGAACTGCATCATAAGTGAAGGTCTAGAAGAGACTTATGACAATCAACAAGATCTTTTAAGTAAGGTAGGGCAATTATATGGGAAGAATTAAAATTGCATTAACTAAAGGAAGACTTGCTGAAGAAAGCATGAAAATTTTTGAAGAGGTAGGTATACAATTCTCTTCCTTTTACCAAGATAGTCGAAAATTAATTTTACCAAGCGATTGCGGACAGTATGAAATAATTTTAGTTAAAGCTTTAGATGTCGCGACTTATGTAGAGAATGGTGCAGCTGACCTTGGCATTGCTGGGAAGGATACTTTGCTTGAAGCGAATGCGAATGTTTTTGAGTTGGTTGATTTAGGGTTTGGAAAATGTCGGTTTGCAGTTGCTGGAAAGGCCGGGTTTGACTTAAATCAAGCAGTTAAGCTGTCTGTTGCTACGAAATATCCGAGAGTAACGACGATGTTTTTCAAAGAAAAGGGTAAACAAATAGAAACGATTAAATTGAATGGTTCGGTTGAATTAGCGCCATTAGTTGGTTTGTCAGATGTCATAGTCGATATAGTTGAGACAGGACGTACGTTAGAAGAGAACGGACTTGATGTTATAGAAAATATGTATGCCATTAGCGCGAGGTTAGTCGTAAATAAAGCGAGTTACAAAACGAAGAGTCATATGCTTTTACCGTTAGTACAGCAGGTCAAAGAAGCTGTAAAGGTTACGAAAGGGTGAGCATTGTGCAAATCCAACAAATTTCAAAAAATGACATTCAACAAATTACAAGGGCACGTAAGCAAAGAGAAAGTAGTGATTTATCAACTATAGATGAACGTGTCAAAACTATCGTCGATCGTGTTAAACAAGAAGGAGACAAAGCGGTTCTAAACTACATTAAAGACCTTGATGGAGTAGAACTAGATTCGATTGTGGTTAGCAATGATGAAATCGAAGAGGCAATGAACTCCACAACTGATGACCTTAAACAAATTTTAGAAGAAGCAAGGTCAAATATTGAACAGTACCATTCTCGACAAAAAGAGCAATCATGGTATCACAACGAACAGCCTGGAATTTGGTTAGGTCAACAAGTTACACCAATCGAACGTATAGGTGTGTACGTACCTGGTGGCAAAGCGGCTTATCCGTCAACTGTCTTGATGAACGTTATTCCTGCAAAAGTGGCTGGAGTAAATGACATCATCGTGACAACTCCAGTTGACAAAGATGGAACGGTGAATCCTTTGACGATCGTTGCTGCGAAAATAGCTGGGGCAACACAGATTTTAAAAGTAGGTGGTGCACACGGTATTGCCACATTGGCTTATGGAACGGAGAGTGTGAAACCAGTTTTTAAAATTACGGGTCCAGGTAATGCGTATGTAGCGCGTGCAAAGAAGTATGTGTTTGGTGAGGTCGGCATTGATATGATCGCAGGGCCGAGTGAGGTTTGTATTGTCGCTGATGAACAGGCCAATTCATCCTATGTCGCAGCGGATTTAATCGCTCAAGCTGAACATGATGAGATGGCGTCAGCGATTTTAGTGACAACCTCACATCAGGTTGCAACCAGCGTGCAAAATGAAATCAATCAACAAATGGAAGAGCGCGAACGAAAACATATCTTGCAACATTCACTGTTTCATCATGGTGCCATCTACGCTGTACCTGATCTAGATGTGGCATTTGAGTTCGTTAATGAACTAGCTCCAGAGCACTTGGAGTTAATGATTGAACATCCATTTGAGCAGCTTGGCCGGGTTAAGAATGCTGGTGCCATTTTTCTTGGAGAGTACTCGCCTGAGCCTTTAGGCGATTATTGGGCGGGGCCTAATCACACCCTTCCTACGAACGGAACGGCGAAATTTTCTTCACCACTCGGTGTGTATGATTTTATGAAAAAATCAAGCGTGATCTATTATGATCAGCAAGCGTTACGTGATGTGGAACAAAACATTGCTCGTTTTGCGGATGAAGAAGGCCTTGATGGTCACGCAGCATCTATTCGTAAACGTTTTGAGTAAAGGAGAGGCAATGGATGAGAAAAGCAACCATTAAACGAGATACGACTGAAACAAAAATAGATTTAACTTTAAATGTCGATGACTCTAGTCAAAGCGCAATTGATACAGGGGTTGGCTTTTTCAATCATATGTTAACCCTCTTTGCGGCACACGGACAATTTGGGTTGACTGTTAAAGCCGATGGTGACTTGGATGTTGATGCCCATCACACTGTTGAAGACATAGGCATTGTTCTAGGGCAAGCATTTAAGGAAGCGATTGGAGACAAAAAAGGAATTAAACGTTATGCATCAGATTTTACACCAATGGACGAATCATTAAGTTTAGTTTCACTTGATGTTTCCAATCGTCCTTATTTAGTTTTTGATGTAGACGGTTTGCCTGAGAAGGTGGGTTCATTTGATACGGAATTAGTTGAAGAATTCTTCCGTGCGTTTGTCAATCAAGCGGGAGTGACGTTACACATTAAGCTTATACACGGATCAAACAGTCACCATATCATAGAGTCTATTTTTAAAGGGTTCGGCCGTGTGTTGAATGAAGCGGTGACCGTAGTCAATCCAGATGGTCAGGTACCATCGACGAAAGGGACGTTATCATGATTGCGATTATCGATTATGGTGCAGGCAATTTAAGAAACGTTAAGCATGCACTTGATTTACTAGAATTAAAATCTTTCATCACTGACAATCCTGACGACTTAAGTGAAGCTAAAGGGATGATTTTACCTGGAGTAGGTGCTTTCGGGCATGCAATGGAACGGTTGCAGGAGAAAGGTTTTGACCAAAAAATTATTAATGAAACGGCTACAGGGAAGCCACTACTCGGGATTTGCTTAGGGATGCAATTGTTATTTGATAAAAGCTATGAGCATGGTGAGCATGATGGATTAGGGTTAATTTCAGGAGAGATTGTTAGATTTGAAACTGATTTAAAGGTACCTCATATGGGATGGAATCAATTGGTAGTGTCTGAATACTATAAGGATCATTCCATAACTCAAGGTATTCAAAATGACAATTATGTTTATTTTGTTCATTCTTATTTTGCGAAAGCTGATGATGAACAAGATGTTTTATTTTCAACAGACTATGGTCAAAGGTTCACGTCGGCGGTGATGAAGGAAAATGTGATGGGCATGCAATTCCATCCAGAGAAAAGTTCTAAAGTGGGCATGCAGCTACTAAAAAACTTCGGGGAGATGGTGACACGTGAAGATATTTCCGGCAATTGATATACGAAACCAACAAAGCGTTCGGTTATTGCAAGGGGATTATAATCAGGAAACACAATATGGAGACCCGATTGAAATGGCGAAACGCTGGGTTCGTGAAGGGGCGACCTATTTACACATTGTCGATTTAGATGCGGCAAAAGGGAATCCTTCTAATAATCTTGAGGTCATTCAAAAAATTGTTCAAGAAGTTAATGTACCGATTCAAGTTGGTGGTGGTATTCGATCAATTGAGCGAATCAAAGAATTATTAGACATTGGAGTTAATCGTGTCATTTTAGGAACGGCGGCTGTAAAGGAACCTGACTTTGTTAAACAGTCTGTGGAACATTTTGGAGAACAAGTTGTGGTGTCCATTGATGCGAGAGATGGATATGTGGCGACAGACGGATGGACGGAGACATCGACGTTAAGAGCCATTGATTTTGTTAAAGAACTGGAATCTGCAGGCGTTCAGACCATTGTCTATACCGATATCTCAAAAGATGGGATGCTTCAAGGACCAAACCTACAAGAGTTAAATTATATGAATGATGCAACGTCCATTGATGTCATTGCATCTGGTGGCGTTACAAGTATCGATGACATTCAAGCTTTAAGTGGAATGGGAATCTACGGAGCGATCATCGGTAAGGCTTTATATGAAGGAAAAATTGACCTCAAAGCTGTTATGGAGGAAGTTTAATGTTAGCAAAACGTATTATTCCGTGTCTCGATGTACGTGATGGTCGAGTCGTAAAAGGAACTCAGTTTCAGAATATCCAAGACGTAGACGATCCCGTTGTCTTAGGTAAGAGATATAGTGAACTGGGCGCGGATGAATTAGTGTTTTATGATATTACGGCTTCACATGAGAAACGGTCCATTTTTTTAGACGTTGTGGAGCGCGTAGCTGAAGAAGTACATATCCCTTTTACAGTTGGAGGAGGGATTACGACTGCTGAAGACTTCAGGACGGTGTTGAATGCAGGAGCGGATAAAGTGTCCGTGAACAGTGCGGCTGTGCGAAATCCTGTCTTAATCAGTGATGCTTCAGAACGTTTCGGCGATCAGTGTGTCGTGTTGTCGATCGATGCGAAGTTAGTAAATGGTCAATGGAACGTGTTTGTTCAAGGTGGAAGACAAGATACAGGTCTCGAGTTATTTGAATGGGCCAAAGAAGGTGTCGAGCGCGGTGCAGGCGAGATTGTATTGAATGTGATGAATGCAGATGGTGTGAAAACCGGTTACGATGTTTCGGTTACACGCCAATTAGCCAACATGGTGAACGTTCCAGTTGTCGCATCAGGCGGAGCAGGGAGGAAGGAGCATTTTCTAGATGTGTTGAAAAATGGCGCAGATGCAGCGCTGGCAGCATCAGTCTTCCACTTTGGTGAAATTGAAATCAATGATTTAAAGCAATATTTATCTCTTGAAGACTTACCAATCAGATTAGGGTGATTAGATGGAATTTAAATTTAATGAAGATGGATTGATCCCAGCAGTTGTTCAAGATTATCGAACTGGCGAAGTATTAATGCTGGCCTATATGAACGAGGAGGCTTTACAGAAAACAAAAGAAACGAAATCGTCATGGTTTTTTAGCCGAAACAGACATGAGCTTTGGAATAAGGGTGCAACATCAGGTAACACGCAAACTGTTAAGAAAATGAGTTATGACTGTGACCAAGATACGATTTTACTTCAAGTTGAGCAAAAAGGTGTCGCGTGCCACACCGGGGAGCGGAGTTGTTTTTACCGTGATATCGAGTTAGGAGAAGAGCCTTCCTTTAGAAGGGATGTCGTGCATCAAGTGTATGATGCGATTGTAGATCGACGCGACAATCGAAAAGAAGGGTCATATACGAACTATTTATTCGATGAAGGAATCGATAAGATTTTAAAGAAAATTGGGGAAGAATCCGGTGAAATCATTATTGGGGCGAAAAATAATGATGATGAAAACCTATCGATGGAAATTGCGGATTTAACGTATCATATCTTAGTGTTATTAGCAGAGAAGGATCTGCCAGTCGAACGGGTTAAAGAAGAGTTAACTAAGCGTTTGAAAGGGGATTAAACATGAGTAAGTTCTGGAGCAGTACGGTTCGAAAAACAAAGCCTTATGTACCAGGAGAGCAGCCGAATGAGACGAATGTCATTAAGTTAAACACGAATGAAAATCCATATCCACCGTCACCAAAAGCGATAGATGCGATGCAAGGTGCTATTGGTGATGACCTAAGAAAGTATCCTAGCCCGACCGTGGATTCACTTAGAAATGTAATTGCAAGACGAGAAGGCGTGGAGCCTCAACATGTGTTTGTCGGAAATGGATCAGATGAAGTATTGGCGTTCGCCTTTCAAGCGTTTTTCGAACCGAATGAAGCCATAAAGTTTCCAGAGATTACGTATAGTTTTTACCCAGTATATGCAAAGCTCTATGACATTCCGTATCAGACGGTTCCTTTGAAAGATGATTTTTCAATAAATGTAGAGGGCATGTGTGATTCCATCGGTGGCGTCATTTTCCCTAACCCCAATGCCCCGACTGGATTGGCTCTAGGCTTGGATGAATTTGAAACCATTGTTAAGAGGAATCCAAATCAAGTGGTAATCATTGATGAAGCATATGTAGCCTTCGGTGCCGAATCAGCTGTTCCATTAACGAAAAAATATCCAAACGTCCTTATCACGCGCACGTTATCTAAATCGCATGCGTTGGCCGGCATTCGGTTAGGTTATGCCATTGGAAACGCCGAACTGATCAAAGGGCTAGAACGGATCAAAAATTCGTTTAACTCTTATACCATCAATCGTGTCACCTTAGCCGGAGCTGAAGCGGCTTTACAAGATGATGATTATTATCAAGAGACGATCTCACAAATCGTTAAAACTCGTGAATGGACGAAGGGTGAGCTTGAACGTTTAGGTTTTGATGTTTTATCGTCACAAGCCAACTTTTTGTTTGTTAAACCCAACCGAATACCTGCTAAAGCATTATACGAAACACTAAAGCAAGAGAAAATTTATGTGAGATACTTTGAGAACTTGAAAGATTATATAAGGATTTCAATTGGAACAGAAGATGAGATGGAGACTTTAGTTAGGAATGTTAAATTGGTTGTTACTTAGTAAGCGCAAGCGCCATGCTTGCGCTTTTCTTATGATTACGTAATTTATGGGGAATTTTTTAAATTTATGGGGAAAAATCTGAATATATGGGGAAAAATTTAAATTTATGAGGAAAAAATTAAATATATGGGGAATTTCATAAATGGTCCCTGGATTTAAAGAAAAAGTGAAGGTGGCGAACAGGAGTCGCCACCTTCACTAATTAGTTTCCTTATTTTTAATTAACCTCAAGGCATTCAGTGTTACAAGTAGTGTCGCGCCCATATCGGCTAGGATGGCGATCCAAAGTGTGAGCCATCCTGGAATGACGAGTAAGAGTGCGACTACTTTTAAGCCTAAAGCAAATCCAATGTTTTGTTTGATGATGTTTAATGTACGTCGGCTAAGGCGCACTGTAAATGGTAGCTTGCTTAAGTCATCTCCCATTAATGCTATATCCGCGGTTTCAAGTGCGGTATCGGTTCCGGCACTTCCCATGGCGATGCCGACATCTGCTGTGGCTAATGCAGGAGCGTCATTGACTCCATCACCAACCATGGCTACTTTACCGTATTTTTGGCTCAACTGTTTGATCTGTGTTTGCTTATCTTTCGGTAGAAGATTTGCCAAAAATTCTTTGATACCGACTTGTTCTGAAATGGAACGGGCGGTCTTATCGTTATCACCTGTTAGTAAGATCGAATGTTTCATGCCTAGTGCGTGAATGTCTTTAATCATCTGTTTCGGCATGTCACGTACAGCATCTGCAATCGCGATGATGCCAATAACGGTGTTGTTTCCTGCAATTAAGATGACGGTGTGACCTTGTTCTTGTAGATTTTCGACCTCAATTTGAACCGCTGCGCTTAATTCCTGAAACATCCCAGGGCTACCAATTTGATAATCGGTTCCGTTAATCAATCCTGTAATACCTTTACCTGTTTGTGCTTGAAACCTTTCAACTTCGTAATGCTGAAGGTTAAATTGTTCAGCATAATGTATAACAGCTCTGGCTAATGGGTGCTGTGATTGTCGTTCTAAGCTACTTGCGATTGAAAATAACTCGTCATCACTTTTATTAGATAGGTTTTGATAGTGTTGGACGACAGGTTCACCTTTTGTAATCGTACCTGTTTTATCAAAAGCGATGGCATCGATATGTCCTAGAGATTCTAAATAAGCTCCGCCTTTAACTAATACACCGTTTCGAGCTGCACTTCCAATTGCTGTGACAATAGCAACGGGAGTTGAAACAACTAGGGCGCAAGGACAACCAACGACTAATACAGCTAACCCTTGGTATAACCAAGTTTCAAATCGAGCTCCGAAAAAGAGTGGGGGTACAGTTGCTACACCTAATGCAATGAGCATAATTAAAGGTGTATAGTAAGCCGCAAATCGATCGACAAATTGTTGAGCAGGTGCTTTTTCGTTTTGTGCTTCTTCAACGAGATGAATAATTTTAGATAAAGTCGAGTCTTTAACTAATTTCGTCGTTCTAACTTCTAAATAACCTTCCTCGTTAAGAGTTCCGGCAAAAACTTCATCATCTAATCCTTTATAAACTGGAACAGACTCACCTGTAATAGATGCTTGGTTAATCGAAGACTCACCTTTTGAGACCACACCGTCGACCGGTATTTTCTCACCTGGCTTGACTATGACGATATCATTCACTTGGATGTTATCAACACTAACTTCTTGTTGTTGACCATCTCTCATAATATTAGCGGTTTTAGGGGCGATCCCCATTAATGATTTGATTGAATTTCGTGCTTTGTCCATAGAGTAAGACTCAAGTGCTTCACTAATCGCAAACAAAATGACAACTGCGGCACCTTCAATCCACTCCCCGATTAAAGCGGCACCAATGACGGCAATGGTCATTAATGTCTTCATATCAAAGCGCAGTTTAACTAAGTTTTGAAAACCAGCTATGAATAGACGGTGGCCTCCAATGACAATAGAAGCAATAAACGATCCGATCGTCACAGGATGCTCTTCACCAATTTGAAAGAAAAGAGCAATACCTAATGCTAAAAAGATGAGTGAACCAACGACATTGCCGTTTTCCTTAACATAATCCCAAAATGATTTTTGAGGGGTATCCTCATATTCTTGGGTGATTTTTAAGTTTTCAAATGAGCCAGCTTTTTCAAGATCTTCAATAGATGCTGCCCCTTCTACGGTGATTTTTGATGCACCAAAGTTCACGTCAGCATTTTTAACGGTTGAGATTTCTTTTACGTTGTTTTCAAACGTTTTGGCGCAATTGGCACAAGACATACCTTGAACATAAAAACTTTGTTCTTGATCTCCCATAACTTATTCCTCCAGTTCCTCCTGGTGCTCGATTGCGATTTTTATCAAGTCATGAACGTGATGATCATCGAGCGAATAATAAACATTCTTGCCATCTTTTCTTATTTTGGCTAAACCATGTTTTTTTAACGTGCGTAAATGATGGGAAGCACTTGCGACAGACGTGTCGGTAATCGCTGCCACATCACAAACACATAATTCATCTTGAATAGTAAGAGCGTGCGCGATTTTGACTCGTGTCTCGTCACTTAATACTTTGAAAAGTTGACTAACTGATTTAATTGGTACTTGATTGAGTGATGTATAGACATGCTGCAGTTCCTCTTCAGTTACCGCAGACGTACAATTTGGAAGTTTCATAACGTTAACCTCTTTCATTAAAATATCTGTTTGAATATATTATATTCAAATGGTGGTTTGAATGTCAATCAATTGAATGACTTATTTTAATCGAGTAAAATCTTTATAAAGAAAGAGGTGGCAACATGATTCGTAGAGGACGAAAAGAAGACTTAGAACAAATTGAAGTACTTGTAAAAAAAGCTAAAGCTCAAATGCTAAAAGAAGGCAATGACCAATGGGATGATACGTATCCAACAAAGAAGCACTATGAACAAGACTTACATAATGGACAATTATATGTGTACGATGATGACGGAGAATTGCTAGGTGTTGCTTGCATTAGTGATGAAGGGCATCATGAATATGATGAAATTCCGTGGAAAATCTCACAGAAGCCTTTTTTGTGTATGAAAAGATTAGCCGTTGATCCAGAGTCGCGACTGCGCGGGATTGGATTAGCTTTTTATCATCATGCAGATCAATTGGCTATACAGAAGGGAGTACCGTCATTAAGAACAGATACAAATGGATCAAACAAAGCAGCGCTACGTTTGTTTGAAAAAGCTGGTTACTCATATGTAACGTCAGAACCACATGGTCATTACAAAGAACCATTTGTTTATTATGAAAAGAATGTTAATGGAAAAACATCGCTGAAATAAGTCAGCGATGTTTTAAAAAAAGTGATTGATAAATCTTGAAAAGTGACTGATATATTTCAGAAAGCGATCGATATTTCTGAAAAACTGACCGATAAATTCAAAAAAACCACTGATACAAAAGGGACCTAAAAAATCCGAAAACAGGCCGATATTCTTGACCATATGTCATGAAAAATATAAGAAAAGGCCGGAACCATCCGGCCTTAATCAATCAATATCTACTCAGTCAAGTTTAAGTATTCTTTCACATCGTTCTTGCAAAGTTCGATACCTTTCTCCCAGAATGATTCTTTTGTGATATCTTCGCCTAAGTGTTTCATAGCAAGGTCCTCAACACTCATCACAGCTGTATCGCGAAGAAGTGCCATATATTGATCTTCGTAATTTGTGCCTTCCTCAAGTGCTTTAGCATAAATGCTTAATGAGAACAGGTAACCGAATGTGTACGGGAAGTTATAAAACGGAACACCTGTAATATGGAAGTGGAGTTTGTTCGACCAATAACTAGGGCTTGTTGAATTTACAGTATCACAATAAGCCTCACGTTGAGCTTGATCTGTTAATTCATTCAAGCGACTAGCTGGAACAAACCCATTTTTACGCTCTTCATAAAAGCGTGTTTCGAATAAGAAGCGAGAATGGATGTTCATAAAGAACGCGACACTACGTTGTAATTTATCTTCTAATAATGCAATTTTTTCTTCATCTGAGTTTGCTTCTTTTACAGATGCGTCTGCCACGATCATTTCTGCAAAAGTAGAAGCTGTCTCAGCCACGTTCATCGCATAACGACGGTTTAGTGGATGAACACCTTTTAACGCAAATGAGTGAAACGCATGGCCTAATTCATGTGCCAGTGTTGCCACGTTAGACATTGAACCGCTATAAGTCATAAAAATACGAGACTGCTCACTTAATGGGAAGCCTGTACAGAAACCACCTGGGCGCTTACCTGGACGGTCCTCAGCTTCAATCCACGCCTCTTCAAATGCACGTTTAGCAAAGCTTGCCATTTTCGGGCTGAACTTTTCAAAATGTTTTAAGATAAATTCCGCACCTTCATCATAAGATAATTTTTTCTTGTTCTTTTGAGTTGGTGCTCCAAGATCGTACCATTCTAATTTTTCTTTACCTAACAGTTGTGCTTTACGATTTAAGTAGTCTACAAATAACTCTTTGTTTTTAGAGATCGCATCCCACATCGCATCTAGCGTTTCTTCCTTCATGCGATTAATATCAAGTGGTTCTTTAAGTACGTTATCCCATCCACGCTTTTTGTATGTGTTAAGACGGAAGCCAGCTAAGTGATTTAATGTTTTAGCAAAAAGGTGTTCCTTCTCTTTCCAAGCCGCTTCTAACTTTTCATAAGCTTCTTTACGAATAGCTGGGTCTTCATGAGACAATAAGTTATTAGTCTGACCAACAGATAATTCTTCACCGTTAACTTTGACAGTCATACCACCAACAATTGTGTTATACATTTGCCCCCAAGCATGATAACCATCTACAGATAAAGCTGTGATTAAAGCTTCTTCCTCTTCAGATAGCTCTTCTTTGGCTTGGTCGCGCCATTCGTTTAATACAAAGGTTAGTTCGCTTAATTTTTCATGCTCTAATAATTCATTCCATACGCTATCTTCGGTTTTAGAAAGCTTCTGCTTAATAACATTCATGGATGAGCCAAATAATGCACTCATTTCTGTAATTTCACTGCGTAAGGCGCTCGCTTTCTGATCACTCATATCTTGAGCCTCTAAACAGCTAACAAAAGCACTTGCTTGTCTAATGTGTTGCATTAAGTCAGACACTTCTTCTAACTTGCTAACTACTTCTTCAGCATCAGAAGCAGAAGTTGGTGTATTAAATGATTTTGCTGCTTCTGCATATGTACGCACACGTTCTTTCGTTTCATCTAAATGTTGACGTAATTCAGGCGATTCACTACCACCTTTAAAAAAGACATCTAAGTCCCAGACTACTGGGTAAGTTGTTTGACTCATATGTTGGCCTCCTCATAACTTCAAAATATTCTTTCAATTATGGTCATTATACCATAATCAAAACTTCGATTAAAGAATATTTCGGGTTAGGAAATAAAAAAGACCTCTTAGTCGAGGCCTTAATATGTTGACTTAAATTTGATTAAATTGAACTTAAAACGTGCTTCTAATCCTGTACCTTTTTTCACAATAAGTTTACCGTTTTCTAATTCCCATTCAAATCCATCTTTTGATTGTGGGTCATCTAGTAAGTAAATTGATTTCAGACGGGATACAAAATCTTTTGGATTATTAGAGTAAACCATGATTTTATTAAAATCACTTGGATTCATGTCTGCTTGGTCTAAAGGTTTATTCCCTTCACCACTCCATTCTATTAAAAATGGAAGAGGTTCTGAATTAAAGTCATATTTAGGAAATAACATACTCCACTCTAAAGTACTTCCATCAGGCCGAGTCCGTTTACCAGGAAAGGGGCCTGCATACTCAATGTTATGATCCTCAAAATGTTGTTGGTATCGTTTGATATCGTCCACTCTTAATGCGAACTGAATGGGACCTTCATGTTCGCTAGTCATAGCATGATAAGCATGTTGAATAAGAGGGTTATCCGATGATTTGGCTTTCGTTTCATCATCAATCCCTAGCCACTCAACATAAGCGTTATTGTTATAAAATGCCAAATAATTGTGAGTACCCCAATCGTTGTGCTGACCTCCTTGGACGCCAACTTGTTTATGAGATGAAGAGAAAATTTCTTGATGTCGCTTAGGATCGTTTGAGTATATCACTAAATGATCAAAAGCTAACATAACGTTCACTCCTTATAAATTAAATGCGTTAGCTAATTTTGTATAAGAATCTACGCGTCGTTCAAATGGACTTACAATACAGTTAACCATAATTTCATTAACCTTAAATGTATCAGCTAAGTGCTCAAGTTGTTGCTTGACACTCTGCACATCACCGACAATCATTCGCTTACGGTTATCACGGATCGCCTCTTGTTCATACATATTATATTTGTTTTGACTTGCTTCTTCAGGTGAAGGGAAGTATTGTCGAACTTTCCCTTGTGCCAATGTTAATAAGGCATAATCTAAGCTTGATGCAAAAAATTCAGCTTCCTCTTCAGTATCACCAATGACGGCGAATACGGCTACACTGGCTTGAGGCTCTCTCATAATGTCTGATGGAATAAAACTATTATAATAACGATCAATAGCAGCTGGGTGACCATCTCCATTGATGAATTGAGCGAATGTGTAACCAGTACCAAGTTGACCAGCAACAGATGCACTTCCGCCACTAGACCCTAACATAAACACGGGAGGGACCGTACTTCCAAATGGAGTTGCCTTCACTTCATAGCCTTCTGGTGATTCCCCTATTAGGTAATCAATCAGGTGAGATACTTGAGTAGGGTAACTTTGGACATCTGGATACTGACCACGGTTTAATGCGTAGTTAACTCCCGGCATTCCGCCTGGAGCACGCCCAATTCCTAAATCTATTCGCCCTGGATATAGCCCTTCGAGCACACGAAACGTTTCAGCGATTTTATACGGGCTGTAATGAGGCAATAAAACACCACCCGTACCAACTCGTATATGTTTCGTTTGAGCTGCAACAGCAGATACTAAGATTTCAGGTGCAGAACCTGCCAAACTTTTTGTACTATGGTGTTCACTCATCCAGAAACGTTTATATCCTAACTCATCAACATGTTTGGCTAAGGCTATTGTTTGTGCCAAAGCATCTTGTTCGTTGTGACCTTGTAGTAGAGGTGATTGGTCTAAAACACTTAGTTGTAAACTCATAGTTAGACACCTTTCTAATTTGAAATATATGCCTTAATTGTTTGATATTTATTAATAAAATTCAATTGATATGCCTTTAACTGTAATAGTGAAAAAAAGCTTTTGCGTCGAAATGTCGCAAAAGCTTATGTGGGAATGAATTATCTTCTAATCATTTTTAGAATAATACTTAAGATAGCAACAAAAATTAACGCACCTAGAATTGCTGATAAGATTGGAATACCCATTATTTCAGGACCTAAAGGCCCAAATAAGGACTCACCGATCCATGCACCAATAATACCAGCTACAATATTACCTATAATTCCGCCTGGTACACCGCCTAACATTAGACCAGCAATCCAACCGATAATCCCACCAACTATTAGAAATAGTATTAATCCCATTCTAACACTCCTTTTTCTAAATTGTTGTTACTACTATACCCATATTCGTATAGTGGCAAAACAATACTATTAACTGGTTTGAACTTTGACTTGTTGAGGAAAACTAATAATAATGGAGTGATGATATGAACTACCAACGTGCGATGTTAATATTAAATGCTGATAAGCCTGAGGATGAGAAGAGCAAGCTGATGCAACAGGCAATCCCTATTTTACATCCATATATTAAAGAACTAACCATTTATCAATCTGAATCAATTGAGGACTTAAAAGAGGCATGTCAACAAGATGTGGATCTTGTGATTGTTTATGGTGGAGACGGAACGGTTCATGAAGTAGTAAATGAATTAATGTCTTTAGAAAAACCTCCTTACATGGCTATTTTACCTGGAGGTACATGTAATGATATAGCTCGTACGTTAGAAATCCCGTTAAATATTAAAAAAGCCGCTCAAAATATTGTTCAATCACAACCACAGGCTGTTGATGTAGCATCAATTAATAATCGGTATTTTATGAATTTTTCTGGTGTCGGCCTTATAACAGAAACGTCTGAGAATATAGATGAGCAATTAAAACAATCACTAGGAAGGCTAAGTTATTTTATAAGTGCGATTCAAAAGTTTCAGCAAAGTGAAACAAACCAATTTGAGATAACCGTGGATGGTGAAACTTTTACTGAGGAAGCAGTCATGGTCTTAGTCATGAACGGTCATTTCATAGGAACTCACCAATTTCCGTTACCAACCATTTCTATTCATGATGGACAATTAGATATTCTCATTATTAAAGAATCTAATTTACAAACGATTCGAGATTGGTTTTCACTATCTTACATTCGAGATGAAAATAAAGATAATCAAATTAAACATATGACAGGAAAAAAAGTTAAGATTAACGCAGCAACTGTAGAAGAGGTAGATACAGATGGGGAAGTATATTTAGAAACCCCTATTGAGGTTCAAGCTTTACCGGATCAACTAGATGTAATAGTTGGAGAGAATTTAGTAGGCGAAGAATAGTTGACTATTCTTCGCTCTTTTTGCATACAGCTACACCGAGTGGATAATGAACGTTCTCTCGTTTAAAAGGCTCTAAAACGACGCCGTTTTGATAGAAAAATTCTACTTCTTCGTATTGGTTTTTAAATAGATTTCTAAATTCATCTTGAGTAAGCTGGTATATGTGGAATGGATTTCCGCATGGTACACCACGACCTTCGCCGAACGGAGTTGACACAATTAAGGTTCCGCCAGGCTTTAACAATCTATAATAATTATCTAAAATGGCTTGTTCATCTTCAATATGTTCAATTGTTTCAAAGCTTACGATGCAATCAAATGCCCCATAAGTATCTACCAAAGATGGATCCGTTGCATCACCCACTTCAAATCTTGATTTAGGATGATAGTATTCACCTTTCGCATACCTAATAACTTCTTGATCAAGGTCTAGTCCAACTACTTCAATAACTTCTTTCTTTCGACGTTTGGCAATCATATGTGTACCGTATCCAGCACCACATGATAAATCTAATACTCTCCCGTACAAATAATCAAGTGCAAATTGGTAACGAGCAATATGCTCTAACAATAGCGGGTTTAATGGATCCATCAGCTTCGGAACTACGCGTTCACCTGTATCTTCAATCATATTTTTAAACCTCCTTGAAGCAAGTTTATTATGACAGATTTATATTTGTTTGAAAACTGTTTTGACGCTTTTCACTGTAATCCTTATAATGAGTTTATAAGACAGGAAGGTGATGGAAATTATGGAACATGAAGTTTATAAAGAACGTAGAGAAGATCCTTCTTTAAAGTTATTTGTCGTATTATCAAAAGCAACTAGAACTATTTTAGATTTGGCTCAAGACGATATGGTTCGTTATGGGCTAAACCCAACTGAGTTTGCAACTTTAGAATTACTTTATCATAGAGGGGCACAACCTTTACAAAAAATTGGTGAACGAATTTTATTAACAAGCGGAAGTATTACCTATGTTGTTAATAATTTGGAGAAAAAAGGCTATTTAGAGCGTGTGCGGTCTGATCAAGATCGTCGTGTGACGTTTGCCCAAATAACAGAAAAGGGACGCTTATTATTGAATGACATATTCCCTCAACATTGGAAGCAAATTGAACACATTATGGATGGTTTATCTAATGAAGAAAAACAACAGGCGATTGATTTAATTAAGCGATTAGGCCTTCATGCAGATTCATTAAAAAATAATTCGTAATGTTTACCTTAATTACGTAATGGGAATAAGGATTACGTAACAACTAGAATGAGGTGACATTAATTGAATAATCAATCGGTTATTGTCTACAGTCATGAGCAGTGTAGAAAGTCGGAGCATTTAAAACGTCAGCTTGATTCATGGGGGGTTAATTTCGAAGAACGGAATATAAAAGAAAACCCTGATCACCTAAAGATTTTGCAAGACCAAGGAATATTTGCGACACCTACAATTTTGATAGGTGATACTTATATTGAAGGCTTGCAATTCAACCGAATTAAAAAAGAATTAGGTATTCACTAATAGACAAACACTCTTCCTAGCCCATCTATCATAAGATGAGTTAGGAGGTGTGTACCTTGAATAACCATCGTAATCAAATATTCAATGAACCAGATTTCCCTAATAATTATTATTATCCTTCCTATTATTATCCGAACCAATATTCTCAGAACCCATATCAGCAACAATTTCACAATGAACAACAACCATTATATTTTGAAGTTCCAGATCAATATGAGCAAAATCATTCTATGAATTTACAAAACACTGTGGCTCCATTACTTCAATACTTTCAAGATGATCAAGGTGAAGTGGATATAGATAAGGTGATTGCAACAACTAATCAATTTATGAAAACAGCATCTCAAATCGCCCCAATGGTTAAGACGTTAAATGACTTCGTCAAGGGAATGAGACCTTAAGTCTTTCCGATTCATTATCGGAAAGACTTATTTTTTAGGTTTACAATTATGATATATCTTTTACCTCTTTTTCGGTTAAGAGTAATACTGTCTTTAACACTTTATTTTCTATCTGCCCTACTCTTTAATCGAAAGGATAGTTTATAAAGCAATTAATGTCATATAAATTACTCTATAATTTAAATACTTCTCGTCTAAAAAGATTAATTTTCAACATTTAGTAAATTTTGCGTAGAAGGCAGGTAAATCTTTAAAATTACTTGTTATGCGCACGTTCAGAGATTATCCAAAGGGTATACATCATTCATAACTCTGGTAAACGAAGTTTTTTGCATAGCAGTGGTTTAATTAAACTAGTGGCCGATTATTTATATGATTTAAGTCTCAAATACTCAGTAACGCCCCAAAAAACGAAGGCTGTAACCATTGAACCTAGTAATAATGTTCGATCTACTGGATGTGCCATAGAAGGAATAAATCTGTTATCAAAAATTAAAATAAAAAGGTATGCAAATAGTGTGCCTAAAAATAAGTGAATAGTTAGTGAATAAAACATGCGTTTAGAACCCAGTTTTTTTTGGGTCACTTTATCTGATATAAATGAAACTGGAATTCCATAGATTAGTATAATTGGTACTACCCAAAGACTAACAAATCCAAGCAAACCGAAATGGGCAGGAAAAATAAAATCATTAAAAAAATAGGCAACTATTGGAACAGATATTATTGATGTAATAAGTGAAATTAGTAATTTTCTTTTCAAGTAATCTCCCCCAGATTCTTCTCAACTTTTGCTTAAGTCCCTCTTAATATTATATTTTATAAGGATAACATGCAATTCAAGCTAACACACAGGCTTTAACCAAAAACATTATACATATTTACACCTTACTTAGATGATTTTTTTCATCCTAGAAATGAGTGATCATAAATTCATAATGTCAAAGAGACGGCAATTGTTGTATTAATTACCGTCTCGTCTTTCTGTCATTTTTCTTACATAATGGATATCTATTATATTAATAATCTACAATTCAATTTCCATTGGTGGTGACAAACTATATATACTCTGCCCATTAGCACTAGCATCCCAATGATATAATCGTATTAACGCAGTTCAGACTGTTGTCAATTTTTTCAGACTGTAAACTACATATTACTACTATAACCCATTATTTTAGTTTAAAATATATATCAATAATGGCAATTATCGGATTCCCAGTTACATTTATATCGGGATATTTAGCAGATAAAGTGAAAGTGAACTATATATTATCTGGCATGTTTGCGATACACATTATTGCAATCACAACGCTCTATTTTGTATCTAGTGCCACAGGAGCTATTATATACGGCGTAATATGGGGGTTCGCCCACGGATTTGAGCGTATTGCGTTAAGTATTGTATGGCCAAACTACTTCGGTAGAACGCATCTTGGAAGTATAAAGATTCTAGCGCAATCTACTATGGTTTTCGGTTCAGCATTAGGACCAATTCCATTTGGTTATTTCTTTGCATGGTACGGAGGTTATCAAGAAATATTATTACTTGTACTCATACTTCCAATTATAGCCATGATCTTAGCAATCTTCTCACCTGCACCAGACTATGAAAAATATCATGGAACATACAAAAGTGCTGACCGATAATCGGTCAGCACTTTTTTTCATTATTAATCTTCAAGGAATGACAGGACAAGGGCACTTTCCCCAGCATGTGTTGCAATGAGAGGACCCATCTCAACAAGCATCTCTTCTTCTGGTTGATACTTTTCACGAATGGTAGCTAATACTTTTTTTGCCTTCTCTTCACAGTTACTATGGGCGAGGGCGATTGTTTTGCCTTCCAATGATTTAGAGTAATCTCCAATTTGATCAACAAGGCGGCGTAATGCTTTTTTCTCCCCTCGGACCTTCTCGGTTACTTCAATGGTACCTTCTTCTGATGCTTTCATTAACAACTTAATGTTAAGGGTTTTTGCGATTGTTCCGCGCATCTTGTCCAATCTTCCGCCTTTAATAAGGTTTTCTACGGTTTTTAATGAAAAAAGTGTCGTCGTTTTTTCAACATAGCCTTTAAGCTTTTCGGTTATTTCCTTGAAGTCGACTTGTTCTAGCTTTAATTTAATAGCTTCATTAGCTAATAACGCAATTCCGCTAGAAGCTGTCTTTGTATTAATGATTTCAATTTTTCGGTTTGGTTCTTCATCTAGAAGCATTTCCTTACCAAGAACCGCGTTTTGATACGTAGCACTTAAGTTCTTCGTAAGTGCAAGCATTAATATTGGGATTTCTGGGTCTACTTCTTTAAAGGCATCATAGAAGTCATTTGGGCTTGAAGCGGAGGTCTTTGGCAATTCTTCAGCTTCAGACATTTTGTTATAAAATGTCTGCAAATCTAAGTCTTCTCCAGCTTTGTATTCCGCATCCTCGAAATGAATATTCAGTGGGACAATCTTAATGTTAAAACGTTCTATGGTTTCTTTCGATAGATCAGCACCGCCGTCTACCATTAGTTGAAAATCCATAACCTCACCTCTTTTTATTTTCTTTTTATAATTTAATATGCTAATTGTCTAATACTTTGACCTTCTTTTTCTTAGATGTGCTAAAAATAAATAGTATTAAACCAAATATAACTATGACTCCACCTAAAAACTGTGACCATGTGACAAGTTCATCTAGGAGGAAGAATGCTAAGATTGAGGCACCAACTGGTTCAAATAGAATTCCCATCGTAATTGTTGATGCATTCACCCATTTTATGGCCCAGTTAAATAGCGTATGGCCAAAAAATGTCGGGATGATCGCTAAAGCTAAGAAGTAAAGCCATGTATCAGTTGTATACCCCGTAAATGGTTCATTTAATATTAAATTGTAAATAATTAACGTAATAGAACTGATCCCATAAACGATGAATGTGTATGGAATTAAAGTTAAACGTTGTCTAACAGTCTGGCCAAATAAAAAGTAACCAGTCACTGCAATAGCACCCATCAAAGCTAGAAAGTTTCCAAATAAAGCCATGCCACTAATTTGGAAATCACCCCAACTGATAATGACACTCCCAACAAAAGCAATGACTAAGCTAATAACTCCACCACTTGTGAATCGCTCTTTAAAGAATAGGTACCCGCCAATAAATGCCCAAATAGGTTGTGTTGTCACTAATACGACCGAACTGGCAACGGATGTGTGATTTAGAGATTCAAACCATAAAATGAAATGTAAAGCTAAAAATATACCCGATGCCGTTGATAATAGCAAGTCTCTTTTTGAAATATTACCTAATTCGTGACGGAACTTTATTAAAACAAGCGGTAGCATGAGTAAAACAGCAAACACTAACCGATAAAGAGCTACAATTGAAGAAGGAGCATCAGCTAATCGGACAAAGATGGCTGAAGTTGAAACGGCTAGTACACCGATTGTAATGGCTATGTATGGTGCGACTTGTCTTTGCTCCATTCCTCGAACACCTCGATTGGTAAGTTTATGGTTAGGATAATGGCCTCTTTTTTGAGATTTACGGCCAGTTTGAGAAATTTGTCGGCCTCTTTTTAAGAATATACTCCCACTATTAAAAATATCGGCCCTTTTTCCAAAAGTACGGTCCGTTTTTGAAAACAATCTGCCCCTTTTATAGGAAAAGGTTATGATTAACCTTAAATATATCGATCATAATAGCTGTTCTTAATCTTGTCGATTAGTATGGGACCTAATGCTAACCCAGCAATAAAGCCGAAGATATGTGCAATATAGTTAATACCAGGTCCAAACGATGTTAAGAAACCGATAATAATAAAGACAACAACGATCTGTGTACTTTGCGAATCAATTAAGTCGCGTCTAGCGAAAATCATATAAGCATATAGACCAAATAGGCCATAAATCGCACCTGAAGCCCCTACATGTGAAGCCATGAGATCTCCAAGGAAGTAGTAAGCAACATTTGCCAGAATCCCCGTTAATAAATATGATAAAATAAACTTAAATTTACCCAGCATTTGTTCTAAAGCAGGACCAAATAATACAGTACTAAAGCTATTAAACAAGACGTGCATAATACTCCCGTGAAGGAAGATAGGAGTTAATAGCCGCCAATATTCACCCATTTGAATATATAGGTTAAACCCAACCATTAATGTAAACAAATCAACAAATATGGGTAACGTGATGATATGAGTAAATAAGAATAAAATTAGATTGATGGCGACGATTACTGATACAACAGGGTAAAGCTTTAAAAACTGTTGAAAGCTTTCAGTTCGGATGAAAAACATTTAGGTCGCCTCTTTCGTAAAATATGTATGCGCTTAAAATCGTGTTATAAGCACTTTTCTTAAGGATACTAATCTTTATTAAAAGTTTCAATTAAATTTGTGGAAAGTAGAGTGAAAATATGATTATCGGTACAGGGATTGACCTTGTTGAATTACATAGAATTGAACGTTTAATCAATAAAGGCGATCAATTTATACGTAGAATTTTAACTGATAGAGAAAGAGACAAGCTTGAAAGTTATACTCATCAAAAGAGAAAAGTAGAATATATTGCTGGAAGGTTTGCAGTTAAAGAGGCTTATAGTAAGGCAATGGGCACAGGAATCGGGCGTCATCTATCTTTTCAATCTATAGAAATTATTGCTGATGAATATGGACGTCCTCAACTATTTGAAAATGGAATATTTAAAGAAGGCGCACATGTATCTATTTCTCATAGTAAGGAATACGCTGTAGCACAAGTCATTATAGAAAAATAAAATTTCTCTTATAGCTAGTCTGCATATTAAGACAAGTCGTCTCATATAGTGTATTGCGGGGTAACAAATGATCCAATGTGCACATTGTCACCGCAACACGAATAGATCGCTTGTTCCTAAAGAATAAGTAACGATTATGAGGCGAAGGAGTTGTCTGAATGAAAAGAAAACTAGTGCTCTTCATTTTACTCTTGTCAATGGTGGGGCTACTGGCAGCGTGTGGAGAGAACACGGCTGAAGATGTTGTGGATGCATTAAACAAAAAAGCAGGGGACATGCAAAGCTTTAAAGCAAATGCAGACATGGTGATCGAAACAGGAGAAGAACCACAACAATTTGATGTACAAGTTTGGCATAAGAAAGACGATTATTACAAAGTTGTACTTCAAAATGAGCTAGATGAAAAAGGGAACCAAGTAATCTTAAGAAATGACGAAGGTGTTTTTGTATTAACTCCTTCCATCAACAAAAGTTACAAGTTCCAAAATGATTGGCCGAAACATCATAGCCAGCCATATCTATTCACATCGTTAGTGTCAGATATCGCAAATGACTCTGACCGTGAATTCAAGAGTACGGAAAATTTCTATGAGTTTACTGTGAAAACGAACTATAAAGGTAATCAACAATTACCTTACCAAAAAATCTACTTCCATAAGAAAACATATGAGCCAGCTCATGTAAGAGTGTTAAACTCTCAAAATGAGACGATGGTGAAAGTAGATTTCACAGAATTTGAATTTAACCCTGAAATTGAAGAGGGTGAATTCAATACTGAGCAAAACTTAGCAGAAGGTACAGTTAGTGTTCCAACTGTTGCTGAGTTAGAAGAACAGTCAATGGCGGTCTATTATCCAACGAACTTACCTGAAGGGGTTGAGTTCACAAACGAGAAAGTAGTTTCGACGGAAAATGGCGAGCGATCAATCTTAACGTATGAAGGTGACAAGCACTTCTCGTTAGTACAAGAGATGTACGCGAATTCTCACCCTACCTCTGTAGATGTACCAGTCTACGCACAGGGTGAAATGGTAGACTTAGGCTTTACAGTGGGTCATTTTTCTGGTCATTCCCTTGAGTGGCAACAAGATGGTATGAGTTTCGTGTTAGCGAGTGACACGTTAACCATTGAAGAGATGATGGCAATTGCTAAATCTGTTCAAGGGCAAGCGATGAAATAAAATGAATACTGTTGTGAATTATTGATTACCCGTAATAGTTTCTATTATGGGTAATTTTTTTGTGCCAATATCTCATATTTTAGCTATAATGTCCTATAAATTGACTTCAATGTCTTATAAATTAAGACGAATACCCATTTTCGACAAAATTCTATTCCTCAATTTGTCCTCAAATGTCTCATATAATGATTTCTTATGTCTAATAAATTTATATCGTTATTGATTTTATGTATGCCAAATCAATTTAATATAATTTCCAGCGGTGATTCCATTGACAGTATCAGAAGGTTACTAAGATAATAATGACAGTATAAATAACAATTAGAAGAGGGTATAGCATGGATAAAGCTGGATATCATCGTGATACATGGATTGACATTGATCTTGATGCGATTCGTCACAATGTAAGAGAAATGAAAAAACATCTACTAGATAAAGAAGTCTTCGCTGTTGTTAAAGCTGATGCTTATGGACATGGAGAAGTTGAAGTAGCGCAAGCAGCTCTTGAGGCTGGAGCTACTACATTAGCTGTTGCAATATTAGACGAAGCTTTGAGGTTAAGAAAACATTTCAAGGAAATTCCGATTATTGTGATGGGTTGGACAAGCCCAGACTACGTCCAGTTGGCTGCTGAAAATGGTATTACACTCACAGCCTTTCAAACGGAATGGATAGAACAGGCTAAAGGTCAATTAGAGGATCAAGATTTATCTATCCACCTTAAAGTTGACACAGGTATGGGACGTATAGGTATAAGAAGTGTTGAAGAAGCATATGATGTTATTAGGGCTTGTAATGATTCTAATATTAGAATCACAGGTGTTTTCACCCATTTTGCAACGGCTGATGAAGAAGACTTGAAATACTTTCATCAACAATTGGGGGCATTCCGACAGTGGTTAAAACAAGTTAAACCTTATTTGCCAGATTCAATTACAATTCATATTGGTAACTCAGCTGCTTCTATGCGCTTTCCAAATGATATGTATGATGGTGTACGGTTTGGAATTAGTATGTATGGGCTATACCCATCCAAACCAATTAAAGCAGAGAAACCGATTAACTTGAAACCTGCCTTTGCACTATATTCTAAGCTCATTCATGTTAAGTGGATTCACAAAGGTGATGCAATTAGTTACGGAGCTACTTATCGTGCTCCAGAAGACGAATGGATCGGAACTATCCCAATTGGTTATGGGGATGGATGGATACGAAAGCTACAAAACTTTGAAATCCAAATTGAAAACCAACTTTTTCCGATTGTTGGTCGTATATGCATGGACCAATGCATGATAAAACTCGACCAACGTTATGAATTAGGTACTACCGTTACACTAATTGGCTCTCAAGAATCTAGTCTAGTTACGATGGATGATGTAGCTGACCATCTTGAAACGATAAACTATGAAATACCTTGTATGTTAGGTGAAAGAATTCCAAGGTTCTATAAAAATAAACACTAATTTTTCTTAAAAATCACTTAAAATTCTTTTATAACCGACTTTTTTTCTGTTTTTTCTTTACGAATCATGGGGAAGAGTGCTATGATAATGAATAGATTTTGCTGCGCGAATTAACCTGGGGGTGTAAGGAATGTCTGAAGCTTCGAAAGAAATTGTCGTAAGACTACCCGTGTCTTTAATTAACGAGTGTGATCACTTAGTTGAAAATCACGATGAACTTGATCGTGAGGCATTAATCCTGCAAGCTGTTAACACTTATGTGCAAGAGGAAAAGAAACGTAAAATTAAAGATAAGATGCGCCGTGGTTATGTCGAAATGAGAAATATCAACTTAGGAATTGCATCTGAAGCATTTGAAGCCGAAGAGGAGGCTGAAACCACTCTTGAGCGCTTAGTGAGTGGGGTGTAATTAATTTGTACGTAAAACGTGGCGACGTCTACTATGCTGATCTAACACCCGTTGTAGGATCAGAGCAAGGCGGAGTTCGCCCAGTCCTCATTATACAAAATAATATAGGTAATCGTTTTAGTCCAACGGTGATTGTGGCAGCTATTACTGCTCAAATTCAGAAAGCTAAACTGCCTACCCACGTTGAGATTGATTCAAAAAAGTATAAGTTTGAAAGAGATTCGGTAGTCTTATTAGAACAAATACGTACGATTGATAAACAACGATTAACCGACAAAATAACTTCATTGGATGAACACCTGATGAAACAGGTCGATGAAGCTTTACAAATTAGTTTAGGTTTAATGGACCTTTAAGACACCTAGTATAGACACTAGGTGTTTTTTCTTAAAAGATAAGAAAGTATAAAAATTGTGCCATAGAACGCTGTTCTGTGGTATTTTTTTAGTATGGATAATATTCTAAGACGCATATTTTTTGATAAACATAATCATTGGGATCGATTCGTTAACAAATATGGGGGACGAGTGCGTCCAATTGTCCTGAAAGAAATAGAGAAATTTCGAGAAT